>NZNL01000046.1 GCA_002694855.1 Gammaproteobacteria bacterium
TCGATTATTATGGGGTTAATAGGAAACTATAAACTATTTTCACCGTTATGCAGACAGTAAGAATGATTCTTGTACAATACGTAACAATTCATGCAAACGGATCTATTGAAACGCTCTTTTAGCCCATGAGTCAAAAACCTATCAGCCGATTTTCTGTGCCAAAACTAGAAACTCTTCATGAAGATATCCGTGAACGTATTACCGCTGTTCAGGAAAAAGTAGGTTTCATTCCAAATGTTTTCCTTGCCCTAGCTCATCGACCAGACGAATTTAGAGCATTCTTCGCCTACCACGATGCCCTGATGGAGCGGGAAAGTGGTTTGAGCCTTAGTGAACGCGAAATGATAGTNGTGGCAACTTCAGGCAAGAACCAGTGTTTATACTGTGTTGTCGCTCACGGGGCTGTTCTGCGTATCCGGGAAAAGAATCCGCTTCTAGCGGATCAGGTTGCGATCAATTATCGCAAAGCAGAAATCACGCCNCGCCAGGTGGCCATGCTGGACTTCGCTGTNAAAGTGTCGCAGAGATCCCATGACATAAATGAAACTGACTTCAAANTTTTGAAAGATCATGGATTTAGCGAAGATGATATGTGGGATATCGGGGCGATCGCTGGTCTTTTTGCTCTGTCCAATCGCCTTGCCAATATGTCTGGCATGTACCCCAACGATGAATTCTACATGATGGGACGAAAATAAACTGAGCAAGAAAAGNACTGCTATTTTGAAATTACTAGGGGTCCTGCCATTTATCTCTAAGAGAGTCACGATCAACGCTAAGACCCCCNAGATAGACNTCTAAGATGGTGCGCGTGTTTCGAATGTCTTCTAGTGGATTCTTCTCGAGTACAACGAAATCAGCCCGAAATCCAGGCTGCAATAACCCCGTGTCGTCCAATCGCAGATGAAATGCAGCCNTACTCGTGCCCGCCATTAACGCCTCCATTGTAGTCATNCCCAAGCGGACGTAGATTTCCAATTCCCTATGCCCTGTATAACCAAACGGGTGACCGGGAATAGCACCTGCATCGGTGCCAAGCACAATATCGACATTAGCTTCAAGAAGGGCATTAAAGCTGGCTAGCAGTTCCTCTTCCACANTTGNATTCCTAGTTACCTGTAACGAACGTTGATTACTTGTAGGTAATAATTGATTTAACAGTTCACTCGACAGTATGTCAGCGAGAAAAGGATCNCTGCCAATAGCTTCACGCCGCAGTTCCCCGAGACCAAGATTAGGCACTACAAAGACACCGGATCGATTGAGCTGNTTAGCAATCANGGGGCCTACCGGTCTACCAAGACGACCGTGTAAAAACCCATGGGTACCGGCCGCAATNAGATCGGGCATATCTTCNCCGAGCTGCTGGTGNACAAACACCTTTAAACCAAGAGAGTTGGCCTCNTCAATCACAGCCCGATAAAGCATAGGTNCCANTTTTTGCTGACTGCCACCTCTNTCGTCNACCCATAACTTGATAAACTGAAACCCTTGGGATGCCGCCTGTTTTACTGCAGCTTTTGCCNACGACGAATTCTCCAGCCCCCACAGNATTTTTGTGCCNGTAGACTTTTCNAGCGCCAGTATATGTTCCAGAAATTGATTATTAGGTCCTTGNCCTGGGGGAGCCATACCTGCCGCAGNCAAAATTCGTGCACCAATATAGTCATTCCTATTCCAGCTTTCCTGAGTTTTCCANAGCAGGTCTGCCACGTCGCTGCCCGCAGAAAACACAGTACCAAANCCATAGTAAGCATATTGTTGTAGATTATCGATCAGGTTTTCACTGTTATAGTTTTCTGAACCCCACCCAGTTCTGCCCTGGTAACCTAGATGAGCATGTGCGTCAATAAAAGCCGGAACAATNGTTTTACCTTCAAGGTCGATAATGGCTGTATCTTCCGGAANAGATACACTCCTAACTGGCCCAACGTCCAATATAGCGTCGCCCTCAACAAGCATAGCGCCCCGCTCTATTACTTCACCGTCACCAGTAATAATTAATGCATTAGTGAAAAGAGAAGTCTGACCATAAAGACTTTCTCCGTTTAGTGTCACGCCAACTAACACAGGAACGAAGAAAAAAATTAAAAATCTTAACGATTTCGAAAATGTTTTATTTGCCGAATGATTCATAGTTTGCCAAGATTTTCTTAATGACCTTTCTTAAATAGTAAAGCATCAGGGCGATTTATTGTTAGAAATTATTAGTATGGAAATAAATTTAGGATTTCTCTAGTAAACTCTACCAATTACCTTTTATCTCGTCTTACTGGTACTCTTGGAGCACACTAGAAGGTGAGTGCGACGACCCTGGAATATAGATGAATGCAGAATTAACTATCCCAGCCAATTTAAGCGAATCAAATGCTCTGGCGCTGGCCGATCATAATGATACTGCATCGTTAGTAAAAAAAGCCGGCAACCTGCGAGACGAGTATCACGGCAATAACATTACTTACTCGCGCAAGATATTCATACCTCTGACGCACCTTTGCCGAGATGTCTGTCACTACTGCACCTTTGCTAAAACACCGAAACGTATCAGTAAACCTTTTATGAGCATAGAAGAAGTTTTAAATCTGTGCCACGAAGGGGCGCAACTCGGCTGCCAAGAAGCATTATTGACTCTTGGCGAAAAACCGGAGCTGCGTTACCGAGNNGCNCGGGAAACACTCGCAGATATGGGCTACACCACNACCATNGAATACGTTACAGCCGTAGCCAGTAGAATTCTTGANGAAACGGGACTGCTTCCGCATATCAACGCCGGTACTCTATCNGCGAAAGAAATAACTGAATTGCGGAAAGTGAGCGCCTCAATGGGAATCATGNTGGAATCCGCTTCTCNACGCTTAGGCGAAAAAGGAATGCCTCACTACGGTTCTCCTGATAAGGATCCTGCTGTTCGAATCGAAACAATGAAACTAGCCGGTGACGCTCGTGTACCTTTCACCACAGGCATACTTATCGGTATTGGAGAAACCCGGCTTGAACGGATCGAATCACTGCTGGAAATCCGCAAATTGCATGAACGGCATGNCCACATCCAGGAAGTGATTATTCANAACTTTCGTGCCAAGCCGGATACCAAGATGTCGCAGGCNCCGGAACCTGGCCTCGACGAGCTGCTATGGACTATCGCAGTGGCACGTTTNATTTTCGGGCCTCAGATGAATATCCAGGCTCCACCCAATCTCAGCCCAGGCGCACTGCCAANACTGGTACAAGCTGGTATTAACGACTGGGGTGGCGTCTCACCTTTGACTCCTGACCATGTAAACCCTGAAGCCCCATGGCCCCACCTGGACAAGTTGGCAATAGAAACAGAANCTGCAGGTAAATTTCTCGAACAAAGATTAACCGTTTACCCCACCTACGTACTCGAAGCTGAGCGATGGATTGACCCCAAGGTAATACCTAGGTTGCTGAGCCTATCCGACGCCAGCGGTTTCGCGGGACGTGATAATTGGAAACCGGGAGAGCTTAAACCTGCACCCACATTAGAGCTTGAATTCATAAAATCCAAACCTTCAACTAATTCGGTATCAACGGAAATAAAAACTATTGTCGAGAAGTGTGAAGAAAATGCAGAGCTCNAAGTAAACGAAGTTGCTCGCTTATTNGAGAGCCGCGGCAACGATTTCTCTTTCGTTACCAACCGTGCAGACTCGCTTCGTAAACAAGTCAATGGTGACATAGTTAGCTACGTGGTCAATCGAAACATTAACTACACCAACGTGTGCTACTTCAAATGCCAATTCTGCGCATTTTCTAAGGGCAAACACAGTGAAAACCTACGGGGTAAACCTTACGATATTAGCGCCGAGGAAATTGCTCGCCGCTGTCGAGAAGCATGGNATCGTGGCGCTAGCGAGGTCTGTATGCAGGGTGGAATTCATCCAGACTACACTGGCCAAACTTATTTGGATATTCTGGCAACGGTAAAGCAGGCTGCTCCAGGTATCCATGTTCATGCTTTCTCCCCGCTGGAGGTATGGCAGGGAGCTGAAACTTTAGGTTTAAGTCTAGAAGCATTTCTTATTAAACTNAAAAAAGCNGGACTTAGCACATTNCCGGGTACTGCAGCTGANATTNTGCACGATGAGGTGCGGGCCAAGATTTGTCCCGACAAACTCAGNACCAGAGAATGGATCGANGTAATGGAAACTGCACACNGGGTTGGTTTCAANACAACTGCTACAATNATGTATGGGCATGTNGAACGTCCACACCATTGGGCGAGCCATCTTCTNGAAGTGAAAGCNTTGCAACAGCGGACCAATGGATTTACNGANTTCGTGCCGTTGCCTTACGTACACATGGAAGCACCGATGTTTCTCAAGGGTAAATCTCGAAGTGGCCCCACATTCAGGGAAGCGATCCTCATGCACTCGGTATCCAGACTGGTGTTTCATGGCCTGATACCCAACATCCAGACTTCCTGGGTTAAAATGGGTGAGAAAGGCGTAATCGCTTGCCTGCAGGCCGGAGCCAATGATCTAGGCGGAACTCTCATGAATGAAAGTATTACTCGAGCCGCTGGCGCTAATTATGGACAGGAATGGCCACCGGCAATGATCGAACAAACCATCANAAGTATCTCTCGCACTCCTCGGATGNGAACNACNCTCTATCAAGACGCNCCAGATCCAAGGCGCAAACTGGCCTTTAATGCAGTTAAACTCAAAGAAATTGAAAATAATAGTGCCGGTAAACTGCAACGGAGCAAGAGGTTGGGAATCCTGGCTCAGGTGAGTTAACAACAATTAATAACTTGTTGACCCATAATTCTGAATTGTATAGCACTTGGTATTCAATCTTAATTCTAACTTAGAATTCACTCTGCATAGCCAAGAATGGAAATGCCTATCTTGGGGATAGCTACTTAGTAAGGATATTTTAAGTAATGAAAATAGTAGTAACCGGAGCCAACAGCAGTGTTGGCCAGAATCTACTTAGGCATTGTACCAACGCAGTTGATATCGATGTCATTGCTGGAGTCAGATCAGAACGCGCGTTTTCTGTTCTTCCCAATTCATCCGCAATCACACCCCGGGTAATCTCTTATGGCGATCCAAGCGACCTTACTGAGGCATTGAAAGGCTCCAACTGTGTTGTCCACCTTGCCGGTATTCTGATTGAATCAAAACATACCAATTACGCTGCCGCGAATATCGCTGCAACCGAAGCTGTGGTGAAAGCTGCAAATCAGGCTGGAATCCAGCACTTAGTTTTCATAAGTGTAATAGGAGCCGAAGCGAACTCCCGTAATGCATACTTTCGCTCCAAGGGCATTGCAGAAAAACTCGTTGCCGAGTCTGGAATATCGGCTACCATCATCAGGACTCCCATTTTGCTGGGACACGGAACAGCCGGAGCAAATTCCCTTTTATCCCTAAGCAACCGCTCCAAAGTTAAAATTCTCGGTGGCGGCGCTCACTCTCTGCGACCATTGGATATAGATGACCTGAGTAACGCCATTCTCAAAGTTTGCCGTGAACGGCCCGAAGGTGTCAGTATTCATGAGCTGGTTGGTCCGGAAGCCGTAACTTATCGTGACCTTATTGCCAAGGCCGCGAACATGCAAAACAAATCTGTAGGGGTTGGCTCGGTTCCCGTCGTCTTAGCAAAATTTGGCGCCATGGTAATGACTACCTTTAAAGGAGGTGGTATTACACCGACAGTAATCGACGTTATTACGATGGATGAAAATGTAAAATCTAATGCCGATCGGGCGCTCAGTATCCAATTAACCCCTCTGCAAAACACGCTGGAAAAAATAATCGGAAAAAAGCTTATATGACTGAAAATAACGATATGGAAGGACTGGACCAGACATCCAGTCCCGAACCGAAAAACCGGATAGATAACCCAAACAAACCAAGCCCTGCTGGCCGGATAATTTTTCTTATCATCACAGCGATTTGTTTCGTCTATCTTTATTATCGGTTGAATGGAGCTGCTATCAGGGAAGGACTTTCGTTGACAGAATACATGACCCAGGTATTCGCCAACGTAAATTGGATACCCTGGTTAGTCCTAATGATGGGTTATTCGCTGTTTTACTTTTTGATCGATACGCTGGTGGTGACAAAGTCACTGAATTGGTTTCTGGCTGAAATCAAGTACAAGGACATCCTGCCCATTCGTGCCTGTGCTTACATCATTTCCGTTTTCAACGAACAAATCGGCAAGGGAGCTATGGCATATTACCTAAATAAACGGGATCAAATTCCGGGGTGGGAAGTAGGCTCAGTCATGCTTTTCATTATGTTCTGTGAAATTTTCTACCTGCTTGTTTGGGCTTCGATCGGCTTCCTCTTCTCCAACACAGGGTTACCGGACGTTTTCCAGCTTATTCCCTATATCGCCGCCAGTTCAGTAATTTTCTTTTTAGTCTGGTTGTTCTATTTCAATGGCACGTTATTGCCAAACAATAAGTTAAGAGATAAACGTATTCTTCATGCGTTCCGACTCGCCAAGGCGTGGCACTATTTCATGTTTTTCTTGCTGCGCTCGCCAGCGTTACTGGCTGCAGTTGTTGTCTATACAACCGCCCTGAATCTTTTTGGCGTCGACGTTTCCTTCTTGGAGTTATTGCCTTATCTTCCGGTTATCTTCTTCGCAGCGGCGGTACCCACACCTATGCGGGCGGCGGCAATTACGTTTTGGGTGATACTATTTCCGGAGAATGAAGGTCAGATGGCAGCTTTTGGTTTCGTGCAACACAATTTTTTCATCTTATTCAACGCCATCATTGGTTTGATTTTCTGGCGCCGCGCTCGCCGAGAACTGTTCGCCGACTGATGGCCAACACGCTTACGGGTATCCGACTGCTGCTGGTTGTGCCGGTGGCTTGGGCGCTTGCGTTTCCGAACTTCATGTCAGCTCCGTTGTTACTTGTTCTTATTACTGTGGGCATCCTGACCGATTATTTCGACGGCATAGTGGCGCGCGCTACCAACATGGCCTCGGCAAAAGGCCAACTATTCGACCATTGTACTGATTTCTTTTTCGTCGCAGCGGGGCTAACCGGCATTGCCAATATAGGACTTGTTAGCCCTATTCTTCCTTTACTTATTGCGATCGCATTTTCACAATATGTACTCGATTCTTATTTTCTATTTAATCAGAAACAGCTACGCATGAGTTTTCTCGGAAGATGGAATGGCATTTTCTATTTTCTACCATTGATTATGATTTCGGTTTCCAGACTAGAGTCAGTAGCTGAAATCCAAGAAAATATCGAATCGATTGTAGCTCTAGTGAACTACTTACTTATAGTCTCTACGGTTGCATCGATAATTGACCGCGGACTGGCCCCACTGCGCGAATAGAATAACAAAAGCTTATTTTCGCTTATTGAAGTATACAATTGGGGCGTACACTATAACGGCCGCTTTATTTAGCGGTATCTGATAGTAAGCCCTCAGATACAAATGCCGTAGCTATAAAATTCCGGAGACTTTGCTGTGATAATTTCTACACGAACTGCCATTCACCTCCTTGGCCTGTTGAGTTTTCCAGCATTAGCCCAAGTCCCCCAGACCCTAGTACCGATCGATGAGTCAGTGGCTGAAGTCTTTCAACAGATAGCCAGCGACGAAAGGGTACATTCTTCACTGCAGTTAATTGAAGCAAGGGAACCGGAAAATGTAAGAGAACAATTCCGGATTACCGAAATACCCGCTCCGCCATTTCAAGAAGAACGACGAGCTGTCTACTATCTCGAACAGATGCGGACCCGAGGCTTGAGCGATGCTTACATTGATACGGAAGGCAATGCTATCGGCATTCGTAAGGGCACCGGTAACGGGCCCACTTTGCTTATTGCCGCCCACCTAGATACTGTTTTTCCCGAAGATGTGGACACTACAGTTGAGTTAAGAGGCGGTCGCTACTATGCACCTGGCATTGGTGATGATACCCGAGGCCTAGCAGTTTTATTATCCATTATCGAAGTACTCAATGAGAGTGGCATCGAAACCGTGGGCGATATTATCTTCAGCGGCAATGTTGGCGAAGAGGGTCGCGGTGACCTGCGGGGAATCAAAGCTATCTTCCGGGATTACCCAGAAATTGATGGGTTTATTTCAATCGACGGTGTGCAACTCCGACGAATAACTACAGGTGCTACCGGTAGCAGGCGGTTTGAATTTCATTTCAAAGGCCCTGGCGGACATTCATTCGGCGCTTTTGGATTACCTAGTGCAATCCATGCGATGGGGAGGGCTATTGCCAAGATATCCCAATTGGAAACCCTGCCTTTCCCCAAGACCACCTTTACTGTCGGGACGGTGGAGGGTGGCACCTCTGTAAATTCAATCGCTGCAGACGCAACCTTCGCAATTGATATGCGCTCCAATGATCGTGGACAACTTGCTAAGCTGGAAGAACGCACTAAAGCAGCTGCGTTAGAGGCTGTAGCTGAGGAAGAAGCCCGCTGGAATAATGGTCAAGTGACCGTAGAGTTCAATTTGATCGGTGACCGACCGGTTGGGCGCACTCCTACAGAAAGCTCGATTGTACAGGTAGCTGCGCTCGCCTTCGATGAGATCGGTATTGAACTGCAGGAACTGGGCATCTCAAGTACCGATTCAAACGTGCCAATGTCGTTGGGCATTCCCGCCATTACAATTGCCGGTGGAGGTAACGGTGGTGGTTCCCATTCTCCCAGCGAATGGTTCGTCCCAATAAACTCCCACAAAGGACCTCAGGTCTCGTTGTTAATCCTATTAACGCTGGTTGGTATAGATGAGTTGAGTTCCCCGTTGTTAGAGGATCGTGATCACTAATCCGTCAGCAAAAAGAGAGTAGTCTGGAGCTAGTCAGAGAGACTCGCTTGTAAGCGCTCGCTCGCTACTAAGTAGTCTTGCATAAAATCGTAGACGATGGCCTTGGCCGACTGGGTACTACTCATCAGGCCAACACCCTGCCCTACCCAAGAAGTCGAGAGTTGGCGAGCACCTTCGTGCCCTATTTCCGCTAACTTCGTTACCTTCGCCAATGGATTCTCGGTAACTTGAGATTGTAAGGGCATTGACAGTGGTTCGGGGGCAGTATTGGATTCCCAAGCATCTGTCCAAGGTGAACGAAGTTGGCGCGAATGTTTGCCAGTGCGAGAACGTGAACGCACGGTTTCCCGTGAGGATGCGCGCAGCATTTTTTCTTTTAACACAGGTGGGGTATCAGATTCTGCACAAGTAAGCCAAACCGAACCGGTCCAGACTCCTGCAGCCCCCATAGCCATGCATGCCGCCATTTGTCGACCCGTAACGATGCCCCCAGCAGCAACCACAGGTACCCCNGAGTCTTTTAGGACGCTGGATACTTCCGGAATAAGTACGAGCGTGGAAACATCGCCGCAATGGCCTCCAGCTTCGGTTCCTGAAGCCACCACTATATTGACGCCTGCCTCTACTTGTTTAATGGCATGTTCACGAGTACCAATCAAGGCAGCAGTTGCGACGCCTTTCTCTTTNCCCATGTCGATCATATAGGCTGGAGGCACACCCAGTGCATTGGCTATTAATTTTATCGGGTGGTCAAAAGCCACATCNATAATACTTGTTGCCTTGTTTTTGGTGAGAAATGAATCACTTTCATACTGGTTCGCGTAGACATCGGAGGCATCAATATCGTGTCTTTCCAGAATACCACTGGCAAAATCAAAGTATTCCTGTGGCACCCGATTCTTGAGATNTTCAGCGGCTCCGTTCTCTTCCGCTACGGCCATACTAGTCGGCGCAATNAAGTCGACACCATAAGGTTTTCCATCGATATGCTCGTCGATCCAANTCAGTTCCGCCTCAAGGGTGCTAGCGTTATATCGTGCGGCACCCAGCACACCAAAGCCTCCTGCCTTGGACACCTCAACAACGACATCGCGACAATGACTAAACGCTATCAAGGGGAATTCGATATCAAGCAGGTCACAGATTAGTGAGTTCACCTACACTCCTTTTTGGACAATAAATCGGGACTCCAACCTATACGGCCAGTCGCTTTCCTATGATGTCGCTGTCAACATGAACAGCAAAGCACCGCCTGAAGCTAAGAAACAGGGCGAGCTCACAACCTCAGNATTANCANAGACAACTAGTTATCCGATTGCCTACGCAGATGCCCATAAATCAGCTCTTCGGTAAACTCGACACATTTGTATTCNAGTAACTGCATNTTCTCATCGAGCCTCCGATATAANGGCATACTGACCTTCCACGGACGAGTGTAAACATTAGGATCTTCCAAAGTCGCTTCATACAACAAGGTATTGGGGCCAATGAAGCTATACCTCTCTTCGACTTTCAATTCTTCGGTGTGATGATTNCCAGCATGATCAAACCACGTATCAGCCAATTGGTCGGTTACATCTATTACCAAGGTGTCGCCTTCAAAATGCGCCAGTGAATGACCCATCCAGCTATAAATAGGTGCCTCAAAATCAGGTTGGTCAACGTAAACGATACGGCTAGCGCTGGCAAATTCGTAAGCAAACACTAAATGCTCAGGTGACTGAATGATCTGAAATGGAAACGGTAAATAAGTTGCGCGTGGAATTCCAGGCATATAACACTTGACTACGGGGTCCAGAGCTAACCAGTCAGCTTTGTTTTCCTGCTGCTTTATCCTGCCAGTGGTGTTATAGGGAATTTCGTTATCTTCCACGACACCAAGACCTGCTGGAATAGCACCAATGGCGCCCAGCTCAAACATGGGACCGAAATCCGCGGCGTGAGGCTCGATGTTATAGTGAGCACTGCCAATAGCCTGCCAGATTCCGTTGAAATCCGGGTTGCCATCGGCAGTTCGGGGAACATCANAGTTCTGGGCAAAAGCACTGGTCGTCAGGCTAACCAGCAATACGATAGCGCCTGCTAAGATTTTAGCCAGCTTGGATCGGAATTTAAGCATGCTCTTCTCCATCGGGTTTNTATTCACTGCGAGCACTTTATTGTTCTGCAGGCTCCNGATTCTAACACAGCATTCGCGCTTCGGTTCATCCCTTTTCGTATTGACACAAGAACCTTAAAGCCCCCAATATCANTGCCTAAAAGTAAAAACTCTTACGAGGTCCGATATGAAATTCACTAGACGGCGGGTTATCCAGATGAGCGTCAATCTGGCGGGTGCTAGCCTGATCACCCCTATTCTTGCGCAGTCTCCATTAAACATGACGACTATTCCGTCTTCAGGCCAACAAGTGCCTAGTGTAGGGATTGGTTGTCGTAACTACAGAGGCTCTCTAAATTCCGATGAGATGCGCGTTTTTACAGATACGTTTGCTACTTTTCATCAGCTTGGTGGCAAAGTGGTTGATACTTCACCCAACTATGGAAATTCCGAAGAAATTATCGGTTCCATTATGCAAGAGCTCGGCATCCGTAATGANCTGTGGGTGGCTACCAAAGTTGATCGAGAGGACCAGTCCGCTGGAATCGCCCGCATGGAACGCTCNTTCGAATTACTAGGGGGTGACAGGTTTGAATTAATGCAAGTCCACAATCTGCGGGGCATCGATGTTCAACTAAAAACCATGGCCGCATGGAAAGAGCAGGGTCGCTTTCGTTATATCGGAGTGACTACATCCAGCGATCGGCAATACGAGGTGATGGCTGACGTTATGGATCGCCATACTCTCGATTTTATCCAAGTAGACTACTCACTTGGTAACAGAAATGCGGGNGAGCGCCTGATGCCCATGGCCCNGGACAAAGGCATTGCCGTGTTAGTCAACTTGCCCTTCGGGCGCGGTAGACTGTTCAATGCTGTTGGCGATAGACCTTTACCAAATTGGGCTGCTGATATTGACGCTAGGTCTTGGGCACAAATTTTCCTGAAATACGTCATCTCGCATCCGACAGGAGCAATACCGATCCCTGGTACCACTAAACCCCATCACGCAGAGGACAACATCGCCGCGGCACGTGGCCGCTTGCCGGACGCTCTTCTNCGCAGAGAAATGGAACTCTTGATCGATCCTCTATTGTAAAATTAATTGTTTATTAGAGCATTAGCGTCGCTCCCCATAGGAAAGATACCCTGTACGCACTAGCAAGACTGGAAGAAACCGCTCTCAGCACTTGGCTGAGGGAATCCGGTGCCGCATTTTTTACGTCTCTGACTATGCACTCAATAGCCATGGCGTTTGTGGTGGGAATCAATCTAATGTTTGCTTTCCGATTAATGGGCCTAGCACCGGGAATCGCACTGCAAAATATGTTCCGTTTTTACATAGTGCACTGGTACGCGACTGTGGTGATCTTCCTTTCAGGCTTGCTTTTGCTGCTGGCCTATCCGGCCAAGGCGCTTACTAATCCCGTTTTTTACATCAAATTTTCTGCACTTACGTTAGGGTTGTTCATTGCTTATAGATTACCCCGATCTCTAAACAATTCAGCTAAAAACCTGTCTAACAAACAAATCAAACTTATCGCTTTGTGTTCAATTCTATTGTGGGTTATCGCCGTCACCGCAGGTCGCTTTCTCGCCTACACCCACGAGGTGTTGCTGGCGTCTCGGTTCTATTAATTAATAGTAATGATAAATATGCTTTCAGACTTCGGTCAGGCCACAGGAATTTATGAATTCATGAATTCGCCTTGGGGGTGGCCTATCATCGAATCCATCCATTTCCTAGGTTTGAGTCTGTTAATCGGCACTGTCGGTGTATTTGANCTGAGAATGCTAGGNATAGGNCGNGGAGTCGCTTATGCCGACCTACACAAACTAGTTTCTATCGGAATAATAGGCTANGGGTTAAATGTAATAACCGGCACTATGTTTTTNGTCTCTGCGCCTGACCAATACGTCTTTAATCCCGCTTTTCAGCTCAAGTTACTCTTCATGCTGATCGCTGGNNTCAATGTCATCTGGTTTTACAGAGCNACCCTCGCAGAAGTCAGGGCGACCNCCGCAAACTTAGCGGTANCCCANCNCGCCAAGGCCATAGGCATTATCTCTCTTCTATGCTGGACTCTTATTATCGTATGTGGGCGGCTAATTACCTATTTCAGACCTCCTTACCANTGGTGTTTCTGGTGTTGATAGCAATACTGGCATATAACCCAGCTTTCTCCGCCAGCTCTTACCNAAATAACGGTTCTACCAGTAAATGTCAGTAAATTTTCTGGCNAGCTGCCGACAAATTTAGTAAGACTCTGATTTTATCGTTGATTTTTATAGAGCAAACGTTCAAAAGTAGCCCTAAATGGCTATTTTGTGGTAGTTTTACGGTCAGATCAAAATTGCAAAATTCACTCAATCGAGAAACNTAAAGGAGTTCCGCTTTATGCGCGTTTTTACTGCGAAATCTCTACTTAGTGGTGCCGCATTAGTAGTCACCACTTTCGCCTCTNGTGCCATCATGGCCCAGACCGGTGAAATTACATTCCATAAAGATATCGAACCGATCCTGCAGCGTAGTTGTCAGAATTGCCACCGTCTTGGTGGTGCTGGCCCCATGCCTCTTGTGACCTATGATCAGGTGGCTCCGTTCGCCGGGCTGATAGAATANAAGACCGGGCTCAGAGATCGAGCTGGNGCCATGCCGCCTTGGTACGTGGAAAAAGANATTGGTATCCAGGNNTANAANGACGATCCTTCNCTNANNGATGAAGAATTAGCANCTATCTCNACTTGGGCGCGGACCGGTGCTACCAGGGGGNACTCAGCCGATGCACCGGAACCATTGGTGTTCGATGACAGTCTCAAGTGGCGCGCCGGNGAACCCGACCTGATTGTGAAGACCCAGGACGTGACCAAGCTGGCCGGCACCGCTGACTGGTGGGGTGAGATAGATTCAGTGCCAACTGGCCTTGCAGAAGACCGCTANGTGAAGTCAGTAGAAATTGTCGAAGTCAACGATGTGGACAACCAAGTCGGNACTGGNCGAGACACGGTAGGTGGCCGTTATATTTTTCATCACATGATCTGGGGTACTGCNCAGTTNAATGAAAATGGTGAACGCGANAGGGCNTTAACCATACCCTGGCCCGTTCACGAGGTAGGCCGCAACGCTGATATTTTCGACGAAGATTCAGGTCGNCTGNTACGCGCTAACTCNNATATTGTGTCCGANTCNGTGCACATACATTCCAATGGCAAAGACACAACTGGTCATATGGAAATCGGTTTCCGCTTCCATCCCGCAGGATACGAACCNAAATTNCAGGGNGCTTTTATCGGCCTAGGCAATGGCGTCGACATCAGNATCNCNGGTAANCANACNGACCANGAATTACANGCCTACACTGTCCTGAATAATCACACGAAGATTATTACCTTCGAACCNCACNTGCACGCTCCCGGTGAACGTATGTGTNTAGAGGCNATCTGGGGNTACACTGTNGAGACTTTGTCNTGTNNTGGCTATGACCACAACTGGGTGCGTGGTTATCCCTATGCNGANCATACTGCGCCGTTGCTACCNAAGGGCACNATCNTNCANATCGTCGGATATATGAATAACTCCGAAACTAACCGTAATATACCGGATCCGCGCAACTGGCAAGGTTCTGGCAACCGATCCGTTACCAACATGTTTATCGATCTNGGTATGCGCGTCACGTTGACAGAAGAACAATTCTTCGAAGAAATGGAAGAACGACGNCAGGTACTTGACTTAGGCCCNAATGATCACGTCATNGGTTGCCCNCTNTGCGGAGCNCCTCTAGTTGCGCCCATTGCAGAAGAAGATGANNACGCTGGTGAAGAACTAGCGGCGAGTGATTGATGTATAGGCCAGTTAAAAGGATTGATACGGACGATTAATTCAAAGCAACTGAGCAGCACTAAAGAAGATGTTTAATCTATCAAGCGCAACAAACAACAGGGCGACTAAAGTCGCCCTGTTACTTTCCGTGTTATTTATCGCTATCCCGATAGCGGTTAACGGTCAAAGCTATCAGGCTGGCCAGCACATTGAACCCGCCTTCGAAGGCTGGCGGCCCAATCCAGATGGCACCTTCAATTTCATGTTTGGCTACATGAACGAAAACTGGCAAGAACAGCCCTATGTGCCGATTGGTGAGAACAATAATTTCTCCCCAGGTGAAGCCGATCGCGGTCAACCTACTTACTTCCAGCCAAGGCGAAATCGCTTCACATTCGAAGTCACCGTGCCTGAGGATTGGGGTGACCGAGAACTGGTATGGACGCTCAATATAAACGGCATTGAACGCAAGGCTTACGCTACGCTTAGACAGGATTACTTGGTCGATAACATGGTTATCGCTTCAGAAACTGGTTCGCTTGGAGCGGGTACCAGCAGCCCTGAATCTCGATCCAACCTGCCACCTGTTATTACATTACTGGGTGACAGTGTACGCGTAACCCAAGTCGGTAACCCTATAGAACTGAAAGCAAATATCTGGGATGACGGGCTTCCTAATCGTCGTCGTGAAACGACCAATACATCTGACGAACTTCAGCGTCGCATGTTACGTCCGCCTTTTCGTGTCACGGTTGGTAAGGTTAATGGCCTGTTTCTGTCTTGGAACCTTTATCGTGGCGATGCCAATGTAGTTATCGATCCTCCTCTACCCAAATCGTGGGAAGACACACGCACCTCCGCCAACTCTCCCTGGGGACCTCTGTGGTTGCCACCGGAGGTTCCTGAAGATGGCAACTATAACGTTACAGTCACGTTTGATAAACCAGGAAGCTANGTTCTATGGGGCCGAGCTGACGATGGAGGTCTCTACCACGATACTTATGTTACCGTTCACGTGAGCGAGTAAAACCAAGGTATAAAAACCAATCACAGCACGCCCGAATCTTTCGTAGATTTAATGTCACTATTTTTATTTATTTGACTGATCGGTATTCAACCTTTGGTCTTTAAGATCGATTGTAAATGGAGGATCGTATTTCGGAGGGTCCCTGTCGATAATAATTTGCGTCTGCGGTGATGCTACCTGCCGGATTGAAGGATCACCATNCCGCATTTGCATTAACATCTCTTCCGCTTCTTTGGTCACTGAAGGTAGCTCGGCGTCAGGACCGAAAGCAAAAGAAAAACTACCCCGTACTAACTGATCATTTTCTGAAAGTATTGCCCAATCTGCTGTGTAATACGTCGNCTGGGGTAATTGCGGAAGATCCCATGCAAATGTCTCTGCAGCGTCAGGATCGTAGCGAAAACTAATATCTACCCAGTCGCGATGCTCATTTCGTAGGGTGAGCTTTACCAAGCGAACCTGAGTTGGAAAAGCGAACAAAAGTTTATCAGGGGCCGAATCCAGTACCGAATCATCATTAGGTATGGTTTCTGTTTTCGCTGCAATTCCTGTAATATCCGCTCGTTGCGAATGCATGGCGTGCTGCGCAGATGACCAGCCGCTTAGAACCAATCCTAAACCCGCCAGCATAGCCTTTAATTTAATACCTGTTTTCAAATCCTTCGCTCGCTACGTTAAGGTGCCTGTGTACTTTCACTAGAATCGAAGAATAACATAAAAAGGCGTAATTTAGAGTACTCAGTTCAGAGAGGGATCCATCAGAAAATGCAGGAATCAGACCTATTTCCCATTTTAAAACAGCTGGAAGAAAGCGGAAGTAATACCACATCGTTTGGAGACAACTGGTCNCAGGGTCGCTCAGCTTTTGGTGGCATTGCAGCCGCCTTTGCCGTGACCGGTATGCGAAAACTCCTTAACTTTCATCAACCCATGCGTTCACTGATGGTTTCTTTCATAGCCCCGGTACCGCCTGGTGAGGTGCGGGTTGATGCGACAATTCTGCGTCAAGGCAAGAACGTCACTCAAATGAACGCTAATTTGATTTGTAACAAAAATGTTTGCCTGCAAGCCATGGGTGTATTTGGCAGCCCTCGACAAGGCATAAGCGTACCACCAACTCGGAATCTCAGTCCCTCGCCGCGAGAACAAGGGCTTTCTTTTGCAGAACACGCCAAAGATTCTGCTGGATTTTTACGTTATTTTGAAGGTTATTGGATGGACGGCAATGCACCATTTTCCGGACGCCAAAGTCGGAATATGGCGCTTTGGGTAAGGCACCGGACAGATCTTAGTGATCTACCTACCGAAAAATTGGTCACCATTGCCGACATACCCCCACCGGTTATTCTCACCCATTTTGACAAACCTCCGGTNCCATCTAGCTCCCTCACCTGGTCACTGGAATTCGTGGTGCCACCAGAAATGATAAAATCTGAGTGGTTTTACCTAGAATTTACAGCCGAAGCCGCGTCCGCCGGCTACACACAACAATCTGGCAAGATTTTTGATGAATCCGGGCAGCTCTGTGCACTCTCCCGCCAATGTATGGTCTATTTCACGCCAACGGACTAGNNGCGCTAGGCAAAGAACTTTCCAGAAANATATTGCTCCGTAGNCGGAGTTNTTNAGTGATGCNATCCANNATTTATCTCTAATATNTCCTACGAGNTTCCGANATGGTCGGCTGTGGATNGAGTAGAAACTTTACCGAAACTTGAATCCCTGCTCTTCCAGAAATCCTTTCATGTGGGGCCGGGATTTTTCCGAGAGCAGAGATGCCACCTGCTCTGACCAGCTGATTTCATGGCCTCCCCCGGTGCGGGACCGATAATATTCGCGAATTTGTTGATCATACTCAGTAATGACTTCGCGATCGCCAGTATCGTTGTACACTTCCTCTTTCAAAATTACCGATACCGGTAGACGAGGTTTGATCTCCGGATTCTGATCCGGATATCCCAGACATAATCCAAACACAGGATAGACCCCTTTGGGTAGTCGCAATAATTCCGATACCGCACCCGGATTATTGCGAATACCACCGATGTAGCAAATCCCTAATCCTTCAGATTCAGCCGCAGTCACGATATTCTGTGCCATTAATGCTACATCTACTGTAGCAATGATGAAATGTTCGGTGTAATCACCCTCAAAAGATTTGTCATACTCTTCACAGTAATTGCCAGCGCGCTTTAGATCAGCACAAAACACCATGAACTCTGCCGAAGTGACAACATGAGATTGACCACCTGCTATCTCAGCGATTTGCTGTCGGGTCTCTGCGTTGACGATCCGCACAATGGTTGATCCCTGTAGAAAGCTTGACGTGGCCGCCGCCTGCCCTGCTTTGACCAAGTCTTCAAATAATTCAGACTTAATCGGCTGATCGGTAAACTTACGAATGCTGCGATGTGACTTCAGTAACTCAATCACCGAGCTCATGATTTTGTTTCCTTATACTGTGACAGTTTTTTTGATTCACTCGGTATCTGTGAGGTGATCAAGAAAGGCAGGGACTACGTCGTTAGCAAAGTTTGATTCTGCATTTAACAACATTACCATACCAATATTAGCATCGGGCACGAAAACCATTTCCGAACGGTAGCCTCTGACACCCCCACCGTGGTGGACTGCTCGCAAGCCCTTGTAATTGAATACCCGCCAACCGATTGCATAATATGCTTTTTCCAGCCCAGACCAGCGATTAAAGTAATTGCCATAAGGGGTAGAAATAACTGGTTCATGTAACTCTGCAAGGAAATCTTTCGACAAGATGTGCGGGAAAGCACCCAGATTGGCGCGAATCCAAATACTCATATCAAAAATACTGGCATTAATTCCTGATGCCGGAGCTACCGAATAGTACGCCGGATTTGTGGTAGTCGTCCGCCAGTTACCCCTCACCAGCCGATGCGGAGCGGTCGCGTTCGGGTTATTTATGTACGGCTCCATGCCGACACTAGCGGTGGTCATACCAAGAGGTTTAAAAATCTGTTGGTGCAGGTATTTTTCATAGCTGTCACCAGTACTCTGTTCCACAACATCAGCCACAAGTGAAAAAACCACATTTTGATAGCTATAACATTGCCCCGGGGAGCATACGGTGGGGATCTGATGGAATTTCTCCTTTATTTTCTGGTAGATAACGCCATCATCTAGCATATTGGAATAGGAATGGGGCATCAGCCCCGTCGTCTGGCTGACAATGTGCTTAAGCGTAATTGCCTCCGATGAAGTTCCTTCGCCTAATCCCATGTTAGGAAACAGGCCGTTAATACGCATATCCCAACCCTGCAAGTTCTGATTCACTAACAGACCAGCCACGGTACCAGCAAATGTTTTCGATATCGAAGCAATGCGGAAAACGGAATCACTATTAACCGGATCTCTAGCGATAACTTTCCTTACACCCCAGGTTTCCAACTGCATAATCCCTTCTCGCGACACAATGGCAAGCGCGGAGCCAGGTATATCCTTTTCTACCGTGTTTTCCTCCAACCAAGCAACGAAATTCGTAAAATCATAGTTATAAAGGATCGGCAGGTTGTCGTCATCGGCCTTGAGCATACCCGGCAGAAACGAGAGGCAGATCACACATCCATGCGCGATCATAATGATGTTCTTGCAAAGAGAAAAAATCACGGGAAAATTCTGTCAATGATTACCAGGGCAATGCGTTGTTTTGGATTGATATTCTGATAAATCGATTAGCCTTCGGAAATTTTTATGCATTACCCTATTGACGGCGCATCCTTGTTAATTTGTTCTTATTCAAAAAATCCAAGCCTGAATTATATAGGAAATCATTATTGAGCATTAGTTCCGATTTACCAGCAAAAAAGGCTAACTTACTGTTCATTACGTCGGCCAATATAAGGTACTTTTTAGGGGAAGTAAGCAATGAGGGATTGAGGTCCGTTAAAAATTTAATTTATTGAGTCAGAAGAATGATCTACCATGAAATACTCAAGGAGAGGTTTTAACGCTAATGACCTGCTGGCCCAACAATAGTCGATAAGTAAGAAGTCGCTATTAGAACCAGTGTGATCGCAACCATTTCTACCCGGATAGAGCGACGCAATCGTAAAGCACTAGCATTGTTCACTATGGCAGGAACCAAGACCAGCTTGTTTATTACTGCCACACTCAAGGTCACCAATACCAGNAATAATTTCAATAAGAACACCCNACCATANGGTGTTGTATAGAGCTCAGCNGGATTATCCAATAATTCCAGCAACATCAACGCACCNNNNCCGNCAAGTATAATNACTATTCCCAAGGCATTGTCGCCAAATTGTTGCATCAGTTTCTNCAACAAATTNAGCNCNGTAGAGTTGGTCAGAAGTAGTAANGGGAACAACGATCCTNTCCAGGCAGAAAAAGCATACAGNTGAAACACGACNGCTGTGCGGGCAATTCCAGTCAATACTGAGACATGTCCGGCTTTAGTAAAGCTGAAAGCNACNANCAGAAAAGCAATTCCNTGGACACCTAGCAGCAAGCGGTAAAAGGATTGTTGTGGCAATTGGGGCAATCGGACNGCTTTACGAAANAATANCANGCTGGAAATAAACGCTANNATAAATCCNGNCAAACGCATATATGTAACTTCGCCAAGTTGCGTTTCCAGCAACAAAGANGCCATGTCCCAGTCGAACATGCCAGTCAAACCACGAGCATTGATCAACCCAACTTGAACGAAATAATTGACGAGCGTTCCCAGAAATCCCAGAAACGCACCCAGCATGATGTAACTGATTACTTTCTCAAAAAATTGGCGCTTGCCGTTGTTGTAAAGCCAAAGACATAGGCTACCACCAGCTATGCTGGCGGCACCGAAATAAAGAAGCAGTTTACAAACGAGGCTGGTTAGTTCCCAACTAGTTGGGACTGAAAACATAANCTATCGTGAAAGTCCTAGTGACTAGCNTGTTCTGTANGNTCGGAATGGTTATCGTGATCTTCATGACCATGGTTGGCACCGTGGCCTNCATGTTCTTCNGCAGNTGGATCAACNACAAAGNTGAAAGAATTCGTGACANTGTGGCCGTCGGCACCAATTACTGCCCAGTTCACCGTAAACTGTCCCGGATGCATTCCGGGGGTTTCAATACGATATGTAGCCATGGCGTCAGTCTTCGGTTCAAACTTTGTAGGCATCTCGTGACCCACACCCATTAATTCGAGCTTAATTAGTCTCACNGGACCGTTGAATACCAGATCGAGGTGGGCAGGTGGAGTTTTAATTGTAGCCGAATCTCCTGGGGTGGATTCTTGTAGCGCCGTGTGGGCCGCTACGTTAGCGGACAATAGCAGTGCCAGGATGGCACCTGCCAGGACGTGCAATAATTTAGAAAGAACCGCCTCGAGTTTCATAAAAAGTCCTCAAATTCGTGTTTCAGGAGGTANATATCGCGTGCTTTATAACAGTTTTTTAAATCAATATTTGCCATTATACGCTAANACGGTGGAATTCTACGACATGTTGTTGCAACTGCAAATACACAGAATCAATCCTTCCTCTGCCAGACGTGGACAAGCGGTGATAGATTTATTTCATCTATCACTGTACCAGGCCTGGCTTTCAGAACAGTCATCATTACCTCCGCGATATCTTCCGGTGCTATCGCATTTTCCTCTGAATTTCCTGGCTGAAAATGCAAATTATCGAAAAAGGGCGTACGTACTGCGCCCGGATTAATAATAGTCACACGAACCTTTGATTTNGCACATTCTTCCCTNAANGCTTGAGCAAATCCACGAACTGCGAACTTACTGGCGCAATATATNCTGCCTTGCCGCGCGCCTTGCAACGCAGCTTCGGATCCAGTAAATAANATATCTACCGGATTGTTCTGTTGCTTNAAAAGCGGAAGAAAANATTTTGTAACTATAGCGTGGCTTAGAAAGTTAGTATTCATGACAAGNNTTATATCTTCAANCGACANTTGTTCCAGGTATCCCATTTTCCCCAGCCCGGCATTGTTAATCAATCCGCGAAGCGGCTGACTTATTTGTTTTATGATTTTANCCAGCGCNGANTGCAGATGATCGAAGTCAGCAAGATCCAGCGTAATCGCTTGGAAATTTTCGTGCTCTTTTATCGNTTCAGTATATTCTTTGGCTATTCCTAGAACACTGTATCCCTTGCTAAGTAGTTTTTTCGTCATAGCTAAGCCGATTCCCGACGAAGCTCCACTNACTANAATTAGTTGATTCTTGAAACTAGTCATTTAATTCATATCCTAGGCACAGCGATAGTACTGTTCAGTTGAAATGAATCCAAATAGTAGTTCCTCGATCGCCTCATGCGGGCAACTATCTTTTGCGAGCATAGACATCACTCCATTTTTTGTATGCATTGGTCGTGCAAACAACGCCTCATCGGGATAGAGTTTAATGATGTTTTTCATGTATTCAACCGGCATTCGGAATTCACCAGTACTTACTGAATGAATAGCCGAACTATCGAGCACACCAAATATTTGCTCGAATAACGATAAGTAGCGTTCTAACATATCAGGTCCAAAAATTAACGGTTCAAACCGAATCGCGATGGGCCAACCAGCTTGCTGTAATTTTTGTAGCGCGTCGAGTCGCTTTGCTATCGAGGGTACCTTATGCTCCCACCGCTTTGCCTCATCGTGAGCGGTAAAACTCATTGCGATGATACAGTTNTCGAGTGGNGTATGTTCTAAGAGTGTTCTCACCTGAGTGCTCTTGGTGCGAATCTCGATAACGGCCTCGGGATGTTTGGAAAAGAAAGGTAAGAAATATTTACAAAATTTACTCACTGGCTCCAAGGCCAGACTATCGCAATCGTATCCGCTGTAGTAAATAGACGGCCCAGGGTATCTGACGATGTTGGCGCTCAGTGCTGATTCAAATTCTTCGTAGTTAACGAAAACAACATAATTCGCTGAGCGGTACATCCCCTGGAGAAAACAGTACCGGCAGTCATATACACAATTAAGCATGTGCGAAAAATAAAAACTGGGGCTATTATCGAAACCATAACCTNCCGGGGCTGGTAGTACCAGATTGCCATGCTTCCTAGCCAAAATAAGGGCCGGTGACCTTTTCTGNAAACGAAANTTTTGTGCGTTACGGTTAAAAATNTCNCCATAACGTTCACATNAAATATGCGGCACNTCGGGGTAGNGGTTCAATATTNGCTCTACCCGCTCNTAACGCTTAACTTCATTCTCTATATATATAGCGGAAAACATATTTTNGATAGCTACTTAATTCTAGTTTCCGACAGCGACAGCAATTCCAATTCAAGGTTCTGAATTAATTGTTTCCCTGTATGCGGAACTTCATCGATTATCTCAGTTAGCTTTTTTCCTAACCCAAGGGCTAGAAACCGCTGACATAAACGTTTTAACTGATGCTGTTGAGTAATACTGAGCCGGACTTTTCCCTGTAATTTTTCGCATTCGTCAGGCAACCGATAGATTTCGTTAACCTCACGCACAAGCGNTTGCAGGTTTAATACAACACGCTCAACCTTGTCACAATGATTCGCAACGAGCTGCTCTAGAGAGTTTGGATCCAACTGATTTACCGGATGCTCTGGATTGTCCGAAATAAGTTTATAAATCTGGATCAATTCTAGAAAAGTATGGTTGGATACCGCTGACCAAAAACCGAACGCTTCCATTTCATAAGCAGCTTCTTCGCAATAATCCAAATCCGGCTGATCTACAGTGATAACCACTGAAGAGGGAATATCCAAAAGCAACGGTACCGGANAAACTGCTTTGGCAGAGCTGGCGTCAATAATCTTNTTAGCCAATAATCCCGCACCAATGTTGGCAGACTTGTGTCCGGCTATACCGATATTCAACCACCCCTCCCGCTCTTCGAAAGNATTCTCTCGCAGGTCTGCCAGCCGGCTGGTCGCAGCGAAGGAAGATTGTTTACCCACGCCAGTGATAATTAAGCGGATACCAGNATCGTTGCTATAGACAGTTAGCGACGCTTCGATTTTATTCGGTTTTAGCTCAAATCGGTTTATTAACGGTCGCGCTTCCAAAGAATGAGCGACAATGACGTTTACTTGATCCATTCTACCGNTCATATTGAAGAGTTCATAAGGAAGGCTTAGCGAAAGATTTAATCAACGAATAGTAATAACTAGCGGTTTCCTTATTACCTCGCTTTTCCGCACCCTGGACCAGTATCTCACATTTATTAACTAACATAGCTCTTGTTAACTGGGTTTGCTGAGGCCGAAGATTCCCAGTATTCAGCAACGTAACCAGCGCTTTGACGCGAAACCGATCCATGCCCCAATACTGCCGNGACAATTGGTCATCATGGCCTCCATATTTTCTTAGCAAGGCTTCCTCAATATAAAGAACAGGGTANCGGCTACAGATTCGCAACCACAGATCGTAGTCCTCACAAGCGGGCAAGCTCTCGTCGAATCCTCCAACCTCCTCGAATAGGNGGCGTTTAATCATGACTGCTGATGGTGANATGACACAAAGCGGCAGACACCGTTCAAAGATTTCTCCACCAGCTTTTTGATGTTTGTGCATAGCATTAACGCGGGCACCATTCCTTATCCAGATCTCGTCACAATGAACGAGCGGGAAAGTGGGNTTATCGTTTATTTCCTGTAGCTGNCTTTCTAATTTATTAGGCATCCATTCATCATCCGAATCGAGAAAGGCCAGCCAGTGTCCCCTAGTAAAGGCGACTCCAGCATTACGCGCAGAACTCACCCCCCTATTGTTTTGATAAACATAGTTAACCTGGGGGTAATGACGACTGAGTAGTTGCTCTGTCTCGTCGGTAGATCCGTCGTCGACCACGCAGATCTCGTTGGGCTTTACTGTTTGGCTGTTAACAGAATCCAAGGCACGTCGTAATGTATGGCTTCTGTTATAAGTTGGGATTATGACGGCAATGGATTGAGACATGAAGACTTGGCCACATGATGATAAAACCTATTTCAAGCAAAAATGGGAACCGAAGCCCCCATTTTCCCGTTAATCTTAGACCCTACCTTATGTATGTTTAGCAAGTTCTTTGCGTGCCACGACGCGTCGATGCACTGCATCTGGGCCATCAGCCAAACGTAAGGTACGCTGACTGGTCCATAGCGCTGCCAGTGGAAAATCTTGGGACACTCCAGCAGCTCCGTGCATCTGAATCGCCCTGTCAATTACACGAAGTGCCATGTTCGGGACAGCAACCTTGATTTGGGATATGGCGTCACGGGCCGCCTTGTTACCGATGGTATCCATTAACCAGGCTGCTTTGTAGGTTAACAAGCGGCACATTTCTATCTCAATGCGGCTATCAGCGATTACGTCATAGTTACCGCCCAATTCTGCAAGTGGTTTTCCAAAGGCTTCCCGGCTTAGGGCACGTGTGCACATAAGGTCTAATGCTTTTTCTGCCGCCCCAATAGACCGCATGCAATGATGAATACGACCGGGTCCTAATCGTCCCTGGGAAATTTCAAACCCACGTCCTCGCCCTAAAATAATATTGCTCTCTGGCACCCTAACGTTATGAAATTTAATATGCATATGTCCATGAGGCGCATCATCCCGGCCAAACACTTCCATCGGCCTAACGATCTCCACACCCTCGGTACCTGTGGGGACCAGAATTTGAGATTGTCTTGTATGCTTAGGAGCATCAGGTTCAGTTACAACCATAACTATCATGATTTTACACCGCACATCGCCAGCGCCAGAGATATAGAATTTCTCCCCACTTATGACCCATTCATCACCATCCAAAACCGCACGGGTGGAAATATTAGTTGCATCAGACGATGCCACTCCTGGTTCAGTCATCGCNAAGGCAGAGCGTATCTCACCAGCCAAAAGCGGCTCCAGCCACTGCTTTTTCTGCTCTACGGAGCCATAACGCTCAAGCACTTCCATATTTCCAGTATCCGGAGCACTGCAATTCATCGCCTCAGAAGCCAAACGGCTTCTTCCCATAATTTCTGCGAGATGAGCATACTCAAGGTTGGATACACCAGCCCCCCCCTGACTTTCGGGTAGGAAAAAGTTCCAGAAACCCAGTTTTCGTGCTTCTTCCTTTAATCCATTTAGAATTTCTTCTTGCCTTGGAGTATGAGACCATCTGTCACCTACACCGATCTCTATCATATACTCCTGTTCGAGAGGCAATACTTTTTCGTCGGCGAAAACCCGAATTTTTTCTCGAACTTCCTTTAATTCTTCTGAAATACCTAAATCCATAATGTGCTCATCCACCTAATTTAATTTACTGTATTGATAGCGCTATAGTTTAGCAATTACACCCTTTATCCTGCGATTGTGCCACCGCCATCAATCACTATTGTTTGTCCTGTGGTAAAACTCCCGGCAGAAGAAGCCAGCAGCACAGCTGCGCCGGCGATTTCATCCGGTTCACCAATACGGCGCAAAGGATACTTAGACACGGTAGCTTCGTAAATTTCAGGATTTTCCCAAAGTGCTCGGGCAAAATCAGTTCGTACCAATCCGGGAGCAATACAATTCACGCGGACGTTCTTTGGCCCCCACTCCACTGCCAGGTTGCGAGCTATCTGCATGTCCGCCGCTTTGGAGATGGAATAAGCTCCTAGCTTATCACTACCCTTGAGGCCCCCGATGGAAGACACGATTATGACTGAGCCACCATCTCCCTCTGCCATACCAGGTATAACTAATTGGCACAGTCGATGCACACTGCCAATATTGGCATGCATGATCTTTTCGAAAGCTTCATCAGGTATATTCTGCGAGGGACCAAAATAGGGATTCAAGGCAGCATTACAAACCAGCACATTGACTGATCCAAGTCGCTGCTGGGTTTGTGATACCAGATTTTCCAACTGTTCCTGGTAATTAATATTACAGGCTATGGCTATCGCCTCACCACCCTCGGCATTAATTCCCGCCGCTACCTCTTCACACGCATCCTGGTTTCGACTAGAGATGACCACCTTGGCCCCTTGTTCTGCCATACGCTCGGCAATAGCTTTTCCGATACCTTTGCTTGAGCCCGTGATCAAGGCTACTTTGTCTTCGAGACTGAATAAGCTCATTTTTTCTCCATTCATGGATCACCCCACATAATGGCTCAGATGCAGAGATTACTTAAAATAAAAAAGGATCACTAAACTAGCAAGCGGGTTGTCCGAGAACAAGGTAAGGAGTCATAAATTTCGGATTCGTTTGGAGTCCTTTGCAATCCTTGTCCTAGTCCTGCCAGGATCTTTTCCCTTTGGAGATGCAGGTTCCCCCATCGACCGGTATAACGGTACCGTTGGTGTAAGCGCCGGCCCTTGACGCAAGATAGGCGATAATACCAACCAAGTCTTCCGGCTCGCCGACCCGATGTAAAGGGCAATCATCCTCTATGTCATCCTTATAATGCTCAAACAAGTAATCCGTCATCCTCGATTCGAAGAACCCAGGTGCCACAGCGTTGACGGTAATATGCTTGGGTGCAAGATCGATGGCCAAGCTCTTGGTTAAGTGGTGCAGAGCCGCTTTACTCGACGAATAGGCAAAGGTCGGTACGCGCTGCACGATAGGAACGTGTATCCCATCCATCGAACCAATATTAATGATTCTTGCTGGGTCTTTGAATGAAGCGGCTTTCTCCAACAAAGGTAATGCATCGCGAGTGAGGGAAAACACAGCATTCAAATTGGTACTAATTACCTTGGCAAACCCTTGATCCGGATACTCTTCAAGTTTGGCTCCCCAGTTTGTGCCGGCATTGTTTATCAGGATGGAGATGCTACCGAGTTTCTCCTTCGCCTCTTCCAACAATGCCTTCCTATCTTCCATCGAGGTAACGTCTGCATTAAATGCGTAACATTCTCCGTGCGGCTTTANCTCTTTAAGTGCTCTTNTGCTCTTTTCAGNCTTACGGGAAGCTATCAGTACTTTAACCCCATTCTGCAATAAGCCTTTGGACATGATTAATCCAAGTCCACTTGAGCCACCCGTTACAAGNGCAGTTTTACCCCGCAATGAAAAGAGATTCTCAACCCTGAATTGATCTTCTATAGAGGAAGTCATATTTCCTCTTCTGCAACCTTAACCAGTTGTTTACCGAAATTCTTACCTTTTAATAAGCCCCGAAACAATTCGGGCGCATTCTCTAGCCCTTCCCCTATGCTCTCCCGATACTTAAGAAGCCCGTCCTTAATCCATTGCCCAAGCTGACGAGTGGCCTCCTCGTAGCGATCTTGCCATTCGTATACGACAAAGAACCTATGTTCGGGNACAGTTTTAAGTTGCTTAAGAATATGAAAAGGCGTTTCAGCTTTTGTGATATCTTCATCATTATAGTTAGAGATGTACCCACAAATAGGGACTCGGGCTCCTTCGTTAAGCAGTGGCGCTACCGTCTTCGTCACTTCACCACCAACATTTTCAAAATAGATATCTACTCCATCAGGGCAGGCTAGGCCTAATTTCTCAGCAAAATTTCCAGACTTGTAGTCTAGGCAATCATCAAACTGAAGTTCTTCTTTAACATACCGGCATTTTTCTGATCCTCCGGCTATACCAATTGNCCTGAGACCTAAAATCTTAGCAATTTGTCCTACTGCCGAACCGACAGCCCCGGAGGCTGCCGCAACAACCAGCGTTTCGCCGACCTTTGGCTTCCCTACCTCCGTTAATCCGAAATATGCTGTTCGCCCTGGCATGCCCACCACACCCAGATGGGCGGATAACGTGCCGTTGTCCAAGTCTACTTTCATCAACCGGGCATCATCANCTTTNGCGACGATATAGGTCTGCCATCCCATATGGGCAGCCACTCTATCTCCAACCTGCCATTTATCCGAGTTCGATTCCTCAACAATTCCNGTTGACTCCCCTGTCATCACATCACCTANCTGCATAGGTTCGGTATAAGATTTCATATCGTTCATGCGACCACGCATGTATGGATCGAGAGAGAGCCAACAGGTTTTAATAAGGATTTCATTTGGGCCTAGATCCGGAGTNGCTACTTCATCTATNCTGAAACAGTCATCATCTGGTTCCCCTAGAGGGCGTTTAGNAAACAGNACACGCTTATTTGTCGACATTATAAATTCCTAAAATTGCTGGTGATTATTCGGAGGCTGAGTCTATCGTACTTCNATAAACACGGACAACTTACCAGCCCTATCCCACTCGAAAGAATCTTCGTCGCTGTTTACTAATACCTTGCTCGATACCAGTATTTGTACACTTCATTGAATCCAAGCTTGGTATAAAGATTCAGGGCGGTAACATTCGCAGATTCCACNTGCAAATAAGCATATCTGGCTCCTTTTCTTTTCCCCCAATGCAATAGTTGATTTACCAACTTTGTTGCATACCCTTCNCGGAGGTTGTGTTTAGAAGTGGCTATCCCGTGAATACCCAGTGCTCCGTTGTGAAGCACGGCAAAACCAGACGCAACTGGCCGTGATANATAGTCCTGAAATAACAAAAAACAACAAGGATCGGTGATCTTGGCCAAGGTGACTCGATGAATTGGCAATAGATCATGGTCGCGCTTCCTAAGATGGTGCCACGCTCTCACCCAATCATTTGGACCAGAGTAATGCCCATCACCATGTGGACAAACCTGTGATTCCGGTTCGTATGGATCAAGATTTAGTGCCATCATTCTCGACGGTGCTTCCAAACAGTAGCCCGCAATCTTCAAAGAATCATCGAGGATGCCCAGTTGAAGGAGATCAATCGGTGAACCTTTCAACAAGCGAACCTTTGGCGGTAAATTTCTTTTTCTAAAAAGCTTTTCTACTTTTACTTTCAGCTCCTGAGGGTCAACCCGAATTTCAAGGTTAGGTGTCATCGTGCTTAAGCAACGGTTGGCTTCAGCCGCANAGCGAAATACTCCAATCGGTAATTGCTGTTCCTCGAGAGAAGGCCAAGAAAAACGACTCGCCTGTTCAATTTCTATAATNTTCATAGATGTATCCTTAAGACAAAAAAAACCTCTAAGGTCGGAGACTCTTAGAGGCTTTTGTTAGTGTTTCTTTGTTTAACTAACTAGGACCAATGCTCTCCCGGGCAATTAATTCGCTCGCGCGAGACACAGCGGGCTCCAGCATTAACCTCTGNCGCCTGCCCTAGTACCACTGTCACTACACTGTATGTCATTCTGCTAAATTTCTTATTCACTCTNATTTGAGGGGCGGGNACTCTATTACAANAGGCTTTCACTGTCAACCTAAGCTAATCATCCCTCCTATCAATTTGCGGTTTCGGCTTCTTCTATATTAAAAACCAACCACGAANGAAATACTAAACAAATGATTTATGGGTGTTTTTTACAATGTATTTAGACCTCTAGTCTAATTTGGAAAAGAGTTCTAACAAAAATCCACGGTGTTTTTCTCTCACACATTTATGACAATATAGTTAATCTGGCCAATTCGTACTAATACTCTATAGCTGATGTCATTAGACTGCTGTAAATGTGCTAAAATCCGCTGCCCAGTATGGACAAGAAATTAAATATAGAATCAACGAAATGTGGATTCAATCTTATGCATCAACAAGGATTTGTTATAGAAAATCCTAAACACTATTAGATACACCCATTATATTTTAGTAAAAAATATTAAGAATTTCCTCGAGATTAATGAGCCTACAGTCATTTAATAAATCACTTAAAGTCGTGGTGGATAATTCAGTGCAACCTGNCTCTGATAAAAAGCTATCGGTCAGTGATATCGATTTTTCCAACAACGAGTTTTACGAAAATCGTGAATTGAGTCTGCTGAAGTTTAACTCGCGCGTATTGCAACAAGCTAAGAGTGATAAGCACCCGCTGCTCGAGCGGCTAATGTTCTTACTCATTTTTAGCTCAAATCTCGATGAATTTTATGAAATAAGAGTTTCAGGTCTCAAGAAACAACTGGACTTCGGTCGTCANCGACCTGGACCTGATGGTAAATANGCGGAGAACCTTTTAAAGGAAATCCATGAAATAGTAAGACATGAGCTGGANGAACAATATCGCATCTTGAATGANGATTTATTCCCTTCATTAGCNCAAGAAAATATACATTTCCTTNATCGNGATAAATGGGATAAAAATGTAATCGAATGGACAAAATCTTACTTCTATGATGANGTGGTTCCTGTTGTTAGCCCACTTGGCTTGGATCCTGCCCACCCCTTCCCTCGCTTAGTAAATAAGAGCTTGAACTTTATACTATCCCTTAATGGCAAAGACGCATTTGGGAGAGACAGTGGCCTAGCTNTAGTACCNGCACCTCGTTCATTACCACGGCTCATAAAAGTTCCTAAAGAAATCATGCCAGAGGGNGACAATTTCGTATTCCTNTCTTCAATTATCCACGCCTACGTAGAAGAATTTTTNCCAGGTATGACCGTGTNAGAATGTCATCAGTTCCGGGTCACTAGAAACTCTGATCTGGAAATGTCCAATGTAGAAATTCAAGACGTCGCCAGCGCTCTCCAAGGAGAATTGCATAGCCGTCGATTTGGCACTGCTACAAAGCTCGAAGTAGGTAAAGAATGTCCAGAAGAATTAATCAGCTTTCTTCTCGAAAGATTTAATCTCAGCANAGATGAATTNTTTGCTCTGGACGGGCCAGTCAATCTTCAACGATTAATGGCACTAATAGGCATGGTTGATCGGCCTGACCTACACTTTCCGAAGTTTTCTCCAGGCACCCCCAAGTCATTAGAAGAGGGTGCCGACATTTTTGCTGCCGTCGAAAAAGGGGATCAACTTCTCCTGCATCCATATCAGTCCTTTATCCCTATTATCGATTGGGTACGTCAAGCAGCAAAGGATCCAAGCATCCTTTCTATTAAACAAACACTCTATAGAACTAATGAATCTTCAGAAATGGTAGAAGCGCTCGTCGAAGCAGCCAGAAATGGAAAAGAAGTGACTGTTGTAATTGAGCTTCGAGCGAGGTTTGATGAAGAAGAGAATATACACTTTGCTAGTATATTGCAGGAAGCTGGAGCCGTCGTGGTATATGGAGTTCTNGGCTACAAAACTCATGCAAAAATGTTACTTTTTGTACGAAGGGTTGGAAATACATTAAAAAGATATGCGCACCTGGGAACTGGCAACTACCATCGTAAGACCTCTCTTTTGTACACTGACTACAGCCTATTAACCGCTGACCCCATCTTATGTGCCGATGTTCACAAAGTTTTTCAACAAATCACCGGCATGGGCAAAAAGATTCATCCTAAACTAATAATTCATGCTCCTTTTAGTATGCGGAAATCAATAGTAAAAATGATTAAGCATGAAAANCAAACTGCTCTTNACGGAAAACCAGCGCGCATCATTGCAAAACTAAATGCTCTTACAGACCCAGCTGTAATAAAAGAGTTATATGAAGCTTCATCAGCCGGGGTTCAAATCGAACTTATTGTCCGAGGCGTTTGTTGCTTGAAACCAAAAATCCCTAGAGTCAGCGAAAATATTAGAGTAATTTCAGTGGTAGGTCGATTCTTGGAACATTCAAGGGTATATTATTTTTTAAATGCAAATCATCCAGTTTACTGCTCTTCGGCAGATTGGATGGAAAGAAACCTTTCAAACAGGATCGAAGTCTGNTTTCCTGTTCTTGGAAATAAATTGGCAAACCGAATTATCAAAGAATTAGAAATTCACATAAACACCAAGGGTCAAAGTTGGGAGCTACAAGCAAACGGGGAATACAAAGAATTAACTTTTGATGCTAAGGAGCCCGACGCGCAGAACATTCTTCTTAATCGGTTAGCACAGGTTTAAACAAACAANAGATTTAACCTTTTGCAAANCTCACTTCGGGAAGATCATTTTCTTCCATCGCTTTTAAGGTTTTCTCATTTTTTACCATAAAATCCAACATACCTTCGCGTAATGCAGTAGCACTGAAATTCATGGTGTCAATTTTGTAACTCTCCATCAATGCGGTCATTACGCTCCAACCCGGCAACAGAAGATCTCGACGGCGGTCTTTCAAACCCACTAAATCCCGACCCTCCAGAATACATTCTGCGATCTTATGTTTCAGTGTGTGCAAAGTATCAAGTTTTATTTGTCCTCCACTGCAACCGTATTCTTGGCATATTGAGGCAAGTAACTTGGCGGTACCAGATGATGCATAAGCCTTATGCCATCCNATTCTGCTTATACCCGGAGCGGCGGCTTTGAATACATGCCTCGCTTCCNCAACTGCAACATCCATTTTTCGCTCCAANTCTTTCTGATCATGTCCANCATTACTAAAGAACCGATCTCGCCATGTTACACAGCCTATGGGTAGACTCTCAGCAAATAGGAGGTTCGTTCTTTTACCGATAATGATCTCAGTACTNCCGCCACCAATATCGATTACAAGCCGATGCGTATCGTTTTCAGATAAGGAGGTGATGACTCCAGCATAAACTAGTACAGCTTCCTGCAATCCGGAAACNATCGAGATGTCTATGCCGAGAACTTTAGCTTCTTTAATAAAGTCATCGGCATTATCAGTTACTCGNAAGGTATTAGTGCCAAGCGCCCAGTATTGTTTAACTGGATACTGTTTCATGAGCAATTTAAATCGCTGTAGACAATTCAAGCCACGCTGAAACGCTTGAGACGAAATTTTTCCAGAAATATGAACGTTTTCGCCTAGTTGAACCTTTTCGCTCAAACGTTCGATTATCTGAACGCGACCCTTTTTCCATTCTCCAATCAGCAAATGGAAACTATTAGATCCCAGATCAATACATGCGTACATATAGGAAGCCCAGGGTCCCTTCAGTCTATAACCACCCCCACTAGCCGGGAACGTTATAAATTTATCGTCAGTTAATGATGGAAACTGAAGTTATCTAGACCTACTCTTAAATGGACCTACGGGTATCTTTTTTAGATCATTGATTGCTGATAATTCTCAAGACCTACCTTGTCGATAAGTCCCAGTTGAGTCTCAAGCCAGTCGATGTGATCCTCCTCGCTGTCGAGAATTCCTGACAAAAGATCACGGCTCACAAAATCCCCAACTGATTCACAGTAGGTAATGCCTTCGCGCAAATCGGGTGTAGCAGTCATTTCTATCCGCAAATCGCATTCCAGCATTTCCCGCGTGTTCTCACCAATGAATAGTTTACCGAGATCCTGCAAGTTGGGCAGGCCTTCCAAGAACAAGATACGCTGCACTAGTTGGTCCGCATGCTTCATTTCGTCGACCGACTCTTCGTATTCCTTTTCTGCGAGCTTTTTTAAACCCCAGTCATCGTACATACGTGAATGCAGGAAGTACTGATTGATCGCGATGAGTTCATTGGCGAGGGCCTTATTCAAGTGCTTAATGACTTTAAGGTCTGCTTGCATGATAAATNTCCCTGAATTGGTTTATACAAGCATCCTCGNTTGTGTCCAAATTGTCAAGAAATATACACATAACCTATTGATATAAAAAGAAAAACTAAATGATAAGCAATACCATTATCAAATAGGTTCGACTTAATTAATTGCAGCGACTGGAAGAAAGAGACAGGAACGGGTTCTCCGCCATCACCCAATCTGAAAGGTCGGCTAATTTGCTTTGACGGGAATAAAAGAGCAGCTGTTATGCTGCGTTAACGAAGGTGCTAGACCGCCTGCATTCCTTGACAATAGCCTGCGCAAGTTTTCTACATTTCCCGCAATCCCTGGCAATACCAGTTTGTGCTTGGACTTCAGTAAAACTGCTTGTACCACCCCGACAAACGTCGCGAATCTGGTGGTCGGTAACTTGTCTGCAAATGCATACGTACATAGAATACCTCGGCGTCTGATTAATCTACATCTAAATGAGAATGATTGTCAAGTAGATTTAGATCTGCTATGTTCACAAAAACAACCCAACCTCACTAATAGTATTAAGTTATTGAATTTTAAGGTTATAATTTTCCAATGACCCAAGCCTATCTTGCCGATGCTTCCAGTGGTGATCATTGCGTGGTTCTCGAAATCGCATCAAAACCAGCTGGTCTCAAAAGCCGGCTCTACGCTCTGGGTGTAATTCCCGGTTCTACGCTAGACATTCTGCGGTTTGCCCCTCTGGGCGATCCGATACAGGTAAAGGTACGTGGCACTTTCATCAGCATACGTAAAGCAGACGCTGAAGTAATTAAGGTAAAGATTCAGTAACCATGAAAAGAATAGCGCTCATAGGCAATCCTAATTGCGGAAAAACCACACTGTTTAACGTGCTCACTGGGGCTAATCAGAGCGTGGGCAATTGGCCTGGAGTTACGGTTGAAAAGAAATTCGGTTACTTCAAGCTAGCCGATGAAAAGCTGGAGATTGTTGACCTGCCCGGCATCTACTCCTTGGAACAAGAACACAGTGGCATTGATGAAAAAATCGCATCAGATTACCTAGCACAGGCCGAGATCAGCCTGATAATTAATATTGTCGATGCCACAAATCTGGAACGCAACTTAGTTCTAACACAGCAGCTTTTGGAAAAGTCCATTCCAGTAATTGTGGTATTGAACATGCTTGATGTTGCTGAACAGCAGGGAATCACCATCTCACACCATACACTTGCGAAGCACATAGGTGTCCCAATTATAGAAATGGTCGCAGCTCGTAAGCATGGAGTGGTCGACCTTATCGCCTGCCTCAAATCCGTTATTGCTAAGCCGCAGTTAGGTCTGGCTAATCTCGAGATAGACAACAGCGATTTAACGGAGGAACCGATTATTAAGCGGTATCACCAGTCACGCCGACTGGTCGATGGAGTCGTCGAAGTGTCACCCACCCATCATAGTATTTCTGAACGAATCGACAACGTAGTTCTAAATCGATGGTTAGGAGTCCCATTCTTTCTCCTAATGATTTACCTAATGTTTACTTTTGCTGTAAACCTGGGTGCCGTATTTATCGATTTTTTTGACATTCTCCTCACCGCTTTAATAGTTGATGGCACTAGCTGGCTATTAGGCAATGTGTTGCCGGAAATATTAGTAGCCGAGGTAATTATTACTTTAGTCGCTCAGGGCGTGGGAGGAGGAATAACATTGGTAGCTACGTTTATTCCAGTCATCGGATTCTTGTACCTATGTTTATCTGCACTGGAAGACTCGGGCTATATGTCACGCGCAGCATTCGTTATTGATCGCTTAATGCTCGGTATCGGACTGCCTGGTAACGCCTTCGTACCGCTAATTGTAGGTTTTGGGTGCAATGTACCTGCCGTCATGGCGGCACGCACTCTGAGTCGAGACAGCGATAGGTTAATGACAATTTCGATGGCACCTTTCATGAGCTGCGGAGCGCGTCTGACAGTGTACGCGTTATTCGCAGCAGCCTTCTTCCGGGAAAATGGTCAAAACATCGTATTCGGTTTGTATTTGCTAGGCATATTACTGGCAGTCTTAACAGGTTGGATATTTCGCAAACAGTTATTCCCTGGAGAGATAACGCCATCACTGCAGGAAATGCCAGCTTACCATGCACCCATACTCCGTAATATTCTGTTAACCACATGGTTTAGACTGAAAGGATTTATATTCCGTGCTGGCAAGACCATCGTAATGGTAGTTATTGTGCTGAACTTCCTAAATTCTATAGGCTCCGATCTGAGCTTTGGCAATGAAGATTCTGAAGATTCCGTACTTAGCGTGATCGGTAAGGCTATTACTCCCGCCTTCATCCCCCTCGGGCTTGAACGGGACAACTGGCCGGCAACTGTGGGATTGTTTACTGGTATGTTTGCCAAAGAGGCAATCGTTGGAACTCTCGATGCTCTATATAGTGAACCGCAAAATGAAACAGAGACCGGCCCTCCCGATTTGGTGGCGGCAACTGGCGAAGCTTTTGCCTCTATCGGTGCAGAATTGGCAAGTCTGGGCGACAGTCTAGGGGACCCTCTAGGGATATCTATCGGTGATGTGAGCAACGTGGAGGTTGTTGCCCAGGAACAGGAAGTTAGCGGCAATACCCTGACGAACATGGCGGCCATGTTCAGCGGGCCGTTTTCGGCATTTTGTTATCTGGTTTTCGTACTTCTCTACGCGCCCTGCGTAGCTGTGCTAGGCGCAGTTAACAAGGAAGCCGGGTGGCGCTGGACCCTATTAGTGTTTAGTTGGTGCACAGGCCTCGCCTATATCACGGCAACCGTGATCTACCAGATTGGCACTTTCTCGGTAAACCCCTTATTCTCCACCCTTTGGATAATCGCGATGATGTCCATACTGCTGGTCTTCACCTCGAATCTCAAACGACTCTCTAGCAAGATGGTACCCAAAAACTTAATAGAAGCAGTTCAACTCTAGCGGGAGTGTTTACTTGCGCGACGACGGCCAACAGGCGATCGGGGTGCCGGTACTAAAACTGGCGGTTATCGGGTTTGCACTCGTGCTGGGCCTAAAATTGCACCTTGGAAGCGTCCTGGATCTGTACAGTGATGAGGTATTCTATTGGTTAGCCTCTGAAAACCCTGCCATTGCGTACAGCGATCTCCCCTTTATGACTGCCTTACTGGTAGGTATCGGGTCTAACCTCGACCCTGGCAACGCCTTTACGGTGCGTTTGCCTTTCTTGATTCTGGGTAGCTGTATTCCCTTTCTCGTTTATTGGGTTGCTCTTCCTGTTACAGATCGTCAGCAGGCGTTCGAATCAGCGGCCCTCAGCCTCTGNCTACCATTAGGAGGNTTTCTTGGATTACTGGCNGTGCCAGATGTTCCATTACTCTTCTTAGGAATGCTCTCCATCGGNTTTTTTGAACGAGCGATACGCACCAATAAAATGGTCTACTGGTTANCCACCGGTATGTTTGTCTCTCTCGGTTTCAGCACTCATTATCGGTTCTTTCTTTACCCACTTGCCGCTGTCCTATTTCTTGGCTTCTATAANCCCGCTAGAGGAACTTGGCTCAATCCACGTTTTTGGNTAAGTGCCTTTATCGCGAGCATAGGCCTGATTCCGTTAGTTTGGTTTAACCTCAATAACGAGCTGAGTAATGCTATCTTCTATCTTGTTAATCGACATCCTTGGGAATTCCAGCTAACGGGATTACTCCATCTGTTCAAACAGGCTGGTCTTGTTACGCCACCATTGTATGTTGCCTTNGCNATCGCNCTATGGNTGCTATACAAGCGAGCTAAACATCAGGATAANGTTGCNGCCATGCTCCTTAGCTTTTCAGCAACAAACATCCTTGTATACCTTGTTCTAGCNCCTTGGACAGATGCCACNAGCACCTCGATTCATTGGCCATTATCTGGATATTTCCCGTTGTTAATCGTCTTGCCGAGCGTCTTGAGACAGTGTTACCACTGGTCTAGATCTAGATGGAATCGGGTTATCGCGCGCAGGCTCGTCATCTGTATCCCCATGCTGGGCTTTACCGGGACGATAATTGCCTTGATAGGGGTAGGATCTCAGGCCTATCAGTCTCCCTTGCAATCTCTGTTGGGNAGCGGCGTTCTCTCCAACAAAATGGCAGGTTGGAAACCATTTACGGCTCATACAGCACAGTTAATTAAGCAAAGATTTCCAAAAGAACAACCTATTATTATCACGGATAACTATTACACTGCGGCGCAAGTAGAATTCGCCGGGTTGTCTAACGAAACTTACACNTTGGATCGAGACAAAGCTGTGCGGGATGGNCGCATTGCTCAANTTCAATTATGGCAAAAAGACGAGTCGGGTCTTAGAACAGTNTTAAACCGACCAGTGCTGTATATTAATGAAGACAGTACGCTGACCNTACCTGACAAACANGGTTTNNTGGGTATCATGTGCCAATATGTGAACAGNATCGAACTAGCAGATNAACTAATATTGTTTAATGGNGATAAACGATTNAGTTATTATCTGGCAGACCGANTTATAGATANGCAATCTCNNCCGGATTTTCGTTCCTTCCCGTGTCCCTATCCGCCNCGAGCNTGGATAGATTACCCTGAAGCNGGAGCTGAGTTGAGTAGCACCGTAGACATCCGTGGGTGGGCNTATAACGAGGATATCGGTGTGCAGGCAGTTTACNTAATAATAGATGACCANCGCATCGGAAGAGCNNGATATTCAATCCGTCGTGAAGATGTCGTGNACGNCATGGGNGTTCAAAGTGATCCCAATGCGCCAATNCTCGGNTATAGCTACAGACTGGATACCACCAGTTTTAGTAANGGTTATCATCAGCTGGCAATAGAAATCGAAAATTTGCAGGGAACTTCGTANCGTGAGGGCGAAAGAGTTGTTCGGATTAGAAACTAGTTCATGGGGTTCAATACTTCTACNGCGATACGCCATTCATTGANCTCATTAAGACGCCATAAGCGCAAGTAAGCAGCCCGAAATCCCGGTTCTGATTCATCAGTAGTGGTTGCCATTGTCCCGTACGTATAACCCATCTCCTTAGATGAAGACAGGAAGCCCCCTCTGTGAGTTAAACTTATGGGGTTTGTGGTCCTGAGTTCCTCATCAAGATACGCNCCGTAAACTGAACTAGCCACTTCAGCACCNACAGCAGGTCCCATGTTAGGCAAGTAGACTCGTGAGTTTTCCAGCCCATATCTCAGGAGGGCTCGTTGACCTCCCCGAAAATTTATCGATAANCCAAACAAGTTGTCCGCATCAATCAGGTTCTGCATGGTGTTGTCTTCAGACATAGCCAACACTGGGTGAGCGGTCTCTTCAAATACGGGCAAAGTGTCTTCANAGCTAGGCTCAACNTCGAGGCTCAGGTAACCGGGAATTGGTGCCACCATATCTGCCATTAATTCCCANCGTTCNCCAGTTTTTTTCCAGATGGAAACNAGGTGACCGAAGAACTCCAACCCNTCNCCTGACTCATCCACTGAAGTGTACGGCCCTGCAGTTAATCCAAGATCACCATCACGAGATACATCAATATAATGTGATTCCCAGGTAAGTTGGTCGCGCTCAAAATCTGCAGCCCGATATTCTTCGAGCGCGTCAACGGGACCGTTCTCTCGAAACACAATTGAGCCCTCTCCGAGGAATTCGAGGAATGCGCGAGTGCGGCCAATTTCCGCCGACCGATCTGCGTATATCTGGTCGGCGGCCGCCAAGTCTAGCCAGTACTGGCGCTGATCGCGTTCCTGCGAAAACACGAGACTGGTAATCAGCAGGCTCAAACAGCTAAAGCTTGCAACAATAGCAGGTTCTATTTTCATTCATTAGATATTACAAAAATTGCAGGGTGTTTGTCTCTGTCCATTATTGCTTAAAATTTAATGATGTTTCCCTTCTCTTAAGCTTGTACGCACTCTCAGGGGCCGTATAATCGATCTTCCTCAAAAATACCGGAATATAAATATGTCTGATGAGCTCTGGCAACAGCTGAGAACTGAAGCTGAACAGGTTGTCCAGCAGGAGCCTCTGTTAGCCAGTTATGTGCACGCCCGTGTACTGAATCACGATAGTCTTGAATCTGCACTAAGCTTTATCCTCGCCAATAAGCTATCTGATGACGTGATGCCGGTGGAAACGGTGTTAGAACTATTCGACAATGCCTTTTCGACCTCACCACAAATTATTGATTTTTCGGCATGTGATATCCGTGCGGTCTATGAAAGAGACGCGGCAATTAGCTCCTACCTGCCCGTAATCCTTTACCTTAAAGGTTTTCTTTCTATCCAAGTGCATCGACTCGCCCATTTCTTATGGGGTAATCAACGTAAGGATCTAGCATTGTTTATCCAAAGCCGTAACTCGGAAGTATTTGGCGTAGACATTCATCCGGCCTGCATAATTGGAAAAGGTATTATGTTCGATCACGCAACCGGGATAGTGATTGGAGAAACGTCGGTTATAGAGGATAACGTCTCAATTCTCCAACAAGTAACGCTTGGCGGTACAGGGAATGAACAGGGGGATCGACATCCTAAAATTCGTTCCGGCGTAATGGTTTCAGCTGGAGCCTCGGTGTTAGGTAATATCGAAATTGCAGAAGGCGCCAAAATCGGTGCTGGCAGTGTGGTACTCAGCAACGTCGCAGCACATACCACTGTTGTCGGGGTGCCAGCACGGGTAGTTGGAAAACCAACATCAGAATCGCCTTCAGAAACTATGAACCAGAATATCTTCGATGACGAGCTATCTTCTGCTTAATTGGTATTAACATCCAATCAACGTTCTCCCTAAATAAGCGATTTGCAAAGCGTTCGATTGAATATGCCTCGCCACTATTAAATTCACTACGTTAATTGTTGGGTAGATGAAAACGATGAACCTGGTTATAAGCCAGTAATTGTGAAGCCCTAATCTACTAATCCCGCCCTATAGTAGGTACAGGTTCAAAGGCGTCAGGATTATTACGATTTTTAAGAAACTTCAATCCTGGGTTCGGAAATAAAATATAGGTCAGCGTATCATCGTCTTCGTTAGCAAGATTAATACTTTCATCCTTAGCGATTTTTAGTAATTCAATCTTCTGCTTCTCAAACTCGGGCTCTAACAAGTCAGCGGGCCGACAACTAATCGGTTCAGCCCCTTTAAGAGCCTTGATCTGTAATTCACGATTAACCGGAGCCGGGGTCGCACCGTATTCACCTTTCAGCAGCCCTTCCGTTTCAGTAGAAATGACTTTGTACCGTTCACCTAGCAGCACATTTAGTACTGATTGGGTACCAACAATCTGTGAAGTTGGTGTAACCATTGGAATGAACCCCAGATCTTCACGCACTTTTGGTATCTCTTCTAGTACTTCATCCATCCGATCAGTAGCGTTCTGTTCGATTAGTTGATTTTCAAGATTAGAAAGCATGCCACCTGGCACTTGTGAGACGAGAATTCGCGAATCAACCCCCTTGAGAGATCCCTCGAACTTAGCGTATTTCTTACGAACCTCNCGAAAGTAACTGGCAATTTCTTCCAACAGCTTAATATCCAGCCCAGGATCACGCTCGGTGGATTCAAGAATGGCCACCAATGATTCTGTTGGCGAATGACCATATGTCATACTCATAGACGAGATAGACGTGTCGATGTTATCAATACCAGCTTCCACAGCTTTTAGATAGGTTGCTGTTGACATGCCGGTAGTCGCATGACACTGCATGTGAATAGGCACATCGATAACCTTTTTCAGCCCTTTGATTAGTTCATAAGCAACATAAGGTTTGAGCAGACCTGCCATGTCTTTAATGCAGATTGAATCCGCGCCCATACTTTCAATCTGCCGGGCCATATCAAGCCAGCTATCGATAGTGTAGATCGGACTAATAGTGTAACAAATGGTCCCTTGTGCATGTTTTTCACATTTTTTGACAGACTTTATAGCTGTTTCCAGGTTGCGCATATCATTTATAGCATCGAAGACTCGGAACACATCAACGCCGTTTATGGCGGCTCTTTCAACAAATTTATCTACTACATCATCTGCATAGTGCCGGTACCCCAAAACATTCTGCCCACGAAGCAGCATCTGCTGCGGTGTATTAGGCATTACTTCCTTAAATCGGCGAATACGCTCCCAGGGATCTTCACCTAAAAAACGAATGCAGGCGTCGAAAGTTGCACCACCCCATGACTCAAGTGACCAAAACCCTACCTGATCTAACTTTTCGGCAATTGGTAACATGTCATCGATACGCATGCGGGTTGCAAATAACGATTGGTGAGCATCGCGTAATACGACATCCGTAATTCCTAGGGGGCTTTTATTTTTACTCATAGCAGAACTCCGAAGCTTGTTCCGCGGCCGTAATAATCGCTAAAACTATTTGGGAGCCACTCTGTGCTCATGCCAAATATAGTAAGTTTGATTCCTTGATTTATTACTTTCTCCATTAACCACTGCTTCCCCAAAATTTGTGGGCGCGACATCATACTAGAAGAAGTTCTCAGAATCTAATTTGAGCACGATGTATAGGCCTCAGACTTTACCAAAAGATCTTAGAGCAGCGCTTCAACTACTTAGAAAAATAAAGTTAGACTATCAATTTTGTCTGCCACCAGCAGTTGCGCACTATTGGTTCAGGCTTAGTCTGTCAAATTGACGGGGTGGAGGTAACCAACGAAAGTTGGTTTTAAGCAAACCAATTTTCCCGATGGCTTTTCAGTATCTCTTAAGCCCCAACACTTATGAGCGGTATTATCGTTCTTGCACTTTCGCCCAATCGCTATATTAAAGATGCTCGATTATACTTATCTTCGTTTTATTCAATTCTCAGGAGATCATTGTGAGCAAGATATTAAAAATAACGGGGATTTCCCTGCTTTCCTTAATAGCAGGCTTAGGCACCGGTATATTCTTAACGACTTCTGCCCAGAGCGAGAAAGTTTTTGAGCTACGTATATATAAGGCTACGCCGGGTAATCTAGACAACCTACACGCCAGATTCAGAAATCATACTACTCGTATATTTCGTAAACACGGCATGGAAGTTGTTGGTTACTGGTCTCCAACCAGCGAAGAAGAAAGAGGGGACACGCTTGTCTATATGCTCGAACATGCTGATCAGGAAACAGCCGCTGCATCCTGGCAGGCTTTTATAGGAGATCCAGAATGGGCGGAAGTTGCGGCTGCATCAAATGCCAATGGACAAATTCTCGGTGGTATTGAGGCAAAATACATGGTGGCTACGGATTATTCTCCGATGCAATGACAGAAAGNTAATAACTATAAGCTGATATAAAAAGAGGGCTATGAAATATAGCCCNTGCTTTGTAATTGTTCNTGAAATTATTTTAGCCGTACGCAAGTTCCAATAATTCTCGCACTGACTGAATCTGGAAAAACCAGTAAACAGCAAAGAAAATTATTATGGTTGATGTTGCCAGTATGGCTGATGTTTGTTCATCCTTAATTTGTGCATCNTTTTGGTTCTCTTCATTCATATTTGTAACTCCTGTTTCCTAACCACTGAATCCTATCCAACGCCCAGTGGCAGCAACCGTAAACCAAATCATCAAGGAAGAAATGGCAACGGCCTTAGTTACCCACGGATTAATTTCCTCCAGCTCTCGTTGCAATAACGGTTTTCGAATACAGAAATGGAAAAGTATACCTGTGCCCAGAGCAAGCATCTTGTACCAATAAACTGGTAGGTAATATATTTTCATAGCTACGCCGCATGCCATAAATACTCCTGTGGCCAGCAAAGTCATGAGTGCCCAAAAAAATACTTTATGAGCTCTATCTATGATTGTGCGTGCAGGAATATCGGTAAAAACAAAGCCCAGAATGCGGCCTTCTCCCACTATTACGCTGCCACCTAACAGGGCGAGGCCTATTAGATGGATAGCCTCAATAAAAGCAAAAGCTGCACCCCACGTCTTACCGATTACACCGAACCAAGTTGTTTCCATCCATTCAAAAAACGGTTGCATTTCAATCCAAACGCTCACACGAGCATAGGTAAACGAGAACAACAACAATCCTATGATTGCCGTTCCAGTGAGAATAGTTCTCGTATACGGACCCAATATAGACGTTGGCATAAAACTAACTCCTCAATCTCTACATTATTTCTTTTATTAAAAAATATTTTTCCGAATTCTAGAATCTTTCCTGACCATCCACACATCCAGCAAAGAATTCGATAAACGCAGATTGTTCGTAGTCACAGTCAAACCAGTCATATGCGATGAATCGCCCACAAATCACAACGATGGTCCAGAAACCGAGCGATAAGCCAGCCCCAAGACGAATGCGGCTTGGCGCACGAGCATCATTATCCCAAGAGGAAACTGATTCGTTCATACGGTTATGGAACAGGTAAGCGTTAACAGCGCATACTACAAGTAACACCATCTTTGTGCGAAACCAAACGCTCTGGACACTACGCACAGGTACAGCATAAAACAAACTGATACCAGTGATAAACATAATGGTGAACCCAACTAGCATCGGTATACTAAGTCTTTCTGCAATTTTACTAGCTGGCACATCGGGGAGTGCATAACCAAGCATGCGCAAGTCGATCAGAAAAAGCATACCCAAGCTAACCATCAGGGTTAGTACATGTGTCGACTCCACCCAGTTATACATGTAATAAGACTCATGCAACATAGCGCTCCACCGCGTGTCGTCCAGCCAAACCGCAAAATTGTAAACTAATTCATTTAGCACTGATTAAACCTCCGGTGCTCATAGTCACCACAAGTAGCATTCACCCATTCAAAGCACGTGTGGACTATCGCTAACCTAATCCAATTCATATGACCAATTCAAATCTGCTGGCCCCATGAGTAGTCTTGTGGACACAGCCGGGAACCGACGCGCAAGAATAACTCAAGGGCA
>NZNL01000047.1 GCA_002694855.1 Gammaproteobacteria bacterium
GAGTACTGGACAAACGCTTTCTTTCCATTCCTCAACAGCTACGTCAGGGTAGGGAGAATGCGACCCATGTACGGACTCATGCTGGACGATCACACCTCTTTCATCCGTGGAGGGAATCTACAGAGAACTCACGGCCTTCTTAAAGAAGGGCTGCCTTTTTCACCTTTGACTCCTCCGGTTAATACTGCAGAGCTGGGTATGATCAGGTCTGACTTCCTGTTTACTGCGAGTCTCTCAAACGGCTTTTTGGCAGGGGAAGCAGCTAAAGCCACTTTTCTCGGGCCGCCGTCTAATCGAACAGCAGTCATCAGAGCTGAGTATTCCTCCTCTCTAGGAGATTATAGTGGTTTAGCAGGTGCATCGTACTTTTCCGAAGGTGACACAGAGATTAAAGGTTTTTTTGGCGGTGTCTCCCGTGATCGGTTCACTTGGACAGGTGAGGTGGATCTTGCCAGTGGCTGGGCAGGTGACGTAAACAGTGTGGCTTCCTACAGTGAGATCGCCTGGATGATAAAACCGGGGATACATTTGCTTGCTAAATATGATTTTTTTGATGAGGATATTGAATTGTTGGAAAATGCTCTTTCTAGATTTTCGTTGGGTGCTGAACTTTACCCATTCAGTTTTCTGGAGTTAAAGATTCAAATGAGAAAAACACATGTGTCGGGCACCGGAATGTCACCGATTGAATTCCTGTTTCAGACACATGCCTGGTTTTAGAGAGGAGGAAAATGAAAAGAATATTGATAACCCTTCTTTTGTTGGCCGTTTCCCACACACTGGAGGCACAAGACACGAAGAATCTCAAGATACTGTCTTTTAAAACGAAGAAAGAAGTAATGGATTTCATGAAAAAGAACATTGCCCCGTCACTTGGCGTAAAATGTGCCTACTGTCACAATGTACGTGATTTTCCATCTGATGAGAATAAACATAAGGAGATTACTCGCCAGATGATGATCATGACCCAGAACATAAACAAGAACACCCTAAATCCACTGGCTTACGAACCAGTCACCTGCTGGACGTGCCATCGAGGGAACATTTATCCTCCAAGGAGCAAAGATGATAAGAAAAAAGGCCACGAGCATTGATTCGAGGAGGTGAATTGTGTCTATTGAAAAAGCAGTAGCGTACGCTGAAGAAAACAGGGACCGTTTTCTTCATGAACTGAAGGAACTGGTAGCCATCCCCAGTGTCTCCAGTAGTTCGGAGCATAAGCAAGATGTACAAAGGTGTGCTCAATTCGTCAAGGATGCGATGAAAGTAGTTGGTTTTGAACGGGTAGAAATGGTGGAGACAGAAAGACATCCAATTGTCTATGGAGAATGGCTTGGTGCTCCAGGTTGTCCAACGGTATTACTGTATGGTCACTACGATGTTCAACCTGTGGACCCGCTGGAATTGTGGGAAACGCCTCCGTTTGAAGCATCTGAACGTGACGGACGTCTTTATGGCCGAGGAACGGTTGACGACAAGGGACAGTTTTATCTTCACCTTAAAGCTATGGAATCTTGGATGAAAACAGCTGGCAAGCTTCCTTTGAATATCAAATGTATTATCGAGGGTGAAGAAGAGGTTGGAAGCGAAAGTCTGGAACCTTTTCTCAAAGAAAACCAGGATATGCTCGCCGCTGACGTAGCTGTGATTTCAGATACCAGTATGGTAAAGAAAGGATGGCCTTCCATCACATACGGTTTGAGAGGTATCGCCTATTTCCAGATCGATCTCAGGGGATCGGAACAGGATCTCCATTCCGGTATATTCGGTGGTGCCGTGAAGAACCCGATCCATGCATTGACAGAGATCATAGGACAGCTGAAAGATAATGACGGGCACGTCACTATTCCCGGTTTCTATGACAATGTAGTGAATGTGGCGGAGGAAGAGCGGGCTGCTATGGTTGAGCTTCCTTTTGATGAGGAAGTTTTCCGGCAGGAGGTGGGTGCACCGGAACTGACCTGGGAAAAAGGTTATTCCGCGCTGGAAAGTCTCTGGTGCCGTCCGGCCCTCGATGTGAACGGGATCTGGGGTGGATTTACGGGCGAGGGGTCAAAAACGGTTATTCCGGCCGAGGCACACGCCAAAGTGAGTGTGCGACTCGTCCCAAATCAGGAACCGGATGTAATTGGTAACCTGTTTGAAAAATANATTAATGAGATATCNCCACCTGAAGTGGAAATAACAGTGCAGCGCATGCACGGCGGCAGGCCTTTTTTAGGTGANCTGTCTCATCCCGCTTTTGGTGCCGCCAGCCGCGCCCTGGAAAAAGGNTTCGGGACAAAANCNGTTTTCATCCGTGAAGGCGGATCAATNCCCTTTGTAAGGGACATGACNGACACTCTGGACCTACCNTGNCTCCTTATCGGTTTCGGTCTGCCNGGAGAGAACGCCCACGCCCCCAATGAATGGATCGATTTGGAGAATTACGCNTTGGGNACGCTCAGCGCCATTCATCTGTACCAAGAACTCAGCGAGATGTANGAANGTGCAACCANTGTTCCTGTCGGACATTCATCTCGGCCGGTTCATTCCNTTCTTATTGATTGCTCTCCATCTAGAAGTTATGGGGCAGTCAACACCTGTTGTCAGCAAGATCAGCGTGGAGGGAAACAAAGTCACCAAGGAGTATATTATCCGGCGGGAAATCCAGCATCCGTTAGACGTTCAGTTGGACAGTACAATCGCAAGCGAAGACCGAGACCGTATAGATAATATCGCTGTTTTTAGTAGCGTTGTCTGGGATACGGTTTCTCAAAAAGATGGATCAGTGGAGCTTGTCTACCATGTGCTAGAAAGTTGGAGAATCTGGCCTGCGATATCGCCCTTTTACTCGGAAGATAAAGGATGGTCTCTAGGTGGTGGTTTAAGGATTATAAACTTCCGGGGCCGAGATCAATCATTTGCAATAGGTGGTGCTATTGGTGCTATTCAAGTGTTTGGTTTCCAATTTTCTGATCCTTGGATTGCCGGGGATCATATTTCTCTATCTATGAATTTGGGAAAGAATCTTTTTGTTCATCCGTTTTTGCCCTACGTTCAATCTACTGAAGCTTTTGAAGCAAATATAGGGCGGTGGTTTGGATATCGCTGGAAAGTGCAGGCAGGTTTCGAGCTGGAGCACAAACAGTTTTCTGAAGAAAGCGACACACTTTCATTCACCTACATAGCCCCTCAGGGATCAGTTATTTATGACACACGCGATATTTACCGGGATCCCAGTAGAGGAGGAATGATCACTCAAAGTATTTATTCTATGATTGACTTAACCCAAGGTGATGGGAATAGACTTGTGTGGATGCAATCCGCCAGCCAATACTGGTCTCCTATTCAAGGGCAAAAAAAATTGACCTTGGGCATTGGTGTCAAATTAGTCACCTCTTTTGGCTCCATGGATGAGGTGTGGCTAAACTATTTCGGTGGCAGTAAAACTATTCGAGGTTGGTCGGTACCAGATCGTGAAGATTATGAAAATCCATCTCAATCATTCAGGTTTGGTAACCATCAATTCATTTTTTCTGTGGAAGCACGCCAAACTATTATTCCAACCTCATCGGTTTCAGCAGCGAGATTAAATGCAGAATATGGATTGACCGGCGTCGTTTTTATTGACATGGGGTATACGTCCAGACAACTTCAAGATCTCCTTAATGGTGATCCTCTATTGGGTACAGGCCTTGGTATCAGAATGCCAATTCCAGGGGGTGTACTCCGGCTTGATCTCGGCTGGTCATTCTACTCGGGAGAATTTATCTCAAACGGAATCAACTTCGATTTAGGACAAAAGTTTTAAGTTGTATTAAGGTTTAGATTGATTCTTACGGCTTGACAGAACAGCTTTCTCAAGCCGCTTCTCATTTCCCTGGCGCAGCCTATTGATATTGTCCCGGTGAGTTAAAAACACAAAGATAGGCACCATAATGGAAAAGATCATCAGAGGTTGGGGTGGTGGTGAAAATCCGATCAGAGGCAACATAATCACCACCAGAGGGAGTGTTACCGATGCTGTAATGGAACTGACTGAAACATATCCCCAGGTGATCAAGGTAACTCCGAAAGTGAAAATGCAAACGGCCACGGCTAAGGGATAGAGAGCAATCATCATGCCCGCCAGTGTGGCAATTCCTTTCCCTCCCCGGAAACCGGCGAAGATTGTAAAAGTGTGACCTAGTACAGCTGCGGCCCCTGCTGCTATCTGAACGATGGAAATGTCCATTTTTGTGGAATTAATCAAAAGGAAATGAGGGAACCATGCTGTCGCCACCCATCCCTTAAAAATGTCCACCGCACCTACTATAAGTCCCGGTTTCCATCCCACTACTCGGACAATATTGGTCATTCCCGCATTCCCACTTCCATGCTGGCGAATGTCTATTCCAGCTACTGACTTTGCTANAATTATACTTGTAGGGAGGGNTCCAACTACATAACTAATGATTATAATGANTGTAAAGTCCATAAATNGTTCAAATAAAATTTGCTTTGCTGAGGAAACTTTTTATAATAGTATTATTNTTCNATNGGCNTGNGAGATCTGTCTCACCCTCCTTAACCCCACTTTTCTTTCGGGCCGTNTNTTTATTNAGATTTACTGGCAATCACATTTTTTTCAGGTGCCAGCATACCGCCAGANATAATTGCTTTTAATCCTTCTTCTACGGATAGGTTTGCATCTATAGCGTCTTNCTGAGGAATGATCAGCATAAAGCCTGAGGTAGGATTGNGCGTGGTAGGGACAAACAAATGATAATACGGCTTCCCGTTTTCATCTGTTGACTGGCCNGTAACAAANGCCATCGTCCANATCTCAAGCCTGGGATAAGGGATCAGCACTGTTTTCTGGAATGCTCTGCTGGATGCACCGCTAAAAGATTGGGTTATCTGTTTCGCAGTCCCGTAAACAGAATTTGCCAGGGGTATCCTGTTCAAGATAGCTTCCCCAACTGCAACAAGCTTTCTCCCAAGAATGTTGGTAACAAGAACACCCAGTAAATACATGGAAAGAAGTGTAATTATAACGCCTAGGCCTGGGATATGAACTGGAAGAAGTGGGTCGAGAATGGGTGCGGCAAACCCGTCAAAAAAACGAAACAAAATAGTCAATATCCAGATGGTTACAATTATTGGGAGAATGGTGACCAGTCCGGCCACAATCTTTCCTCGGAGGTGTTTCAGTACTGGCGCCATAATTCTATAAGATTAAAGTTAACTCTGCACCCCAATCGGATCAATTGGAATGGTGTTTAAAGACAGTTTTCATGCTTAAGGAGCCATTTTTTCATTGTGAGGCCGCCGCCATAGCCACCCAGTGAACCGTCGTGTGCGATGACGCGGTGACACGGTATAACGATGGGAATAGGGTTACTTCCGTTTGCACTTCCAACGGCACGAACAGCTTTTTCATTGTTTATTTGAACAGCAATATCCTTGTAAGAAGCTGTTTTCCCGAACGGGATTTTCGCCACTTTTTCTAGTGCTTTATTACGGAAGGGTGTTGTGCGTAGATCAAGAGAAAAGGTGAATTCTGATCGTTCACCATTGAAATATTGCTGGAGTTGACTGATTTCAACAGACAGAGAATCGGCATCTTCAACAATTTCTTCTTCCGGAAAATGATCTTTGAGCCAGTGAAAAAAGGAGCTGTCGTGTTTAGAAGGAAGACTAATCTTGCAGACGCCGCCGCCTGTTTTTGCCATCAATAGTCTTCCTATGGGTGTGTCTAGAGCGGCGTAAGTGATCACACCCGGAGATCTTCTGGCCGGATGGGTAGTTTACGAATGCGGACGCCGGTAGCATCGAAAATAGCATTGGTCATTGCCGGAGCTACAGGTGGAACCCCCGGCTCACCAGCGCCGCCGGGAGCCTCGTTGCTTTCCACGATGTAAGTTTCAACTTTTGGCATTTCATCTATTCTCAGCAGCTCAAACTCGTGAAAATTGGATTGGGCAACGGCACCGTCTTTAATGGTGATCTCACCTTTCAGTGTGGATGTGAGGCCGAATACAATGGCGCTCTCCATCTGCATTCTTACACCGTCTGGATGGACAGCCAGTCCGCAATCAATGGCACTTACAATACGATCCACACTGAAATTGCCATCGCGGTTCACTGTTACTTCAGCTACCTGGGCCGCCCAGGATCCGAATGCTTTATGTACAGCAATACCCCGCCCCCGTCCTTTTTCAAGTTTTTTACCCCATCCCGCTTTTTCAGCGGCCAGTTTAAGAACGCCCAGATATCGTGGTGAATTCTTCAAAAGTTTTAAACGGAATTTATACGGATCGGTGCCGGCGGCATGAGCCAGTTCATCAATGAACCCTTCGTTTGCAAAAGCATTTTGGGAGTTGTAGACCGACCGCCACCACCCAACAGGTACTGGTGTATTAGTCATTACATAGTCCACATGAATATTAGGGATTTCATACGGCACGTTGCTGGCCCCGTTTACAGCACTTCGGTCTAACTCTCCTTTGGAAAATGTCTCAGGGCTCCGTTGAGCGGAAATGGATGGCGCTATGATGCGATGAGACCAACTTGTGGCTCTGTTCTTTTTTGTCATGGCTGATGATAGTTTATGGATACTTGTGGGCCGGTAAAAATCGTGAGCCATGTCCTCCTCCCGGGTCCAGAGCATTAATACAGGTTTACCGGTTTTCTTTGAGATTTCTACGGCATCAATGACGTAATCTGCAAACAGCCGTCTTCCAAAGCCGCCTCCAAGCATTGTCACGTGAACTGTCACTTTTTCTTCAGGAATACCCAACGCTTCGGCGGCTGTGGTCTGCACTCGCTGTGGCGCCTGTGTCGGAACCCAGATTTCACATTTTCCGTTATTTACATGAGCCACACAGTTCATAGGCTCCATAGTGGCGTGCGATGTAAACGGCACTTCGTAGACCGCTTCTAGAACATTATCGGCATCTTCTTGGGCTTTGGCAACATTCCCTTCTTCACGGGCCACTACCGCATTGCCAAGACCTTTCTTTTGCATCATGTTCCTAATACGGCTACTATCCCATTTGGCAAATTTGCCATGATCCCATTTGATATCGGCAGTGCGCTGCCCCTTAACAACAGCCCAAGTATTTGTACCGACGACGGCGATACCTCCTTCAATTGCGAAAATATCAGTTACACCATTAATTTTCTTAGCTTCGTGAGCATCGAAAGATTTTACTCTTCCACCAAAAGTAGGGCACCGAATAACGGTTGCATAGAGCATATCGGGCAGTTGAACATCCATACCGAACTGTGCTGAGCCGTCAACGCGAGAAGGTGTATCAAGACCAGGCATAGATTTCCCAATAAACTTGAAATCTTTGGGGTTCTTTAACGGTGGGTCTTCCGGAACAGGCAAATTGGCCGCTTTTTTAGTTAATTCTCCAAAGGTGAACTGGCGGCCAGTTGAACTGTGTACCACCTTTCCATTGGAAACGGTACAGTCGGATTTATCCACATTCCATTCATTTGCTCCTGCTTCAATGAGCATCTCCCGGGCTGCTGCACCGGCTTTTCGCAATTTTTGAAATGAGCGCCGGATCGAACCACTACCGCCTGTTCCTTGACTACCGTATTTATCAGGGTGAGCATCTGCTTGAGCAATTTTGACCTGGGACCAGTCCGCATCCAACTCATCAGCAATAATCATTGGAAGGGATGTACGGACCTGCTGCCCCATTTCAGATTTCATAACTGTAACGGTTACAGTATTATCAGGATTGATTGCTAGGAAAGCATTTGGCTCGAACGGTTGTCCTGATACCAGCCCTGCCTCCACGAGGCGTTTTTTGGCCGGCAAGAAAACTCCAATCATAAGCCCTGCTCCGGCAGTAGATGAGACCTTAAGAAAATCACGGCGGCTGACAGTCGGATGAGCCATCAAATTCCCTTTGCTGCCTTGTGAATCGCCTTTCGAATACGCTGGTAGGTGCCGCAACGGCAAAGGTTCATTTTCATGGCCACATCAATATCATCATCGGAGGGATCGGGAATTCGCTTTAGTAAGGCCGCGGCAGTCATGATCTGTCCGGATTGACAGTATCCGCATTGCGGAACTTCCTCATCAATCCAAGCCTGCTGTAAGGGATGAGAGACATCATTCGAGAGGCCTTCAATAGTAGTAATTTCAGAACCGTCGGCGTATTCCACTGGAGTCATGCAGGACCGGGTCGGTTCTCCGTCCAAATGAATAGTGCAAGTTCCGCAGAGTCCTCTACCACAGCCAAACTTTGTACCGGTGAGTCCTATCTCATCACGTAGAACCCACAATAGAGGCATATCGTCTTCTACATTAACACGATGTTTATTGCCATTGACGGTGAGTGTATATGTTGCCATGCTCTTAACGAATGTAACCTTTCGGTTGGGTTATGTCAAGGCTGGGAGTGTTGTTTTACGAAAAAGTTTCCCGATTTATATACCTTCCCGGCCAGGGACTTGACGGGAATGAATCAGGTACACGCCCAGAAGTACTAGGGCACCACCAATGAAAAGTTCATAGCCATAGGTTTCACCGAGAAAAATCCATCCAATGATTGAAGCAAACACAGGCGGTACGAGTCCAAGGGTTGAAATCTGGTTCACTGAGATATGGTTATAGAGCCAGAAGTAGATCGTCCAGGTTATAACTGTACCAAAAATGGCAAGATAGATAAGAGTTATAATGCTTGTGCTGTTCCAAATGGTTGTCATCGGTTTTTCTAGAAGGAAGGATAAGGGCA
>NZNL01000048.1 GCA_002694855.1 Gammaproteobacteria bacterium
TCCTGCCATAATCCTGACGGGATTGGCGCGATGTCATTGCTTAACTATGAAGAAGTTCGTCCTTGGGCACCACTGATCAGTTACAAGGTGCAGATGGGGGAAATGCCACCCTGGCATCTAGACAAGACTATCGGCATCCAAGCCTATAAAAATGATATATCCCTGAGTGCTCAGCAAATCGCAGATATTATTTCATGGGCAGAAATGGGAGCTCCTCAGGGTGACCCTGACCTCATGCCCCCCATTCCAGAACTCCCCAACGGAAGTATTTGGCAATTATCGACGCTGCTCGGAGAACCAGACTTCGTGGTTCAGTCTCCACCATACACTGTCGCGGCGAATGCACAGGACCAGTGGTGGGTGCGCGACACTCCGTTCNAAGNTCTGATTGACCAACCACGATACGTGCGAGCAACCGAACTGAAAGGCTCCTATCCACAGGGAGTAAAAGTTCTACACCACGGTCACGCCACACTTCGGTCAGTCGATCAGCATGGTAATAGAGCGTNCGGTCCAGTCGGCCGNCAAGGCGTCGGTAAAAGCGGTGACGTATTCAATGANGGNACAGGCATGTTGATTTATCCAACGGGTTCGATTCGCTGGAACTTGCATTACTTTCCCATTAATCAGGAAGTCGCGAACGAACAANCNGAGGCGGCTGTATGGCTTTACCCTAAGGGCTATAANCCAGAATTCCNTACAAGAGGGGAACAATTCTTCGCAGCCGACACAGGTCCCGGAGGATTGTGGGCAGGCGATATTGTCTTACCACCNAATTCAATCAAATCACACCAAGGTGTCAGAGTTCTGGATAGACCGGCGCTAATTACCAGCTTCCGGCCTCACATGCATATGCGCGGCAAGGCCCAATCTTTGGTAGCCGTCTATCCCGATNGCCGTAGGGAGATGCTGGCACGTGTGGACAAGTATAATCATGCCTGGCAGATCGCCTACGAATTCGANGATGACGTGGCACCCTTATTACCNAAGGGAACCATGTTGATGCTCACTTCCACCTGGGACAACACNGCTGACAATCCCAACAACCCGGATCATCGTCAATGGGTGGTNTTCGGGCAACGGGGCGTNGATGANATGTCCCACACCTGGTTAGGCATTACCTATCTCACAGACGATCAGTTCCAACGCTTGAGTGCTGAACGAAGAGGCAGATTNACCGCACAAACTGAGCACTAGGNNGCCGTGNGTAGTCTTCTCAAAAGCNCTGCAATNATGTTGCTCGCCTGTTGGGCGAGCANTGCGTTACTGGTGTCGGCCCAGTCAACCAGCCTCAATCCATTCAATGATGCTACCTTGCGGCCTCACGGGCAGCATGTCATTCCCCTGTTTGAAGGCTGGTTTCCCAATGACGACGGCAGCTATACCCTCTGCTTCGGTTACTTCAATATGAATACCGAAGAGCAGGTTGAAGTTCCACTGGGAGACGCGAACCGCATCGAGCCGGCTGAATTTGACGGAGGCCAACCCACTCATTTCGATCCTGTTCCTGCCCCGGAACTGACAAGACCGTACCGACACCACTGGTGTGTCTTCTCCGTGGAGGTTCCCAGTGATTTCGGCAGAAAGGATGTGATCTGGACCCTGGAAACTCAGGGCGACGAGCTGTCTGTTCCTGGCTCACTTTTACCGTCGTACGTGCTGGACGAGACTGAGACANTGGGCCGCGATNCCGTTGCCCCCTATTTGAGTTTGAACGACAACCCGCCCAATTTCCGNGGTCGGCGCGGTCTCTGGGAAGGGCCACGACAGGCCAGAGTGGGGGAGCCACTTTCCCTCATCGCGAGGGTGCGCCACCCTGAGGCCGGTACCTGGATATACTGGACCCTGCATCAGGGTCCCAATTCGGTNGAATTCAGTCAGGCGGAGATGACTCTGAATGCNGCTGATGGCGCGGCAACCACCACCGCCACCTTCCATGAGCCAGGCTCNTATGTGTTGCGTGTGCAGGTCATNAACGATACCGAGCGTCCCAGCGAACCGGCATACGGCTTCGAATTCTACTGTTGCTGGACCAANGGNTATGTNCGNGTAAACGTTACTGAATAATNACTCANTNNAAGCNATAATTTNNAATTNAACNTNANNCTGNCANCNNTNGTTTANTNTNNGCNGNNCTTANTGACNNCNANCNAGCTNTGGTANTCTANNCNCNTNTTNTGAGTGNCGGANAATGATAATGAAAACCAAATTCGTCGCGGTAATAGGCTTGNTTNCAGCCTCNCTGGCATTTAGCGGNGNNTCNNCGTTNGCCCAATCAAACANCAATTACANCAAGNAAACCCCNTGGGGCGANCCAGATTTGCAAGGCATGTGGTCCTATGCCAGCCTNACCCCACTCCAACGCTCTNGCCGCCTAGNCGNTAAGGAATTCTACACGGCCGAAGAGGCAAANGAGATTTACGCTGCAACACAGCGTGAACCGGTAGACCGACCAGGAGACGTTGGGAGTTATAATTATCAATGGTTCGATAGGGGTGAAATTTCAGCTGACATGCGAACCTCACTAATTATAGATCCGCCCAACGGCAGATTACCTCTACAAGAAGCGANCATTGCAAAGCAGCGACNGGANGCAGCTTACNGNCGCGAACACCCTGCTGACTCNTGGCTNGACCGNTCCAACTGGGATCGCTGTATCACCTATCACGGNGTGCCNCCTATTTCNTCTGGATACAACAATTCTTATCAGATANTCCAGAACGAANANTTTGTGGCGATCTATGTNGAAATGATCCACGATGTCAGAATCATCCCAATAGATGGCCGTCCAAAGTTGGACGACAGTATNANGCAATGGAANGGTGATTCTCGCGGCTACTGGNANGGAAACACNCTGGTGGTAGAAACTGCNAATTTTAGCTCNAAGACACGTCATCGNTTTCCNTCATCGCACAATACTCGGTCCATTGAGCGCTTCACGCGCGTTNGTGAAGACATGATCGACTACTCGTTTACGGTNGAAGANCCAACGATCTANACNCAACCNTGGACAGCTGTNCGCCCGATGCCCAAGTTAGATNGTTACATTCAATATGAATATGCCTGTCACGAAGGCAACTATGCGATGACNTACATCCTGCGCGGNGCAAGAATNGAAGANCAACGTGCGCGCGAAGCAAACAAAACCGAAGAAAACTANNGNGCCAATTCTCTNATTTNTNNTAAAAATAGGGTTACGATTATGAATAAAAANACAAAAATAGTCCTTCAGGTTATCGGCATTCTNNTGCTTGTNCCCNNGGTTNCANTAGCNACTCTGAGNCTAGATAACCGCAATGCCGATGGCCCCTCTATTCTTTTNCCNGGAGGAGAAATGACGTCGGGTCGCTTACACACNGGTCCNGANCCAGANTGGAGTTTCACGGATGACATTCAATTGGTAGAACTTCAACTTAACGACCCGATGGCCTCCCGTTTGATTTATGTACTCGAGAGTGAGGGCCGGCTCTTCATAATCTCGGGATACATGACCACAATGCTGGGTAGGCTTTGGAAGGAATGGGCTTTTGAAGCAGACCAGGGCAACAACCAAGGCGTATTGCGGGTAGATGNCGTTCGTTACCCGCGCAGTTTGGTACGAATCACGGAAGGCGATGTGCTCGATGGAGTATCAGCGAAACTAATTACGAAATATGGTGGGGCGCCAACCGCGCCTCCCCAAGCTATCGCCGCATCAAGAGCGGGCATTGAAGCAGGCAATTCNTGGGTATTTGAGCTTGTCCCTCGGGAAATCAACTAGGAGCCGCAAAGTGACAACTAAAAACTATCTAATNCTCTGTGCTGCGGTCNCGCTGGTTACCGCAATGAGTATTCTATTTATCCCAGAACTTTCTGACACTATCGAATCTAGGATGCTTACATTCCTATCAACCAACGCGAGAGCTTAGCGATGGACAAAAAAAANTATTTAAANCTTTGTGGTGTAGTTGCTGTAGTAACAGTCTTGAGCATTCTATTTATTCCNGGACTTTCTGAAATTATTGAAAACGAGTTNTTAGTTTTTCTTATGACAAATGCAAGAGCTTAAGCTTTANTTTGAAGAGCCAAAAATATTTTCTTTTAACGCTTCTTGCGATAAGCCCATGGTTAGTAGCCCAGAACTTTGGCGCACCTCCTGCAATCTATAAACCGAGNCAGGAAATAATAGCGCAATTAACTGAGGCGGCCCGCAATTCGAACTCTGCTGCAGGGGTTTCCGTGACTATTTCTCCTGGTATATCCGTAAGGAGAAGAGTCAGCGAAGTTCCACAGTACGCAGTTATGCATCCCTACAGTGTGGAAATTTACCGAATCATTGAAGGTAGCGGCACACTAGTTACNGGTGGTCTTTTAAAAACGCCTATNGCAGAGCAAACCAGTGANGATGTTGTCAGGACACTGCATGGCGTGGAAGGTGGCCTGGCACGGCGTGTTGCGGCTGGTGATATCCTTGTTTTGCAGCCTGGCACTCCACATTGGTTTAGCGAAATCGATGGTGATTCGATAACTTATATGGAGTCTCGCATTCGCATAACGACNGCTCCTGTTCGTTATCAGTAGATCATACGGTNCGCCAGAGAGAGCGTTCAAAATTGTCCTTNCGCATATCGTTAGAAGAATAAAACATCCAGAATAGGTCTCCATATTCGCATTAGTATGCGAACACGTAACCGTTGAAAGTAAANGTTCAANCAATACGAAATTAAACATTCCTCTACAGCCCGCTATTNGATTGTATAACTCTTTAACTCTTGTTTTTCAGGNTTTGATTTGTTCTCCTAGTGAAAAGAATAATTACTAAGACAACGATAATAATCCAAGCAGCGAGGAAATTAGCATGCGCGCGAATCTGAGNCTCATACCATTAATTTTACTGATATCAACAGGCACAACCCAGGCACAGGTATCTTATAATCAAGAATTTGCGCCCGACGTCCCGGCACCTGCTGGTTTCAGGGCCAACCGGACTTCTTATTCAGCNATCATGGACGTACTAGGTAAGAATCAAACAGAAATTAGTGCAGAAAAATTGGAACAACTGAAATCAGTCCCTTTGGAAGTCATCTTTGGCGCCGTTGGCGATTATCGCTTGAACTATGCCACAGGATTTAAAAACACCCAACCAGGTGAACGCTTGGTCGGACGAGCACTGACAATGCGCTTCTTACCCCCACGTCCTGACTTGACGCGCGCAGCCAATCAGCTTGCTGAAGAAGGCAATTGGGATAGACGCTACTATGCACGGGCTGCAGAAGAAGCGAACCCCGATGATGTGATNGTTGCTGAACTTGGTGGGAGCGAGGGTCATAACCTGTTCGGTGACATGGGAGCCACCGGAATTCAGATGCGAGGTGCAGCAGGCGTTATCATTGATGGCGGTATGCGAGACCCCATCGGTCTACAAGATGATCGGTTCAGGGAATTTCCGATATTGCACAAATTTTCCGACCCTCACACCACTTCATGGCTTGGGGCCGAATTCAATACACCCGTGCGCATCGGCGGAGTTACAGTGTTACCGGGTGATATAGTAATCGGGGATGACGGAGGCGTATTCTTCTTCCCGCCAGAATTGGTAGAGGTCGTACTCGAATATGCCGCCTCCGTCGAAACTCGAGAAGCTTTCCAACTCGAACTTTTGGAAGATCAAAGTTACCGTTTCCGCGATGTGTATCCGCTNGCCCCGCCCTTGCAGGAAGAACTGAGACAAAGGCAGAGCAATTANGAGACACAGATACCACCATCAAATCAGGTGGCCTGTCATATCGGGTCTGATACGATTGATAAAACGGAGCACACCCCTATTTTATCAGGCAATAATTTGCGGTATAGGTTTNCCGTCAATGTCGGACAATCTGTAGTCGCGACCACTATATCGGTAAGTCAGCTTTTCATGATCAAGNCCTAACAGATTTAATATGGTNGCATGCATGTCGTGGGCTGANATTGGTTGCTCTAACGCTTTATAACCCCATTCATCGGAAGCNCCAATGACCTGCCCACCTTGTATACCNGCNCCCAACATCAACGCTGTCTGTGTTCCTGGGTTATGATCACGCCCAACACCTCGTTGGGAAATAGGCATACGTCCAAACTCGCCATGCCATACAATTAGGGTATCCTCCAACAATCCTCGCGCCTTAAGATCAGNTATAAGACCAGCAATGGGCTTGTCAGACTCCGCGGCGTGCAGAGTATGATTCTCAACCAAGTTTGCATGCGCGTCCCAAGTATCAGTATTTTGAACACCTACTCCACCCATAAACAACTGGACAAAGCGCACGCCGCGCTCAACTAATCGACGCGCCATCAGACACTGTTTACCAAATGGATCTGTAATTCCTTCGTCAATACCATAGAGTTTCTTAGTCGCTTCCGACTCAGAGCGAATATCGATTGCCTCTGGCGCGCAACCTTGCATTCGATAGGCAAGTTCATAAGATGAAATTCGTGCAGCCAGTTCTGAATTCCCAGGGTATTTTTCCATATCCATCTGGTTAAGTTTCGCAAGCACCTCCAAACGCGCTCGCTGCTGCTCGGTAGTTAAATTTTCCGGAGTTTCAAGATCCACAATTGGGTCACCTGATGAGCGAAACAAGGTACCCTGATAACTTGCGGGCATGAAACCGGAACCCCAGTCCGCCGGCCCACCCAGAGGGCCTCCGCGATAATCATTCATCACGACAAAACCCGGCAGACTTGAACTTTCTGACCCGAGCCCATAAGTCACCCAGCATCCTACGCTGGGAAATCCGACGCGAATCTGACCGGTCTGCATTTCATAGGTAGACTGAATGTGGTCGTTGGAACGTCCATAGAGGGATTTAATAAAAGCAATTTCATCAACTTGCTTGGCAAGGTGCGGAAACAATTCCGACACCCACATGCCGCTTTCGCCGTGTTGTTTAAATTCAAATGGACTGGGCATAAGCGGCCCGGGCATACCCTGCCGGACAGCAAACTTTTCACCAATTAAATCTTCCAGCGGCACTCCCGCATACTTTGTCAGAGCTGGCTTGTAATCAAAGGTATCTACCTGACTCGGTCCACCACTCATAAAGAGGGAAATTACACTCTTGGCACGGGGTTTAAAATGCGGTAGCTTCGGCTCGAATGCACCAGGGAAAACAGCACTGCACTGATCGCCACCCAAGGCGGCACTCTGGGCAAATGCTTTGTCATCATTCAGCAAAGAGGCAAGGGCCAAACCGGCCATGCCACCGCCGGACTGCATAAGAAAATCTCGGCGTGACCATATTTTTTTCTTAGGCTTGTCAGTCATGCTTAATTATCTCCTGTATAAGAATTCACTCAGGTTAAACACCACGTGAGTGAGGTCATCCAGTGAACCCAGTTCAACAAGTTGGCGTCCAACCTCTGCTTCTTCCTGTGTAGGTGGTCGAGTCAGGGCAGTTTGGTAAACCATCTCGACTTGCTGATCTACATTATAGGGCACTTTTTCTTCTATCGTTTCGGAGAACAGTTCCGCCTGACCTAATATAAACGGGTTATTCATTAAGGTGAGGGCCTGCGGTGCAACCGTTGAAGTATTGCGGGTATTAATAGTCTGGTTTTGATCTGGCAAATCGAAGGTTTCAAAAAACGGGAAACTCAAAGTACGGCGACGATAAACATACAGGCTACGTCTCCATACTTCGGGGCCATCTACCTGATTATCCCAGCGCCCGAACAGCACCGCGGTATCCAGTATCTCCTGGGGAATGTAGGGAAAAATCGGTTTGCCACCCACTTTGAGGTCAATTCCTCCACTAGTCGCCAAGATGACATCCCGTACCGCCTCCGCCTCAAGCCTCTGGGGACGGTAGCGCCACATAAAGTGATTCTCCAAATCGGCCAAGGAGTTCTGTTCATTAACGAAGGAAGATGCCATCTGATAAGCTTCAGAGGTCATGATCAACCGGTGTAAATCCTTGGTGCTCCAGTCATTGCCCATGAACTCTAAGGCTAGCCAGTCCAGCAATTCCGGATGCGTGGGTCTATCACCAACTACACCGAAATTATCAAGTGAGGCAACGATGCCGCGCCCGAAGTGATGGTGCCAGACACGGTTTACCCAAACTCTTGCTGTAAGAGGGTTATCTTCCGAAACTATCCAATTTGCTAGAGCCAGCCGGCGACCCGAGGTGCGGCCATTAGGGCGCGGGATTTCCTTCAGCGGGTTACCGTAGGTGGCCACCGTGAGAAATGCTGGTTCCATTTCAGGGCCAAGACTAAAAGGGTCTCCCCGGACCAGAAAATTGGCAGGAGGCACTTCATAGCGCTCGGAACCCCGATGTAGAAAATTACCGGGCTTATCCATCTTGATACGGCATTCGGGGCAGCCTAGTACATTGTCTCCCGCTCGGTCGGGAGTGTAGCGATAGTCACCATCCGTGACGATCTCGATCATAGCTGGCTCTTCAGGCCGATCAACTTCTATATCTTGTATACGCTTTTGCAGAACTTCGCGACGAGTTTTGTCGAGTTCTGACATGGCCGCATTGACTCGATCACGGGCAACGCCGATAGTGAGAACCTGCGCTGCTAATAATTGCTGGCCATCTGTCCGCTCCTCTTCTGGAGTAAGTACAGCATCCAGGACATCCTGAGGAAATTCGTTTCTGATGCGCTCGATCTTAAGTTCAGTCAGATAGGGTTGCTCGATTTCCCGAATCTGTTCACGAACAGCCGCTACACGACTATCCAATTCCTGAGTCTTATCAAGATATTCCAGTGCCTGCTCATCAGGCAGCATCGGCCAATCAGTTTCAACGTAACCAAAAATGGCACTTGTGAGACTGTAGTAATCTTTCTGCAAAATAGGATCGAACTTATGGTCGTGGCAACGAGCACATTGAATTGTCATTCCCAGCACGCCGCGGCCAACAGTTTCCAATACATCGTCCAGGTAATCCCAACGACGTTCCGGATTATCTTTCTCGCGGAAATTTACCCGTGGCCCTGCACGCAGAAATCCCGTGGCAATGCGTGTCTGGTGGTTGGTTTCGTCCAGTTCGTCACCGGCAATTTGTTCAACAATAAACTGATCGAAGGGCTTGTCGTCATTGAACGCATTGACCACATAATCACGGTAACGCCAGGCATTAGCCCGGTCTACATCCTGCTCGTAGCCATCAGAGTCAGCATAACGTGCCACATCCAGCCAGTGACGTCCCCAACGTTCTCCATATTGAGGCGAAGCAAGTAGCTTTTCGATTAGTCTCTCCCACGCATTAGAAGCCGTGTCCGCCAAGAACTCTTCTGTTTCTTCGGCACTGGGCGGCAAACCTATCAGGTCGAGATAGGCGCGGCGCAGAAGCGTAAGTCGGTCTGCTTTTTGCGCGGCAATAACCTCCACTTCAGCACGCTTCTGTTCCAAAAATTGATCGATGGGGTGATCAAAACTTGCTATATCGGGCAGCGGTTGTTTCTCAGGTAGCTTGAACGCCCAGTATTGTCGAGCCGAATCAGGCACCACAGTGGCAAACGCGGTAAAGCCATCACCAGATGCGGCAGTGACAGGTCTGGCATCCCATTCGGCCCCTTGATTGATCCAAGTACGGAAGACCTCGACTTCTTCTTCGGTCAACGGTACGCCAAGCGGCATAGCCGGGCCTTCCATGCCGGCTACCTGGCGAAAAAGAAGACTGTCGACAGCATTGCCAGGCACAATCGCGGGGCCACGCGAACCACCCGCCAAAGCACCTTCCCGGGTGCTAAGATCGAGACCAGAACTCTGAATTTGATCACTGTGACAATTCCAGCATGTTCGCTCCATAATTGGGCGTATTTCATGGCTGAAGAACTCGGCACTGGATTGTGCAATTGCGCCTAATGGAAGAAAACTGGTAATCGCCAGAACGGCGCATAATACCACTCGGTTAGACACTAACAGGTTTCGCATCTTCACCTCGCGTTAATCCCGAAATAGGATCAAGTTTGATTTATTTCTTTACGACGGACAATACCGTTAAGACCCTCATTTTTCAAGAAATTTAAGTTGTTCTGGTCATCAAGTTCGAACTGATTATTAAACAATTCAGTAGGCTTACCTGGTTAGAAATCGTCGATAACTCTGGGGGTTTTGGCCCCCTCAGCGTTGTTCCCCAGCGACGTATTCCAAGTAGGCTTGCTCCAGTCGATCAACTGCACGCGCAAACCCAACGGGATCAACGAAGGTATCAGGACTGTAAACCTGGCCAACTTGATACTTTTCGTGAAAATTGTACTGGCTCTTGTGGGCCGCTACCCAAACGTCAACGTTTATAGCTTTCTGCCTACGGTATGTTTCGGCAAAGTCCTCGGACACGCCCAGATAGGTTGGATCAACTGTTAGTTTCTTGCCAGCGTTGATAGTCCCCATGTTTGCGATAAGCACTTTATAATCACGATCGTTTTCCTGTACGACCATCGAATAGCTGGAACTCCCCTCTGTGTGACCCGGATGATCATGTACTTTCAAACGAATGTTACCCAGCTCGATGAGCTCACCGTCGCGAATGATCTTGTCCACTTGGATCGGTGCAAAAGACTCACTACCACCAAAGTGAGGATCGCTGAATCCACCATCGATTAGCACCGGCGCATCTCCCAGGGTTGCCCACATCTCGGCACCGGAAATCTCCTTAATCTCGGCTAGCGCCGCAGTGTGATCCCAGTGCGCCTGTTGCGTAAGTAGAATTTTGATGTCTTCCATACGCAAACCAAGCGATGCCATATTATCCCGAATCATGGCAGTGGAATCTTCAAGTCCAGTGTTGATAAGGATATGCCCCTCATCAGAAGTAATAAGAAAGGCGCTAAGATCATAACTACCGACCCCATAGAGGTTGCCAATGATTTTAAATCCCGGGAAGGGTCGCGCCCAGTTTTCCCGCTGCGAGTAGACCTGTACTGAAGTTATTAACAGGACTAATGAAGCAATTAATAATTGAATAATTCTTGTTTTCATAATTGAAGTTTCTTTTTTAAATTAGTAGTTATTAATAGGCCAGTGAATATGCTTCTCGCCTAGGATCGGCAGCTGCGGTCAAAACCCCATTATCTCGATTATGAAATATCATTTGCGCACCACCAAAAGTGGCGGTCCAGCCATCAATAACCTGCAGGTCGTGCCCAAGACTCTCTAACCCTCTAAGCACATCAGAGGCGGTTCTGTTCTCTATGGCTACCCGAACACCACCGGACGAGCGAAAGCGTGGTGCCTCTATAGCCTGCTGTGGTGACATGCCAAACAGCAGCATGTTGTGCACAATCTGCAAAAGCGATTGAGTTTGACTGTCGCCACCGGGTGTACCAAGTGTAAATGCAAACTCCCCATCTGGGTAAAGAGCCATCATTGGAGTCAATGTATGGTAGGGACGCTTTCCCGGTTCTACCTCGTTGGGATGCCCCGTCTCCAGCGACAGCAGTGCGCCACGGTTATGCAACAAGATACCAGTTGCCGGCTCCAGCAACCCTGAGCCGAAGCCAGCGAAATTACTCTGGATCCAGCTTACCGCGTTCCCCCACTGGTCAACCGCAGTGATATAAACTGTGTCACCCGAATCCTCTCGAAGTTTGTCAATATTTGAAAAAATTTCGTCACCGAACCCGGGCTCGACCGAAACCGCTGCTTGAGCAGCATCGACAAGACTGGCGCGTTTACGCAGATAGTTTTTATCCAGTAGCGCTTCTACCGGTACTTCCGCCATTGTCGGATCAGCTACCCAGCGATCGCGGTCCGCAAAAGCGAGTTTCTTCAACTCAATGAGCGTATGCAAATACTCTAAGCTGTTATGACCCATTACTTTTACAGGATGGGACTTCGACATTTCCATCAGCGCTAATTGCGTAATGCCTTGAGTATTGGGAGGCAGCACCAGAAAGGTATGCCCGAGGTACTCACGAGCGACTGGTTCGACCCAAGTTGAGGTGTGGTTAGTGAAGTCTTCTTCACGTAAATGACCTCCCCGCTCTGTTATAAAGGCGCTAAGTTGTCTAGCTATATCTCCCTCGTAATAGCCTTGCTTGCCCTCATTGGCAATAGTTTCCAGGGTGTTAGCAAGAGCCACATTCTTTAATAGTGACCCAACCGAAGGAGGCGATCCTCCCGGCAGGTACAGGTTTTTACCTACTTCATTCAGTGCTTCTCCCTGTTCTTCGAAGTCCATCGCCAACCTGGTGGATACAGGAAACCCCCCCCGCGCATACTCGATTGCAGGTTCCAGCAAATAAGCAAATTCTTTTGAGCCTAAGCGTTCATGGGCATCCACCCAGCCGGCTACTGCACCGGGGACACTTACTGAAAGAGCTCCCCTGCCAGGTATCCGCTCGACACCAGCTGCAGCAAAAAATTCAGGTGTGGCCGCAGATCCCGCGCGGCCACTGGCGTTAAGTGAGCTGATCTCACCAGTCTCTCCATCGTAGAAAATGCCGAAGGCATCACCGCCGACACCATTCATATGAGGCCTGACCACAGCTAAAACCCCAGCCATGGCAATTACCGCGTCGGTGGCGTTACCCCCCTCTTGCAAGATGCGTAATCCGGTCTGGGCCGCCAGCGGATGACCGGCAGAAACCGCCCCGGTGAGTCCCCTCACGTCGGGCCGGTTCTGCGGCGCATAGCTGGTGGGGGTATACGAAGATATTAATTCGGGAGTCACGGCAGGAAAAGATTCAACGACTACCGATTCCGGAGCACACGCTACTGCGGCTAATGCGATAATTATAATAACAAGTCGCAATGGCATAGGTCTTTTTTTCATCTCGCCCTCTTCTTGGTATTTACTTTGGCGTCCAGTAGAAATATTCCCAGTCTCGCATCGGTTCGGCAATGCCTAATTATTCTTATAGGTTCATAGTGAGTTAGTTGTTTACCCAAAACACCGCAAACGCATAGGTCACAATATCATCAACTTTGTCTCCGTCGACTAGGTAATAGCCTATTGATCCATTCTCATTGGTCCAAACTTCGACATTTTTCTTCTCGGCCTCAGCCAGTATTAGTTCTCGCATTTCCTTATTGCGGATATTAAAACTATCAACTCGCGTGGTACTTTCTGCAACTGGCTCATCTGGGATAACGACCCCGCCACCAAAATCACAGCCAGTTGAGAAAATCGAGATGATAATAAAAAACAGGTATTTCATTTGGCTCACTTATAGATACAAAATGGAGCATACCTTGTCGGACATCGAGTTTCGACCACAAATAAACATTTGCATTATGGAGATAGTAACAATGACAGTCTTCATCATTCTCCCAAATACTGCAGCTATTCCTTAGGAACTGGACCCATCGTTTTCAACCTGCTCGTTCCGCAAGTTACAAGCACCTACACGCAGTATGTAGGAGATGTATTTGAGCATCATTGCCCCGCGGATATCCTGTTTTCCGAGATAGCTGGTTTCCTCATTTACGTAGAACACGCAGCAACTTCTTCATAGTATAATTTGTACCAATTCGAAAGNGTTTNGATTACCTGTTTGGGAAAGAAAANCTGGTGCGTTCTGCTTTGCTTACCNCGCNGGAAGGTGGTTTTATTTCATCCGCAGATTCTTCAAGGCTAGCTAGCTCGGCCCGGTATCGTGATTCCAATTCTTCATCCGGCCATATGATAGTAACCAGATATCCCACGATCAATGCCGACAGGAATGACGGCGGCATGGTTTCCAATGAAGCGAAATACGGACCTATCCCATCCATTTGCTGTAATACGAACTTACTGATGATGGTCATGAAAAACCCTGTCAGCATGGAAGCGATAGCTGCTCGCTCCGTAAAGCGNGGCCAAAACAGAGACAGGATAATCATCGGACAGAAAGTAGCGGCAATGCCGGCCCAACCGAAAATAACAAACCAGAAGATCGTGCGGTCAGGTGACAGCATTGAAACAACAACCGCGACACCCAGTGCACAGACTGCCAGCACTATCGTGATACGGCGACACATCCAAGCTGCCTGAAGATCAGAGAGAATTGGATTATAGATTTTCTCATAAAGGTCATGAGTAATTGAGCCNGCNGCCATTACCAAGAGNGAAGATACGGTTGACATGATGGCGGACAACACCCCAGCCACGTATAAACCAACAATCCACGGCGAGAACGTGTACTCCACCAGTTCTGACAAAACGTTTTGGGCACCATTACCTAATACAGCATCGGGTTCCACTCCCTGAGTGGTAAAAATGTAACGTCCCAATACTCCGATACTTACGGCCGAGAAATCCACCAAGATTGTAAACACAATGGCCACCCACTTTCCTCGGTTGATTTGAGCCTCGCTTTTGATGGCTATGAACCGTGCAAAAACCTGAGGCGATCCAACAAAACCTAAACCAATCAAGCCCATCCCGATNACGACTGACANGTTCATCAGATTGAAACCGCCCGATCCCCACATATTTACCANGCCTGGTTCAATGGCATAAAGCCCCTCGTAAATTGACTCAGCATTTGACAGTGACAGAAAGGCTACCGTCGGCAGCATTATCAGACAAACGAGCATCACAGCCCCTTGAAACATATCGGTCCAAGCAGCTGCTAAAAACCCGCCAGCTATGCAGTAAATGGCAACGATTACAAACCCNGCAATAGCGCCAGTTAGGTAATCCCATTCAAGAAACGTTTCAAAAGCCGAACCGGTAGCATCAATTTGGGCTGATATATAAATGAGTACAAAGATCGTCAGTACTAAAGCAGACATTATCCGCAGAAAATGNGTCTNAGGCTTGAAGCGACTAACCATGTAATCGATTACAGTCATCGAATCATACTTATCGGTAAGGCGCTTAAAACGTGTTGCCATCAGGAACCAGGCGGCGGCCACTCCCAAGAACTCTCCAACCACGACCCAGTAGGCGGAAAATCCGACCATAGCGCCCATGCCGGTAAGTCCCAGAAGCAACCAAGCCGATTCGCCGGTAGCNTGGGCCGAAAATGCAGCCACCCAGAAACTAAGGGATTTACCACCGATAACAAAGTCATTCATACTGTGGACACGGCGAGATGCCAAGTATCCCAGNAACATCAGCACGCTGAAATACAGCGCTATCATAGAATAACGTTCGAACATTTCACTTCTACCGATTCAAAGAGTTCCTAGATAATACCTCTGACAAAGATAAGTTACACGCCCAGAACCGCGGACTTTTGCACCAGAACTAAGCTAGAGATATAGTGTCNGACTGAATTACGTCAAAAGGNCTGNTATCATCAGACCCAAATCTATCAACTAGTGGAGTTTTACCGTGGCTAAATTTTCCCGTCGGAAATTCATTGGGTCCAGCACNGCCCTCGCAGCAGGGCTTGGNTTACCCACCCAGTCAGTGTTAGCNGCNGCNGCACCAATATCAAGCCAGGTTGCACCGGACTACGTTGTTATCAATGCCAAAGTATTCACAATCGACGAAGATCAACCCCAAGCAGAAGCCTTTGCCGTAAAGGGCGACCGCTTCACTGCAGTGGGTTCTTCCAGCGATATCCGTAACCTGGCCTCCTCAGGTACCGAGACCATTGATGCCGAAGGCATGACTGTGGTACCGGGATTTATCGATGCCCACTCCCACCCTTCCAGTGCCGGTGTAAACGAACTGGTTCAGGTAAATGCGGATTTGAGATCCATTACCGAGATCAAAGAGGTACTGCGTCAACGGGCTGCCATTACACAGGAAGGACAATGGGTAAGAGCTTTTAAATACGACGATACCAANTTGGCAGAAGGACGNCCNATCAATCGNTTTGATATCGANGAAGTGGTACCCAATCACCCGGNNGTNGTNGGTCATCGNGGGGGGCATACCGGTGTNTATAACAGCATGGCNTTNGCNTTNGCCGGTGTNACNTCCGAAACTCCAGACCCACCNGGAGGTCGCTTTTACCGAGACAGTAATGGGGTGTTAACAGGNTTAGCAGCGGAACGCGCTCGTTATGTGTTCAACTCACTAATTCCTTCTGACTCTACTCGTGAGCAACGGNGCGACGGCGTCAAACTTATTACTGAGTTGATGACTAAAGCCGGACTGACTTCGGTTCATCANACCGGCGCAAGTCGTAATGACATGATTGCTTANCAAGACGCCCGTGCTGATGGNGGCATGCGGTTTCGCATGTACTTGTTNCCTCGCGTGCAGCTNTTCGAAGACTTGGTAAATGCNGGGATACGCNCGGGTTTCGGCGACGAAGTGCTTCGCATTGGCGCNGTTAAGTTCAGCGCTGACGGTTCAGCCTCAGAGCGNACTATGCGGATGAGTACGCCTTTTGAAGGNCGGCCTGACGATTACGGNATTCTTACAATGAGCCAGGAAGAAATACATGAGGCCGTTGAGAATGCACATCGCAATGATTTCCAAATTGGCATTCATGCCAACGGAGACGTCACTATCGAAATGGTGCTCAATGCCTACGAACGAGTGCAGAGATTATGGCCACGTAATGACCCGCGCCATCGTATTGAGCATTGTTCTCTCGTTAACCCAGCCCTGTTGCAACGGATCAAGGATTTAGGAGTGATACCTGCTCCTTTTTATACTTACGTACATTACCATGGCAACAAGTGGGTAGAGTACGGTGAAGAGAAAATGCGCTGGATGTTCGCCCACAAGTCATTCTTGGATTATAACATCCCTGTAGCACCGGCTTCTGATTACACACCGGGACCTTTTGAACCAATGATGGCCCTGCAGAGCATGGTAACTCGAAAAGATTTCGATGGCAGGGTGTGGGGCCCTAATCAGCGAATTACCATTGATCAGGCAATGCGTATCTGTACTCTAAATGGTGCGTATGCTTCCTTCGAGGAAAACATAAAGGGGAGCATCACTGCCGGTAAGCTGGCTGACTTCGTCATCCTAGCCGACGATCCGCACGATGTTGATCCTGACAATATTAAGAATATTGAGATTGTGAGAACTGTGGTAGGTGGAACAACAATGTACGCTGTTTGATAACACTGTTGCTCTTCTTAATCATGATATTTTAGCCAATCGCGGGTGCAAAGATTTGCCAACTACGCTGCACAAACCAGAAACTAGCGATTCCACCGGTTAGATAAATAGGTGCTTCGTAAAGAAGCCTGATAAATTTTAGACGAATTACCATTAGCAACACCAATACCACCGCGATTATGACCAATTGACCAAGTTCAATGCCGATATTGAATAAAAGTAAAGCTATCAACTGACTCTCTTCTGGTAGGCCAATTTCCGCCACGGCACCGGCAAAACCCAACCCATGCAGTAACCCAAAGCCAAACGCTACAAGTACAGGGAAGGCTTTACTCACAGAACCGCTTTTTTGTAGGTTTTCATAGGCCAACAAAACGATGCTACCAGCAATCACTGCTTCGACTGGAGCGGAAGATAATTGCACCAGCTCAAAGGCAGAAAGCGCTAAGGTTAGTGAATGTGCAATCGTGAAACTAGTTACTACTTTAAATATCTCCCAAGAGGATCGCACCAAATACAACAACATTATAACAAATAGTATATGGTCAAAACCAAGCAACAAATGCTCTATACCTATAATTAAGTATACAGGTACNNTCGGCGTAGCCGCGGTCAAATCCAGTCTTGGCTCATTCCCGTTAATTAATATCTCGTCAATACTGCCATCGAGTCGTTTGATATTTACCAGGGTATCAATCAGGGTACGATCGAGGCCGTTGATTTCAATATATTGCAGACTCTCTTCTCCGCATTCCAGCTCAAGGACTTCAATTAACGCGCCATCAGTTAGACTAGCTGACAACTCAGTAGCATCACAATTAGTAGAAACACTTAGACCCAAAAAGCGGCCGTTTATTTGGGGTTGACGAAATGAAATCTCAAATTCAGACCGGTCTGCTTCAAGGTTTGTCTCTGTGACCTTCAGGAAGGCCGGACGTACTTCATGGGCATGAGAAAAATTAATCCAACAACAGAGTAATGCGAAATAAACAAATAAACGTTTCACCGCTGTTCGACCACGATAGTGTATTGATCCATCAAATTAATGACAAAGGCGTCCCGTGCGTTTTCCTGTTGGTATTGCCGGTAGTCGATCGCCACCTGCTGCTGCACGGTTGCGAAGGGAGAAGTCTGCTCGGGTTCAACTGAAGTTGTCTGTATCAAGTGATAGCCAAAGCCGCTTCTAATAGGTCCCTGCCATTTTGCGATTTCCAGCCCCTGTAATTGATCGGGGAATCCGAAACCAAAAGTCGCATTAAGATCAATCGCGCTGCGGTAAGCATAGCTCGCATTTAGCATTGTTGGGTCACCCAGCCCAGACGTGTCGTGGCCTAACCCAATGTCTCGCAAAGCCTGTTCTGCTGAACCCAATGATTCAAAATAGAGCTGACGAAAGGAATAACGCTTAGGCAATGTGTAGTCATCGATATTGTTGCGATAAAAAGTTTCTAAAGTAGAGATTTCTGGAGCAAGGGTTTGTTCAGTTTCAGCAATAAAACTAAGCTTCTGCACGAGGCGACGGCGAACAATGGAGTCCTCTTGGTCGAGGCCGAGCCGGAGTGCTTCTTGGTAAAGCACTTCCTCTCTTATCCAATTCTGCAATAAGGAGTCAAGCTCATCCTCTGTCGCGATAAGACCAGTTTGAGTTGTCCACAGCGCAGCTAGTCGATCCTGAAGTCCCGTCGAAACGTAAATCTCGCTGCGACCAACGGAGAAACGCGAATCTGCGACGAACAACGCTATACCAATTAGCGCGAACCACACCAATGGCTGCCGAATCAAGCCACTCAACGCTGAATCTCCACGCTCATTTACTGGGACGGAGTAACCCAGATCGGTGACGACCAAATTCGCTCCTGAATGGTAGCCGGCAAATCTGGTCGTGGAGCAACTCCTGCGCGAATGGCATCCCAGGTCGACCAACGGCAAGTTGGGTTTTCTAAGGCCCTTACGTAATATATGGCATGCTGATCAGGATCGTAACTTGGATCTTGCCAGCGCGCCTTCAACTCAGCAGCACCAAGTCCTTCACTAATGCTGCAATCCAAGAGATTCACCTGGGCTCCATTGTCCGGGCANCGATGGCTTGTGGGATCGACGGACCCTCCGTCGGAGCAAGCCACGTCAAAAACCTGCTCTTGTGCTTCACCATCCTCGACCCACCCTTTAATGATTTGCAGNCGCTGNAACGAAGCACTATTTGGATCTTTCGCTACCCAAGCAATGAACGANGGAATNNCNGCGGCATTAGCAATCAGATCTCCNCCCATGGGTACTCCACCGCCATAAGCTTTGCCAATNAAATCCTCATCATCAAGTTCCGGTAAGTCATTACCAGCAAAGAAGCGAACTTTCATTCGGGTTCCAGAAGTNCCAAATGTTTCCTTCCTGCGNAACGCATCATAGATCGCTGCCCGAGTGTTCTCTTCCGCCCATACNCCAGCCAAGCCAGCTGCNCCCCAGGTATTGAAATAAGTGTCTGCATAAAGTTCGCCATTCGCGCGTGGCTCAGAAAGCGGAACCGATCCCCTTAACACGCCGNTGGCATCTCGCAATCCAACTTTACTCCAGTAATCGTCTTCGTCTCCAGCATAGCTGGCGTTGTGGGTATCGCTCGAACCTATCACGCCCAGCTTGTATGGGTTGAATCCTCCCTCTGCTTGCATCTTCAGGCCATTTAGGTAGGCCTGCCTGACATAGCTGCCGTTCGGCTCGCTATAGAGTGAAGTCGCAATACGAAATGGCATAATTTCAAAATCGGCCCACTCATCGTTAGGCGACAGAGCAGGATGAGTATCAGAAGTACCTTTAACTTGAGTGATTTCCACTAAGGGTTCGTTGCGCATGCGCAAGTTTGCGTAAGCATCATCGATGGGTCTGCCGGCATTATCAGTCAGCATGAACATGGATCCGTTGGAACCGTTCGAATTGTGCGGTATTGCCAAGCTTTCTATGCCATTGGCTCGGTTATTATCCATCCATGCCCAGAGGTCCTCTGGATTGCTTGAGTCCAGACGGGAAAAAGGTAATTCTGGAGCGATATCATCACGGAAAATCACGTTGCGGTGTAAGTTGCCNCTATCAGCACCACTGGCAGTGTATTCGTACGCAACAAAGGCCGTGAAGTTGCCCGGATCGTTATGGCGATTGGCAGAGGCCACGATATCATCCCAGGCATCTTTTCGAATTACGGGGTCATTGATTTCCAGCCCTCGTCCAGAGCGCATGAACTGTAGAATAGCGGTGAATTTTGCGCCTCGATCATCCGACCCACCTAAAGTCGACATGCCGGCAGCCGCCGGATGCTTTGAAATTTCTGTGCTTGGGTCAGCCATTTGACGTAGGACACCTAGGTAAAAAGCGTGATCACTGACTCCGTAGAAATCCAGTGGTGTATCAAGGCTCATGTCAAAGCCAGCCGGGTGAATGATAGTTCCACCCTTAGCAAACTCGTAAGCATCATCNGGTGACGAGGTGGTTCCAAAAATGAAAGCATCAAAGGAGTACATAGTATGTACATGGAGATCGCCGAAATACGCGTTCCGCTCAGTATTGTAGCCGGACGATATNGTGGAAGTAGTCTCTGGAGCTGACGAAGAGCTTAGNTGGGGCACTTCAGATGTGGTAGTNGAATTTTCGGAACAAGTGGTAACAACAAACAACAATAGAAGCAGCCCAATCAATGATCGCATAGTATCACCTCGTTATTTTTGATCTTTATGTAGATGCCAGCCCACAGAGTAATCCGCTGAGAGGAGGTAGTTCAAGTAAAAAGCTAAATTCATCTGTTTCTATAAAAGGATGATGTGTAGCAACCTATTACCGAAATAAAGGTTCGGCTAATGATTAATTTTCTAGCACAGGGTCTAATTTACTATTATTTGGTCCTGGCCAGAGCCGGCCGTACCAACTTGACCAACAGCACTAATTATATCCTGTTGCCAGGCCATGCGAGTTTGACAGCGACGACGTGGAATTCTGCTCCTGATGTGTGATTCTTCTCGACAAATAACCTGATCCCAAGCGCTAACTGTGCGATTGTATGCTGCGATCTCAATATCGTTCATACTAACAAAGTTAGGAAGGGACGAACCACACCCTACGAAAGTGAGAGCAAATACACTGAACAGAATGTTTTTCATAGGTTCCTTAATCAGTTATACATCTTTTTTATGCCAGCCTTCTCGCTCGCACACAGCATCACCATTCTACCAGCTCGATAGCCTTTGCNCATTATAGCCACGCGGTCCAAATCGGCNTCCAATTATGACATCTTGCCAGTTGAGGTGCAGGCATTAATGAATTCACCATCTCTGCTTGTTCTGATTGATACTGCATTCCAANCTTTGCCAAGTACCGGTTGGCAAAGCCACCTCGACAACCACCCCAGTCAATTGCCCGACACTCCGATATCAATCATTCAAACACATTGATTAGCGCATAAGTAATCGATTCANTGGGCTCGGTAAGCATCTGGTGCCACTCTCTGGCCGGTACGTGTATTATGTCACCAACNCCGACCTGGTATTCCNTGAAGCCCTCNAGTTGNGGNTGCTGTTGNTCCGGTGGCAGNCCATNTACCCAACCCACTCTTTCCCCGCCGATTCGGGCAACACCTGACCCATCCAGAATCACGTATATATCCCACTTTAATTCATGTATCTCGGGTTGCGTATAACCAGAGCGGTGAATAATTTGTATGTTATGCGGTCTGTGGTCAGCCTGCGGCAAAGCGTTCAAATAAACAAAATCCGTNTCCCAGATNCCGTTACCTTCCNGCAAAGATNGCTGGAGTTCGCTTTTGAAACCCTCAAACTCTTCTGCATTCCAATGGATATAATCCGAGGGACGAGGCTCAACTGGAATGCCTGCGAAAATATCTTGTGCTGACACGCTAGACGCTGGGAATAAGCAAGCAGAAGCTAGAAAGAAAGAAAAAAATCGCATAGATCACCCCTTTCTGTATAGAGACGTATAAAAGATGAATTATAACTGGGCTGGCCCTAATTTACGGACTTAACACCGGATTGATAGCCCAAATGTTATTGGGCCTCAAGATCAGAATAGTATTACTCAGCAGCACCCGCAGCTTCTAGGAAGGCGACGACAGATCCATAGCGGCGCTGTTTGGCAAAGCTCAGTGCAGTTTGTCCGTCTGTATTTTGGGCATTAATCTCTGCTCCTGCGCTCACGGCCACCCTGACAGAATCCAGCACAAGCGATTGCCGATCTTGCAGTTGCCCTGCCCGTCGTTCGGCTGTGCCCCAGCTCATTCGTAACCTTGGATGCCCGAGTCCGACGGCTGCCATCACCAAGTTAATTGGTCCTTCATCAGCGATGTAGAGTTCACCAAGTCGCTGCGCCGGGTAATTGATTTCTACGACTACCAGGGGATCGGCCCCCGCGTCTAAAAGAGCCTCCATAATTAGGGGTTCGGAGAACCTGGCTGCAAGCCAGAGTGGTGTTGCTCCGATCAGCGCATCATGAAAACTATAGTCAGTAGACTGGCGTCGAGTGGGTGTGGGGCTTTCTAGAACAGCCTCTAAGTTTGCATCGTGCTTAATCAAGACTTCTACCGTTTCAGGATTTCCACGCAAAACCGCGTCATGGAGTGCTGTCTGACCACTACCATTTAGATCCGGATCGGCTCCATTCTCCAGAAGGTAGTCCAGAAGTTCTGAATTACCTCCGTGAACTGCCATCATGATAGGACTAGTACCGAAAGCTGACAGTTCGTTTACGTCACTTCCAGCTTCTACAAGTAGCTGAGCTGACTTCAGATCACCGGAGCGAGCTGCAAACATTAGAGCCGTGTCACCACCTTGTTCGATCCAATACTTGTATGCAGGATGGCTGTCTTGTACTTTTTCGGATTTTACATATTGGGGGCGCACCAACGATCGGGCATGGACGTCCGCCCCATACTCGATCAAAGCTGCGACAGAAGCTGAATATCCCCGGCCTGCCGCCCACATTAGGGCAGTTTGATCACGAGTCACTGCGACATTGGGATCAGCACCCGCGGCCAGTAATGTCTTGACTACATCTCCATTACCACTTTGTGCAGCAGTCATCACTATAGTCTCACCAGAGAGCAAGGGGATGGTGGGATCGGCCCCAGCATCTAAAAGCGCTTCAGTAATCAAGACGCTTCCATTCTCCGCCGCCAACCAAAGAGGTGTTACGCCAAGGTCGGTAGATGCATTAACATCCGCTCCGGCATCCAGTAAATTTTGTGTGCCATTAAGGCTATCATGGTAGCTGGCCCAGTGAAGCGCTGTAGTGCCGTCTCCGTAAACAACATTAGGATTAAGCCCGTCTTCGAGCAGAGATTCGAGGTTTTTCCAGTCTGCCTCTTTGGCCATGCTGACAATGGCTGGCATGTTCTGAGCATAGGATTGCACAACGAAGAAGACCGAGCCAATAAGTAGAAGTTTTCGCCAGCCTGGAGTCATGATTATTTTTCTAGCGTTGTTGTCAGAGCGCTAAATAGGAATCGGCCCGGTGCTTCCACCCAGCTTGTCTATATGTAGTCCGAACTTAGCCATCAGACTCAGGTGCAAGTCAGCCATAGTAGGTTTGTTAGCGTAATGGATGTGTTCTCCTCCTTTCAACCAGCCCGCACCACCGCCAACCAGAAATACAGGCAGATTAGTTCCGGAATGGCCCGTACTATTGGAAATTCCTCCTCCATAGAGAATAGTCACGTTATCCAGCAGCGAGCCATCCCCTTCGGGTATGGCAGCTAGCTTATCTACGTAGTTGGTGAAAAGTTGCACGTGGTAAGTATTTATCTTCGACATACGCTCCACCAGCTCCGGTACATTGTTGTGGTGAGACAGCGGATGGTGCGCTTGGGGCACATCGATCTGAGGATAGGGGCGCGGACTTTGTTCTTTACTCATCATGAAAGTTATTACGCGCGTGAGATCAGTCTGCAGAGCTAGCACCTGCAAGTCTTGCATGATCTCCATGTGATCTTCGAAAACAGGAGGCACGCCGGCGGGTTGAGCGAGCTCCGGAAGATCCAGGTCGATCTGCTCCTCGGCTTTCTGTATGCGTCGTTCGATGTCACGCACTGACTCTGTATAGCCATGTACCAAGTGACGGTCTTCAGCACCGATTTTCGATTCCAGCC
>NZNL01000049.1 GCA_002694855.1 Gammaproteobacteria bacterium
AACTCGTTCGTGAAGATCGGGTGCAAATTGCTGGAGGTATTCGTCAAACGGATCAGGCAAAGAACCTAGAAGTTCAACTTGCTAACCATAATGCTAGGGTTAGGGAACAAGGTGGCGAACCTGAAATGATAGTTAGAATCGAATCTCCACTTGTCAGAATTTATGGGGACACCGCTGTTGTAAGTTTCATTAGACTATTCAATGTTATTCCGCACAATCAGCCTCCTAGACCTGTGGGAACAGCATGGTTTTCGATGGTCTTAGTCAAAGAAAACAATGAATGGGGCATCGCCCATCACCACGTGTCGCCTGCTGGAGTTGACTAATTTGCCATCGAATATCTCTTTGGCGCAAATAGCGACTGTTATAGGCAGGAAACAGCCCAAAACGGCCACTCTCCTCCGCTAGGATCGCTTTTAGCAGGGTAGGTAATGCTTTTGTATAGCTATCGTTATAAATATCGGATATCAGGGAACTGGGTGAGAGATGGAGCGCCCTGATAATTGAAAGTCAAAAACACCTTGTCCTTCGTTGTACATAAAGCCTAGACTGGTTTGGGCAGCTCTTTAATATACAAATCCTGTTTGGCATAGGGTATTTCGATTCCCTGCTCCTTAAACGCCTTATAGATGGCGCAATTAAGATTATCGAGCGCAGAACCTCTCAACGCAGGTTTAGATATCCAGACTAGAAGGTCGAAATCTAGGCTGGAGGCCCCAAACATACGGAAACGGACTATGGGAGCGGGGTCGTCACATACGAGCACTTCGGCCTGAGCGATCGCTATCAAGATGTCTCTTGTCTTATCGATATCCGTGCCATAGGCGACACCAACTGAGGCAATACAACGGTACTTTTCAGACGGCCCGCCAGATTCATTAATTATTTTTGTATTACCCATCACTGAATTCGGAATGGTGACCTCGACATCGTCTCTGGTTAGTATTCTTGTGCTGCGGACACCGATGTGGGTTACTTCACCCCGTTCGGCGGTGTCCAAGACGATAAAGTCGCCGATCTTATAAGGCGCATCTGCCATGATGAAGACACCGGAAAACAAATTTGCCAGTGTGTCCTTAGCAGCAAATCCTACAGCTATGCCTACAATGCCAGCGGAGGCTAGCCAAGCAGTCATATCAATATTCCACGCTGAAAATAGCAAATAAACAGCTAGTACAACAATAATGATGTTGATCAGATTTAGGAATAGCGGCAGAGTTTGGTGATGAACTACCTTTATTCGTTTCTCATTTTCTGCAATGCGAGTGAGTAAAATTCGATTGATGCGAAGCAAAAAAGTTACCCAAATAATAAGGGCAAAAGACTTCATCAATGAGAAACCAATTTCTAGGAAGAGGTCGGCTGGCGAGAGAATCAATAAGGCGCTGGCAAGTCCAAGGAGCAAAATACTGTTGTAGATTGGTCCATGTAACAGGCTAATCACTTGGTCGTCTAAAGTGAGGCGCGTTTTTTGCGCTAAATTCTTGAGTCCGGTAATGATGATGCGATTAAATANCCAAGCCACTATAAAAGATAGGGCTATGGCTAGAGAGGACTGAATGAAACGGTTATCACCAAATACGGTCAGAAGAGGTGATATCAATGATTGTAAGTTGGCAAACATAAGCGGCATCTCTAGATAGATTTTAGAAACAATATCNGCGTAGAAAGGTGTTATTAAGGAATCTTGCCTGAGGCATAANCTAAACACCACACCAACTTCACTTTGNTTTCCCGATGAATAACCTTNAAATTTTTTTCTATCTATTTTTTGTTTTGATTCAGAGAGCCACGGGTCAAAATGAATAATGACTGGCAGTAGTTAAGAAGGGTTTGCTCGTCGCTATCCTTTTAATAGATACTTAAAGTGTTACCCATCAAATACTGCNATTCGATTTTTTCAGATTTTTTCAAATTAGNCTTTAAGTATAGGGTTGGCAACTGTAATTATTAAGGTAGGGCAAAAGGCCTCCCCCCCACCCTTATTTGTAGGGTCANGCATTAATGAATTTCAGGGGGGTAGAATTTTATTTATGGCGGGCTAAAGCTANATTAATAGCCTAAATTNNTGTTATATACAGNCATTAGAGTCCGGCCTTCGGCACCATCTTTTACCGAGAATATCTAATATTGATGGTTTCAGCCTGCTCAAATTCAAATTTTGTCTTCTTAAACCCATCTTTCAATGTGGCATCGTTGGAGTACTGAATCACCGCAAAGCCGCGTAAAATCTTGACCTCAGCCCGTTCTCCTCCTTATAATGCGTGCCCCTTGTGAGATTGTGATCATAGTTTACTGGNTCATATATNTTTAGATAAAAAACAAGGGGTTATGTAGGANCTGGTGCGGGGTGGAGCAGTCTGGCAGCTCGTCGGGCTCATAACCCGAAGGTCGTAGGTTCAAATCCTGCCCCCGCTACCAATTTTTTTAACGTGATTTAAGAGCGNAAAAAGCTCATATGACCGTAAAAAAATACTCCGCACTAGGCTCTGATTAGCCTGGATTACGGATAAATTAAGAATGGGCGTTTGGCCCATTTTTTGTATCTGAGGTAAAGGTGTGGNCCGTGGTTTTAGTNGAGGCAANAAGGCTTTGTGTTGANATATATGCTNATTAATGGGACGAGGTTGCGTGAAAAGAAGTGAAACGGCGATAACAGAGTTGATCGAGCCCACCGTGTTAGCCATGGAGTTGCAGTTGTGGGGAATCGATCTTAGCCAGAGAGGCAAATACTCTATATTAAGAATTTATATCGAGCGTGAAGAAGGAGTCACGATCGCGGATTGCGAAAAAGTAAGTCGNCAAGTTAGTGCCATATTAGACATGGAAGATCCAATTGGCGGTGAATACACTCTTGAGGTGTCATCACCAGGGCTTGATAGACCTTTGTTTACTTCGGAGCAGTTCGGGCGGTTTATAGGTAGCGNTGTGAAAGTGCGCTTGCACCATCCTGTGGATGGGAGGCGCAAGCTCAATGGATCGATAGAAAATGTTTCAGGAGACGAAATCGTGTTAAGCGTTGATGGNGAAGGGTTTCGGCTACAGCACACAGACATCGAAAAAGCGAATGTCGTATTTTAAGGAACATTTGTTCCAGGTCTGGAAGTGAATCCAGGCGAAGGCTTCGAGTAGGGTGATACAGTTATGATGAGCAAAGAAATACTAATGGTTGCGGACGCTGTCTCTAACGAGAAGGGTGTCTCACGCAGTGTGATTTTTGAGGCGATAGAATCGGCGCTTGCTACCGCGACCAAGAAACTCTATGACGACAAGGAAATAGAGTGTCGAGTTTCAGTTAATCGTGATACGGGCGACTACGAAACATTTCGTGTATGGACAGTTGTGGACGAAGAAGAATACCTAGAAGAAGGGTTCCAGTTGACTCTTGAACAGGCCAGTGGAAAAGATANGTCACTGGTAATTGGCGATACATGGGAAGAGAAAATCGACAATGTCGAATTTGGTCGTATCGCAGCACAGACTGCTAAACAGGTAATCGTTCAGAAAGTACGGGAAGCGGAAAGAGAAATCGTAATTTCAGAGTACGAGGATCGGGTAGGCGAACTCGTTGCTGGAACCGTCAAGAAGGTCACGCGAGACAGCATCATTGTCGACCTTGGNAAAAACGCTGAAGCTCTGCTGCCAAGAGACCAGATGATCCCGCGAGAGACCTTTCGCATAGGTGATAGAATGCGGGCTCTGCTCACCGATGTGCAGTCGGAACAACGGGGTCCCCAACTTTTCTTGAGCCGCACTTCCCCGGATATGTTGATTGANTTGTTCAAGATCGAAGTGCCAGAGATTGCAGAAGAAATAATAGAAATCAANGCTGCTGCGCGCGACCCGGGCTCGCGGGCCAAGATTGTGGTTAGCACTAACGACGGCCGCATCGATCCGGTTGGAGCCTGTGTTGGGATGCGTGGTTCTCGTGTGCAGGTAGTGTCTAATGAACTCGCAAATGAACGTATAGATATTATTTTATGGAATGACAATCCTGCNCAACTGGTGATCAATTCGATGNCTCCGGCAGAGGTAGCATCTATNATCGTGGAAGAGGATNGCCACACGATGGACATCGCTGTAGAAGAAGAAAANCTGGCCCAGGCTATTGGCAGAAACGGTCAGAATGTGCGTNTGTCTAGCGAGCTGACCGGCTGGACAATTAACGTCATGAGCGAAGAAGATGCGGCAGCTAAACAGCAACAGGAAGCGAGCAGTTTTATTGAACTGTTTATGCAAGCGCTTGAGGTGGACGATGAAGTAGCTGAGGTGCTTGTGCAGGAAGGTTTCACTTCTTTGGAAGAGATTGCCTACGTGCCACTGGATGAGATACTCGTAATCGAAGGGTTTGATGAAGAGATNGCCAACGACCTCCGTAATCGGGCAAAGGATGCTTTACTTACCCAGGCCATCGCCTCGCAAGAAGATTTGTCATCTGCAAATATTGCGGATGACCTTTTGAATATGGAAGGTATGGACAATGTGCTGGCGCTCGAGTTGTCTAAAAAGGGCATCCTTAGCATGGAAGATTTGGCCGAGCAGTCCATTGATGAACTGAAAGATATTGAAAGCATCGATGAAGAACGGGCTGGCAAATTGATCATGACTGCACGAGCACCATGGTTCGAGGAGAAAAACACTACGAACTGAAGTAGTGAGAGGGACTATTTAATGGCAGATGTAACGATTAGTGAATTAGCTGGAGTTGTCGGTGTTTCGGTTAAGAAGTTGCTGTCCCAAATCAAGGAGGCAGGGCTTCCACATACAAAAGCAAAGGAGCTAATCTCTAACGAGGATAAGAATGCGTTATTGCTATTCCTACGCCGTAGCCACGGTGACCGGGAAGCGACTGGTGCGGCTCCGAAAAAGATTACATTGAAGCGCAAGACAATTGGCACATTGAAAGCTGCCTCAAGCCACGGTCGTGGCAAGACCGTCAATGTCGAAGTACGAAAGAAACGCACCTACGTAAAGCGCAGCCCGGTAGACGAAGAGCCACCCTTACCAGAATTAGAAGCGCCAGCCCCTGACGAAGAAAAGAAACTCGATAATGCTGCAATTGCTTCTGAAGAAATACAGGTTAGTGAAGAAGAAGCAAAGCATGAAGCGGCAAAGGAAATCACGCAACCTGAGAAGCCAGAGCAGCAGGAAGAACTGCGGGATCTGCCGGCAGCGCCGTCTGCGGATGTTCCTCCTTCTGATGCCGAGACAGGACGTGCGAGTAAGGCTGGGGCAAAGCGCAAGGCCCAGACCAAGGAAGACTCCGATGATCCCGTAGAGAAGAAGAAAACACATCTTCGTAACAAGGCCAAGGCTCAGGCCCCAAAACGGCATGCGAAGAATATTCATGTCAATGACGACTTCGTGCTCGAGGGAGACGATTTCGACGGAATTAGTGGTCGCTCGCGTAGGGGGGGTGGACGCAAGAGCAAAGCCAGGCTTTCCGCGCAACAGCACGCGTTTGCAAAACCCACCGAATTTATCTCCAGAGAAATCACTATCGGAGAAGCCAACTCGGTGTCTGGGCTGGCTCAAAAGATGTCGGTTAAGTCGGCTGAAATTATCAAAGTCCTATTCGATATGGGAGTGATGGCCACCATTAATCAGATGCTCGATCAAGATACTACGTCGCTTTTGATTGGAGAAATGGGTCATCAGGCTAAATTCGTATCCGAAGATGCCATCGAAGAACAATTAGCTGAATCACTAGCTTCGGAAATCGGTGAGGATGAGGTAAGTAGAGCGCCAGTTGTCACTGTAATGGGTCACGTAGACCATGGTAAAACTTCGCTGCTTGATTACATTCGCAAATCCCAAGTGGCTTCCCATGAGGCAGGGGGAATAACACAACATATTGGTGCTTATCACGTGAATACCGACCATGGCTTGATCAGTTTCCTGGATACACCCGGCCATGCTGCGTTCACGGCCATGCGTTCACGGGGAGCTAAAGCTACAGATGTTATTGTGCTTGTTGTTGCAGGTGATGATGGCGCGAAACCGCAAACAGAGGAGGCCGTACAACACGCAAAGCTAGCCAAAGTGCCGTTAGTGGTCGCGATCAACAAGATGGATAAGGAGGGAGCGGATCCTGAGAGGGTTAAGAACGAATTATCTGCGCTAGAAGTAATTCCTGAGGATTGGGGGGGAGACACACAATTTATTGAGGTCTCCGCGGAAACGGGTCAGGGTATCGATGATTTGCTGGAAGCGATACTACTGCAGGCAGAATTGTTGGAATTAAAGGCGTATGCCGATGTGCCAGGGCAAGGAGTAATTATTGAATCAAGGCTGGACAAGGGCCGTGGCCCCGTGGCCACTGTACTGGTTCAGAATGGCACTCTGAATACGGGTGACATCGTGCTGGCTGGTCACGAATACGGCCGAGCTCGAGCATTGGTCGACGAGATGAGTAATATCGTTACGTCTGCGGGTCCTTCCATACCAGTGGAAATTCTCGGACTTAACGGTGTGCCCAACGCCGGAGACGAATTTGTTGTTGTGACTGATGAAAAGAAAGCACGGGAAGTTGCTGAATTTCGGCGGGAGCGTCATAGAGATTCTCATCAAGCGAAGCAACAATCAGCAATGATGGAGAGCATGTTTACGGCTATAGGTAGGGATAATAAGCAGATCCTCAACGTCATTCTCAAGGCAGATGTACGCGGATCGTTAGAGGCTATCAGCACTTCATTGCAGAAACTGAATACCGATGAAGTAGAAGTGAACATCGTCGCCTCCGGGGTTGGGGGAATATCGGAAAATGATGCGCACTTGGCGGAAACATCCAAAGCCATGATAATTGGGTTTAACGTGCGTGCGGACAAGACGGCACTTGATATCGCCGAGAACGAAGGGTTGCAATTACGCTATTACAATGTCATCTACGATGTTATCGATGATACCAAGGTCATAATGGGTGGCTTATTGGCGCCGGATATTCGAGAGGAAATTATCGGCGTTGCAGAGGTTCGAGACGTTTTCAATTCACCAAAATTCGGCCAGATCGCCGGCAGTATGGTAGTTGAAGGTACTGTCTATCGCAGCAAACCTATTCGTGTCTTGCGCGACAACGTGGTTATCTACGAGGGCGAACTGGAGTCACTCCGACGGTTTAAGGATGATGCGGCAGAAGTTCGAAATGGTATGGAGTGCGGTATTGGCGTTCGCAATTACAACGATGTCAAAGTTGGTGACAAAATTGAAGTATACAAAAAGACTGAAGTTGCAAGAAGCCTCTAGGCAATTGGAGTTTAAAGGCCATGTCCGAGACATCATCCAGAAACCAGCGAGTTGCCGATCAAATTCAACGAGAATTAGCCACGTTGATTCAGGTAGAAATGAAAGACCCGCGAATTGGCATGGTTTCTATTACAGGAGTGGANATAAGTAGAGACTTGGGTTATGCCAACGTGTATGTCACNGTTTTGAATACTCTATCAGACAGCGAAGAACTGAATCATGCATCCTTAACTNANCCTGGTGAGATAGACAAGTTGGAGGTTGAAGAAAATCTGAAAACTTTGCGCCAGGCAGCTGGTTTTCTTAGGTCGATGTTGGCTAAGCGGTTAGAAATTCGTTCGGTACCCAAGCTTCAATTTCACTATGACAGCAGTGTAGAGAGGGGCCAGCAGCTTTCGGACCTCATCGACNATGCGTTAGCAGCGGATCAAGAACAACGTTAGCGTAGCTATTAGAGTATTAAGTCAGNCGGANAAAAGGAATATTGATTGAGCAGGCAGCGTCGACGCAGGGTTCGAAATATTAGCGGCATCGTGGTGCTGGACAAGGCTAATGGGCTCAGTTCTAATGCGGCCTTGCAAGAAGTCAAAAGGCTTTATGAGGCTAACAAAGCCGGTCACGCTGGCAGTCTCGACCCACTCGCTACTGGCGTATTGCCTGTGTGCTTAGGAGAAGCGACCAAGGTGTCGCAGTTTCTCTTGGACTCTGATAAGCGCTATNGAGCTAGGATAAAATTGGGTATAAGAACTGACACTGGTGACAGCGAAGGTTCGATTATTGAGCGAAACGAAGGAATAAGNGTNAGTCGCNAAGCGATTGAAAGAGCACTCACAAAGTTTAAAGGAGAGGTAGAACAGGTGCCTCCAATGCACTCTGCGATTAAGATGAACGGAGTGCCGCTTTACAAACTTGCTCGCAAAGGTATTNCCGTTGAAAGAGAACCAAGACTAGTAACGCTGTATCAAATTTGNTTAGTAGAGTTTGTTNATAGTGAGCTAGAGTTAGAAATATCTTGTAGCAANGGCACTTATATTCGCACCATTGCAGATGACTTGGGGCAGNNACTGGGNTGTGGTGCCCATGTNATTGANTTACGCAGAACCCAGGCAGGNGTGTTTACGGAAAAAGACAGCATTAGCNCTGAAGAATTAGCCTTGGAAAAGGAAAATAGGGGGCTGGANAANATTGATCAGTTTCTTATTCCAATGGACCGGGCNATACANGATNTGCCAGAAGTCAANTTGCCCAGTATTACTGCNAGCCATGTTAAAAATGGNCAGGCAGTGTTGGTAAGACACTTGCCAAAAAATGGTCTGGTGAGAATGTACGAAGACGAGCAATTTATCGGTATCGGNAGTATTGATGATGACGGTAAGGTNGCTCCTANGCGTTTGATCATTAATTAATAACGATGTTATTCGAAAGAGAAAATAGCTTATTGTAATCAACTAAAAACAAGCAAAAGGAATAGTATTAGGTAACTATAAATATGCATGGTTACCCTGATTTTATAAGGATATTGGCATTGCTCAGTTGGTACTTAGTGGGGAAATCACACTACCAGCAAGCATCATTTGCGCCGCATATTACGGAGAAAAGTAATGGCTTTATCAGCTGAACAGAAAGAAACAATTGTTAAAGAATACGCNCTGAGTGATGGTGACACCGGTTCCCCAGAGGTACAGGTAGCCTTATTGACCGCTAATATTAATGAATTGCAAGCTCACTTCAAAGAGCATACCCATGACCACCATTCACGACGTGGTCTTATTCGCATGGTGAATAACAGGAAAAAGTTACTTGAATATCTTAAGCGTAAAAACATTGAAAGATACGCTTCACTTATTAAGCGACTCGGTCTGCGTAGGTAAAGTCACTGATAGTTAAATACTGTATCACTAGAACGATACGCCCGAGGTAATAGAGGTGTATGTTTTGAATTATTAGGATAAAAAAATTATGTTTAATCAGGTAAGTAAGACGGTTCAGTTTGGCGATCAATCAGTCATCATCGAAACGGGTAAGGTCGCTCGACAAGCAACCGGATCGGTGGTGGTTAGCATGGGCAGCACCCAGGTATTGGCTACAGTTGTAGGAAGAAAAAAGGCCAAGCCAGGACAGGAATTTTTCCCGCTAACNGTTAATTACCAAGAAAAAACCTATGCGGTAGGCAAGATACCCGGGGGNTTTTTCAAACGTGAAGGGCGGCCAACGGAGAAAGAAACCCTAACCTCGCGTCTAATCGATCGGCCCATTCGGCCTTTGTTCCCCAAAAAATATATGAACGAAGTGCAGGTGATTTGCTCTGTAATTTCAGGTGGCAAGGAAGAGGACCCGGATATCGCGGCAATAATTGGCGCTTCTGCGGCACTATCTATTTCAGGTATACCTTTCTTGGAGCCCATTGGGGGAGCCCGCGTTGGATACGATGAGAAGACAGGCTATGTGCTCAATCCCAATTATGAAAAACTGGAATCGTCTTTGCTCAATATGGTTGTAGCGGGCACTAANTCAGCGGTGTTGATGGTGGAATCCGAAGCTAGTCAGTTGTCCGAAGATCAAATGTTAGGAGCAGTATTGTATGCTCATCAGGAAATGCAGGTTGTCATTAATGCCATAGAAGAACTGAAACAAGAAGTTGGTAAACCGGCCTGGGAATGGGAAGCACCCCCCGAAAACAATGAGTTGAAAACAGCGATTACTGAAATGTTTGCAGACGGAGTTACTGAGGCCTACCAGATTTCAGAAAAAGTTAAGCGCTATGAGGCGACCGACGCACTCAGGCAACAGGCTATAGAACAGTTTGTAGAAGAAGAATCTGGACCCATTGAAGATGAAGTCGTCGAAGTCTTCAGCGGGCTTGAGAAAAGCACTGTTCGTAATCGAATTATTAAAGGCGAGCCACGTATCGATGGTCGAGACACCAAGTCTGTTCGTGACATTCATGTGGAAGCAGGATTGCTACCGAAAACCCATGGTTCGGCGCTGTTTACTCGCGGTGAAACTCAGGCGTTGGTAATAACCACCTTGGGTCCTCTGCGCGATGCTCAGATAGTGGAAGGTCTAAATGGGACTAAGAAAGATGCTTTCATGCTTCATTATAACTTTCCGCCATTTTCGGTTGGTGAAACCGGTTTCATGAGCGGGCCGAAACGNCGNGAAATTGGACATGGCCGACTTGCTAAACGTGGCGTCGCTGCCGTAATGCCTAGCGAAGAAGAATTTCCTTACACTATTCGTATAGTTTCGGAAATTACCGAATCCAATGGCTCTAGTTCTATGGCCAGTGTCTGTGGCAGTAGTTTGTCGATGATGGATGCCGGAGTGCCGGTTTCAGCTCCGGTGGCGGGAGTCGCTATGGGCTTGATAAAAGAGGGAGATAGCTTCGCGGTACTAACAGATATACTTGGTGATGAGGACCATTTGGGAGATATGGATTTCAAGGTNGCGGGCACAACTGATGGGATTACAGCGCTTCAAATGGATATCAAGATTCAAGGTATCACTGAAGAAATCATGGAAATCGCATTGGCCCAAGCTCGTGAAGCGAGGTTGCATATCCTTGGAGAGATGAACAAAGTTCTAGCCGAATCCAGACCGACGGTTTCNGAAAATGCACCATCGATGGCTATGTTGAAGATTGATACCGATAAGATCCGTGATGTGATCGGTAAAGGCGGAGCTGTTATCCGGGGAATAACNGAAGACACAGGAGCTTCTGTTGACATCGACGATGATGGCAATGTACGCATTTATGGTGAGGACACCGAGTCTCGTGACAAGGCTGTGGAAATGGTTAACGCCATTACAGCTGAAGCCGAAATTGGTAAGCTTTACAATGGCAAGGTGGCGAGAATTGTAGATTTTGGAGCCTTTGTGACAATCTTGCCTAGTAAGGATGGCCTAGTTCATATTTCTCAAATATCGAANGAAAGAGTGGAGAATGTGAATGAACACCTACAAGAAGGGCAGGATGTATTAGTGAAGTGTACCGATCTCGATGCCCGTGGTCGTATTAAACTGAGCATCAAGGAGATCACAGAAGAAGAAAGACAGGCTTTTTCCGATTAGTCTTGGACACAAACCAATTTCACGATTTCGCGAAGTCGTCTAGAATGTGTCCCAGAGCCGCGTAGCTCTGTTCATTGGGTGTTGCAAGCTTCGGAAAACCCGACCAGAATGAATGAAATGATCGAAAGCTTTCTATAACCTAGGAACACCAAAACGGCGAAATCATATAAGAGGTTCTGAGAATGTCAATTACAAGCATTAACGCGACTACTTTTTGCAAGACGTTGGGATTTCTGCTTTTGCTGGGCCTTCCTTTTATGGCCAACGCTCAAGAAGAGCAGTTTACTTTCCACGAGGATATTGAACCTATCCTGCAACGAAGTTGCCAGCATTGCCACCGACCCGGTGGTGTTGGCCCAATGCCACTGGTGACTTTTGAGCAGGTCGCTCCGTTTGCTGGACTCATTGAATACAAGACCGGGTTACGCAATCGTGCGGGTGCCATGCCACCTTGGTATATGGAGAANGACATCGGCATTCAGAGTTACAAAGATGATCCTTCTCTTAGTGATGAAGAACTTGCCGCTATTTCCAGTTGGGCTCGCAGTGGCGCCCCCAAAGGTAATCTCGCTAACGCCCCAGAACCCCTTGTTTTCGACGACAGCATTAAATGGACTGCGGGTGGCCCTGACTTAATTGTCAAAACAAACGATGTGACTAAACTAGCGGGAACACCGGACTGGTGGGGCGAAATTGAACGGGTTCCTGTAGGGCTGGAAGAGGACCGTTACGTTAAATCGGTGGAAATCATTGAAGTTAATGACGTCAATAATCAGATTGGAACTGGTCGGGCTACGGTAGGCGGTCGCTACATTTTTCACCACATGATCTGGAGCACGGCAGAATTGGATGAGAACGGACAACGCGTCGAAGGGTCCGTCACAGGATGGCCTGTGCATGANGTTGGCCGTAATCCTGACCTATTCGATGAAGATGGGGGCCGACTGCTGCGCGCCGGAACTTACATATATTCTAACTCGGTACACATACATTCCAATGGTCAGGACACTACAGGCCATTTAGAAATAGGATTCCGTTTTCATCCTAAGGGCTACGAACCAAAGTATGAGCGATCGATACTAGGACTTGGTAATGGGGTAGACATAAGTATAGCAGGGAGTGAAAACGATCAAGAATTGCACGCATACAAGGTGCTTGAGGATCACACAAAGATTGTCACTTTTGAGCCACACCTGCATGCACCAGGAGAACGTATGTGTCTGGAAGCAATCTGGGGATACACAGNAGAAACCCTTTCCTGTGTCGGTTATGACCATAACTGGGTAAGGGGATATGCCTACGAAGACCAAGCTGCTCCTTTGCTGCCNAAAGGCACTATTCTGCATATTGTCGGATATATGAATAATACGGATACTAATCCCAACGTGCCCGATCCTAGGAATTGGCAGGGGTCAGGCAATCGCTCTGTAACCAATATGTTTATCGATCTCGGAATGCGCGTAAAGATGAATGAGGAGCAGTTCTTTGCTGAGATGGAAAACCGACGTCAAGTTTTAAACTTGGGACCGAACGATCATGTAATCGGNTGTCCGCTGTGTGGTGCTCCTTTAGTGGCACCGATGCCAGAGCAGTCTCCGGCGTCTGATTGATCGAGAAACCAGTCCTAAAACGAGAGGCTGAAAAGTATGAAAGCATTTGAACTAACAAGAAGCAGGTTAGTGATCAAGGTAATTGCCGGGATCCTGTTGACCGTTTTATGCGCACATTCTGTGTTTGCGCAGACTTACAGCAAGGGCCGACACGTAGAGCCAGCATTTGAAGGTTGGCGCCCAAATGATGACGGCACTTTTAGCATGATGTTCGGCTACATGAACGAGAACTGGGAAGAAACTCCCGATATGCCCGTAGGAGAGAACAATAATTTCTCTCCAGGTGACATGGACCGNGGCCAACCTACCCATTTTTTGCCGCGCCGTAATCGCTTTACTTTTGAGGTTGCTGTTCCTTCTGATTGGGGCGAACGAGAATTGGTGTGGACACTCAACGTCAANGGGGTAGAACGCAAAGCCTATGCCACGCTGAAACCGGATTACCTTGTCGACAATATGGTAATTGCTTCAGAAACAGGGTCACTCGGTGCCGGTACCTCAAGCCCTGAATCTCGAGCCAATGTAGCTCCGGTAGTCACAGTTCAAGGTGACAGTATTCGGGCAGCGGCAGTGGGTGAGGCACTCGATTTACGTGCTCAGATCGCCGATGATGGTTTGCCGAAGCCGACGGACCTGGTTGAAGAAACGCGTCGGTTTGTCGAATTAACTGAAGGTGGTAGTCTGGCAGCCGCTTTCATTACGGCTGAAACTATCCAGAAACGGCGCTTGATGACACCGCCGATAAATGTGACTGTGAACAAAGTCAATGGCCTATTTTACTCTTGGAACAAGTGGCGTGGCCCCGGCGATGTTACATTCGATCCTCCCCAGGTAAAGGTCTGGGAAGATACCCGTACTAGTGCCAACTCACCTTGGGGTGCACTCTGGTTGGCACCTCCTATTCCGGAAGATAATCTTTATGAAGTGAATGCTATGTTCAGTGAACCCGGTGAGTACATTCTCTGGGGTCGAGCAGATGATGGGGGTCTCTACCACGATGCCTGGGTTACGGTAAATGTGTCAGAATAGGCTAACCAATGAAAATAGGGCGGATTGACCGCCCTTTTTTATGCTCGGGNAAAAAGCAATAAATCCCGACAGCTGAAGGGAACCATTCTCCTAATGTAATGCGATAGTAATTATCGCTATATCGTTCTTTGCCGTTTTGTCTTCTTATTTACCGACTACTCAAATTTTTTGTTTCGGGTAAAAGACAGGAGTTAGTCCAGATTTCCTTTATTACCGACGCAATGCTAGATTTTGGCGCTACCCTCCTGTCCGCTGTCTATCAGAATAGTTCGGCAGGAATACCACGACACTGGTCAAATCGAGGTTTGAGATTTCTGCTGATATGGTAGTATCCACGTTCTTTTTGACTCGTTAATCAAACAATTTCGAGAGTTATTCTATGAGAAGTTCCTTATTTCGCAGGCTTCCCGTGCTCGTCTTCCTTCTTGTTAATGGGCTAAGCGTCGCCCAGGACAGCGAATTTGTTTTTTACTCGGACTTGGCAAACGACTGGTATGTTGGTGGAGATTACTTCGAATGGACATCGACTACAGAAGACAATAACGCAGCCAAGGTAAATGTTTTCTATAGGACCTGGGGAGACGAATCTAAACCGAAATTGGTGTTGATCCACGGCTTCCCTAATTCTAGTTTCGATTACTACAAGATGATCCCCTATCTTGAAGACGAGTATCATATTGCTGCGTTGGATTTTCCCGGTTCCGGATTCTCCGATAAGCCGCTTGATGGCTACAATTATATGCTGGCTGAGAATGCTGAGATTGTGGACCATTTCGTTCGCGAGGTAGTCGGNTTCGAGGATTTCGCACTCTTTACACATGATCGTGGTGTGAGTATCGGCCTCGCTTTTCTCGGGAATTACCTGGATAACCCCAGCCCGGGCTACACGGTTAATTATCATTTTTTATCCAACAGTGGCATGTTTCTCCCACTCGCCAACCTAGTGCCATTTCAATTGNCTTTACTCGATGCCGANGCCGGTGAGCGAATGATACAAGCTCGATCAGCTCAACCGCGGCGCACAGAAGGCGAACCGGAATCACTGGCTTTTTCCGATATCTTCGCTTTCAACCAAGGTAACATCTCACTGCTCTATGTTGGCCGCTACTTGTTAGAACGCCAGGTAAATGAGACCCGTTGGCTGGAGAATCTGCTACGCAGCCCAGTACCCGTAGCTTATCTGTGGGGATTGACGGACAACGTCAATCCTATTCGGATTCCCAACCATGTATGGGATACCTATCTAAACGATCGAGAGGTTGAGAGTAGCTTCTGGATTCTACCGACGGCAGGCCACTATCCTCAGCGCGACAACCCNGAAGAAGTCGCCAAAATTGTTCGTATGGCACTGACAGATCAAATACCAGACCGTGAAGCTGAAAGTGAGTTTATGCGCAGATATGGTGGAAGCAGAGCAGCTGAAGATGCAGTCTTTGTGGGGCGGTCAAAAATTGAGGAGTTGGATTTCCCCAGNTCGATNGAGTACACCCCTTCGGGCTATCGCCTGATAGACTAGTGGGCCAGAAACCTAAGGGGCAGAGTAATTTGATTCAAATTTTTACGAAACCCATTACACATCCATCGCACTCCCAAAGGGTATAAATAGGGCTACATATTCCTGCGATACTGACCGCCCACTTCGAAGAAAGTATTAGTTATTTGGCCCAATGAACAATAGCGGACGGTGTTCATCAATTCGGCAAAGACGTTCTCATTATTGTTAGCGGCGTTACTTAGGTTTCGCAGAGCTTCTTCTGAGTGTTTTGCGTTCCGCGATTTGAATGCCTTAAGCCTAGAGATCTGGCTCTTTTTCTCTTCCTGCGTTGATCGGGCAAGCTTGATGTCTATCTTTTCATCCGGTTCGGCATTCAGAAACGTGTTTACACCAACGATAGGCAGGCTGCCATCGTGCTTGCGGTGTTCGTAGTACATAGACTCATCCTGAATTTTGCCACGCTGGTAGCCTGTTTCCATAGCTCCCAACACTCCTCCTCTGTCGGAAATGCGTTCGAATTCTTTGAGTACGGCCTCTTCAACAAGATCGGTGAGNTCTTCGACAATAAAGGATCCTTGGTTTGAATTCTCATTCTTAGCCAAGCCCCACTCCTTGTTGATGATGAGCTGGATTGCTATAGCCCTTCGGACCGATTCTTCGGTCGGTGTAGTGATGGCCTCATCATAGGCATTGGTGTGGAGGCTGTTGCAGTTGTCATAGATGGCNATCAGAGCCTGTAGTGTCGTACGTATATCGTTAAATGACATTTCTTGGGCATGCAGNGAGCGACCCGAAGTTTGAATGTGGTACTTAAGCTTCTGGCTACGCTCGTCTGCGCCGTAGCGAAAACGCATTGCAGTAGCCCAAATNCGCCGAGCCACTCTGCCCATGACTGTATATTCCGGATCCATTCCATTAGAGAAGAAAAACGATAAGTTTTGGGCAAAGTCATCAACTTTCATGCCTCGTGCAAGATACGCTTCAACTAATGTAAAGCCATTAGAAAGGGTAAAGGCCAGTTGTGAAATTGGGTTGGCACCAGCCTCGGCAATATGGTAACCAGAGATTGATACAGAATAGAAATTACGTATTTTGTTGGCAGTAAAATATTCTTGTATGTCGCCCATTAGTTTCAGGCTGAAATCGGTGGAGAAAATACAGGTGTTTTGTCCTTGGTCTTCTTTGAGGATGTCTGCCTGTACCGTCCCACGCACATATTCCAATGTGTGGGCTTTGATCTCATCCCAGTCTTTCTCATTTGGTTGTTTATTATTTTCTTCAACAAAGGCATTAACACGCTGATCGATAGCTGCGTTCAGATACATGGCCAGGATAGTGGGTGCCGGTCCGTTAATCGTCATTGACACAGAAGTAGATGGATTACATAGGTCGAAGCCGTCATATAGAGCCTTCATGTCGTCAAGTGTGGCGANGGATACGCCGGAATTTCCAACTTTGCCGAAGATGTCAGGTTGGATGGCGGGGTCGAAGCCATACAGAGTCACAGAATCAAANGCTGTAGATAATCTTTTAGCATCGGAATGTTCTGATAACTGCTTAAAGCGACGATTGGTTCTGAAGGCATCACCCTCGCCCGCAAACATGCGCGTGGGATCTTCAGTTTCACGCTTGAATCTAAATACTCCTGCAGTAAAAGGAAATTTACCTGGCACGTTCTCCAGTAATATCCATTTCAGTAGCTCGCCGTGATCTTCATACCGAGGTAGAGCAACCCGGGGGATAGGANTGCCTGATAGAGAAGTTCGGGTTAGAACTGTATTAATCTCTTGGCCTTTAACATTCATTACATGCTCGTTGCCAGCGTAGTCTTTTTTTACTTGTGGCCAGGTTTTTAGTATTTGTTTAGCACCAGTATCCATTGCTTTTTCTCTTTCATGGATAAGATCATCTAGTCCGGAACCGTCTTTGCCTGTTTCTTCAATCATGTGNTTGGTTGCCAACAGTTGTTGTCTCTCCCGAGCAAGTTTTGATTGCGTGTCTACATAGTGATGATAGCGGCGAACTTCTTCGGCAATTTCGGCCAAATAGCGTTGTTCTCGTTCAGGAATAATCAAGGTGCGTTGGGTGGATGTCTTGGTCTTAACCTCCGCGAGGAGCGANTTAAAATCACGCAAGCCTTGAGTTTTTAGATGGGGTAACAGTGCCTGGTAGAGTGCTGTGATTCCGTCGTCATTAAAATTTGAAGCAATAGTCCCAAATACGGGCATGTCTGATGGTGTCTGTGAAAATAATTCGCGGTTTCTTTGTACCTGCTTTGCTACATCTCGCAGTGCATCTTCGCTTCCTTTCTTTTCAAATTTGTTAATGGCAAAGAAATCGGCGTAGTCTAGCATGTCGATTTTCTCTAACTGGCTGGCAGCTCCAAANTCCGAAGTCATGACATAGAGAGAAGTGCCCACGAAAGGAACAATACCTGCGTCGCCCTGACCAATACCGGGAGTCTCGACGATGATAAGGTCAAACCCTACAAGTTTGACTGCGTTTAGAATTTCATTCAGGTTTTCCGGGATTTCGACTGCTACATTACGGGTAGCAATGGAACGCATAAAGACGTTCGGATGATTAATTGCATTCATCCTGATCCTGTCACCCAATAGAGCACCACCTGTTTTTTTTCGTGTGGGGTCAATAGCGAGCACCGCGATAGTTAGGGAATCGCCACTATCCTGCCGAAATCGCCTAATAATCTCGTCTGTAATGGAAGATTTTCCCGCGCCACCAGTTCCGGTGATGCCGAGAATGGGCGTCTGTTTTGTCTTTTTACTTCTGGAGGTAAGCTCATCCATTTGCGTTTGAGAGTAGTCTNNATTCTCAATTGCTGAGACAACTCGGGTAAGTAGCAGACTGTCACCTTCGGTCAGTTCAGCTGGGTCAACTGGAGGGGGACGATGCGCACCCATTTGGCAGTGTCGTAGTATGTCATCGATTATGCCCTGTAAACCCATTGCTTGACCNTCGGAGGGGGANTATATACGGGTCACTCCATAGGCTTGGAGCTCTTCGATTTCTGCAGGAACAATTACACCGCCGCCACCGCCAAAGATCCTGATGTGNGATGCTTCCAGTTCTTGTAGCTTATCGACTAAGTACTTAAAGTATTCTATGTGTCCGCCCTGATAAGAGCTTATGGCAATGGCATCAACATCTTCTTGGATGGCCGCTTCAACGATTTCATGTACGGAGCGGTTATGTGCNAGATGAATAACTTCGGCGCCNCTNGCCTGCANAATGCGGCGCATAATATTAATAGCTGCATCGTGCCCGTCGAATAAGCTTGCAGCGGTGANGAATCGCAACCACTTCCGNTTTCTGGCTGGTTCCGGCGCTTTAGTAGGCGGTCTTTTAAATTTGATTACACTCACAAGNTATCCAAAGGTTCCTAAAGATGGTCCGACAAGCTAATTTTTNTAACATGCCTCGAAACTTACCTAGTTAGAGGATTTTACAAGAACTGCTGACCAATAGTCTGTATATTCTTGCCAAAGAAGTGTTAAAGGTATTTGGAATGAAAGAAAACTATGGTGACATTTCAGTTACTTCATTACCTGGATACGTGGTTCAGTGTGAAATTCATCGGGCGCCCAACAATTTCTTCGATCTTGAGTTGATCACAGATTTAGCGGATTGTTTCGACGACCTGGACNCAAACCCGGGCTGTCGGGCAATCGTACTTTGTTCTGAAGGCAAACANTTCTGTGCAGGGGCTAATTTTCAAACACCCGATGGCAAGCCGGAAGGTGATGTGATGGCAGCGAAGTCCGCNCGCGAAAGTAATCCGCTTTACACGGAAGCAGTGCGCCTGTTTGGCAATAAGAAACCTGTGATTGCAGCGGTACAAGGGGCAGCTGTTGGTGGAGGGCTTGGNCTGGCGATGATGGCGGATTTCCGTGTTGCTAGCGAGAATACAAGGATGACTGCCAATTTTGTAAAACTGGGTTTCACACCAGGCTTTGGTCTTACACACACNCTACCCAGACTAATAGGACAGCAGAAGGCCAACATGCTATTTCTNACNGGGCGACGTATCAATGGAGAAACAGCNATGNAATGGGGCGTCGCTGATGTATTCGCTACAGCCGAAGATATTCGAGATAAAGCTGTCGGGCTCGCTCGTGAGATTGCGGAGAACGCGCCGCTTGCACTTATTTCTCTCCGTGAACAAATGCGCCCAGGTCTAGTTGAANCAGTTCGTGTCGCTACAGATATCGAAGGTAGGGAGCAATTCTGGTTGACTCGAACCGAGGATCACAAGGAAGGAGTGAGCGCTGTGGCCGAGCGCCGAGTCGGTAGTTTTACCGCAAAATAGTACACTTATCGAGAAAGCGGGAGTTAGGNTTTCTGCATTGCCAAGTGGTAGCAACTTTTGCAGAAGTCGATTACTCTAGNATCCTAACAAACACCCTGGGATTATTATGTTTGTCTGGCTGGAGACTACACCGATAGCACAATTGGTGGCGCTATCACTTTGGGCTTATCCCGCTCTGCTGAGTCTTCATATAATCGGGCTCGCGATTGTGGTCGGCATTTTCAGTATGCGAGATCTCCGCCTCCTTGGTATCACTCATGGTGTTGAACCTACTGCTTTTATTTCACTGGGCAAACTGGCATGGATCGGCTTTACGATCAATGCACTCTCGGGGATTCTACTTTTCACTTCGCAGGCAACGATATTTATTACAAGTATTCCCTTTTTGTCGAAAATCAGTTTTATTACTGTGGGTATGGTGCTAGCAGTCATCATTCAGGCACGGTTAAGTAATCTGCTGGTTGATGATAGATACATAAATAGCGTCGATCGCACGACCAGATTTCTTGCGGCAATCTCAATGTCATTGTGGATNGGTGCTATTATCGCCGGCCGGCTAATNGCCTACTTTTAAAAGAAAAAAACCATGCTGGAGTCACTCACATCATTGATTATCGATAGTCCGCTGAACCAGTGGATTCTAGACACATACTGGTTGTGGCCAGTCTTGGAAATCGTCCACTTTTTCGGGTTATCGCTGTTGTTGGGCGGACTGATCATTATCGATTTACGATTGATGGGCTATTTCCGGTCGCTGAATCTCGAAACAATTAATAANTTGGTTCCCNTAGTTATGTGTGGGTTTAGCTTAAATCTCGTCACTGGTATCTTATTTTTCATTGGAGATCCGATGCGTTACTCTGTCAATATCGGCTTCCAGATTAAGATGGGATTGGTAATACTTGCTGGGCTGAATACGTTGTTTTATTCCTGGAAAATAAAACCAGCGCTAGCAAATTCGAGTGTCAGTTCAGACACTCCAATTTCAGTGAAGATTGTTGGTCTCATTTCTTTATTAGCTTGGACTGGCGTACTAGTGCTAGGACGACTAATTCCTTATGTTGGAACAGGATAGACTTAAAAGAAGCCAAATTGGATCGATGATAAACACCCTGGCTTCTTTCGTTGGACAAGTGCTCTTACTTGTATTTCGAAGGATAGAATCGAACTGATGCTCTGGCCGCTTCGGGATCGCAATCATAAGCTTGTAACTGATAACCTTCTCTAGCTGGAAGCCAGCGCGTGGTGTAAGACGTTGGTTCGCGGAGAAACATCGGATCTTCTATTGTCAGCGTCATGCGTAGTTCGCCTTCCTCCAGCCAGTAGCGTTCCGTCACCTTTTTCTGGGAAGAAGAGGGGATACCGTTATAATCATCGAATCCCGCCACATCAAATACAAAATGGGTGGTGGTGACATACAAAGAATCGTTCTCGTAGTGACCCACAGAAAATCCTTGGACGCCGAAATCGGTGGATTTNGGCTTGCGACCGTCCAGCCAAACNGTCCGCAGTTGATCGTCTTTTTCGTACCGAAGTAGCACCCGGTCGGGCCATTGGGTAACCTTCATATGGTAAGGATCATATTGAATTGCAGGCGAACTNGCTGGTTGGCAATCGTACTTTGGCGCCATGATTTCTTCCCATACTTCCTGATAGGCAAGCGCACGTTCGTTCAGTACCGGGAAATTATTTTCTCCCCACGGGACATTCTCACCATTCACTGGACGTACTGAGAAACCACCATTCCAGATACCATCGAATATGGGAATATCAGTCTCAATGCTTTGGCTACTTATCTGNGNATTGGCGTATCCCACTACCAGCGCAACTACAGCNAAAATTGTTATTTTCCCTCTTAATAGCGGATTCATAATTCCTCCCACAGCTTATAATGTTTTCTGACTCTTGGTACTTTTGTGGATTTAGCGGCGCGCAGGGGGCTCTTCCACCCGGCCACCTTCGATGATGGGACTGCCATCCGGCTTAGTCATCCGCACGCAACAAACGCCGTAGGAGCCTTCCACCCGTGACCGCTGACCCGATACTTTTACACGTTGACCCACTTGCAGAGTGTCAGGTGACCATCCGGCTCTACGGATACTGACTGGAGCACCCAGTTCCACTTGCCATTCAATGACTTCGTCGTTTCCCTCTGTCACATTAAGGAACAGGAAGGCGTGGGGATTTCGGAATACCCAACGGGTCACGGTTCCTTCGAACTCGACGCGGTTCTCGGGATCATAAAATGGAGCGCTTGAATGGTGAGCTATTGCTTCAGCAACTAGAATCGCGAAANCTGCAGTGACTGCAGCTGCTACCCATCGGCGAATGCTCATATTTCTCTCCTGTAGTTCGATTGGCATCGGATTATCTTGTCCCAGCGAGAATAATCAGTATCTGAGCAGTAGTCAAAGGAGAGGACGAGTGTGGTGGGCCTGGAAGGATTCGAACCTTCGACCAACGGATTATGAGTCCGGTGCTCTAACCAACTGAGCTACAGGCCCTTACACTTCTCTCTAATTCACATGCTTCGTTTCAGGTNCTTTCAAATCAGGTAGTGCCCACCAGAGCACAATACCTTGTTTCCAGACATGTCTGGAATTTATCTTCGTAGTAGCTTATAAAAAGGCCCAGAAAAAACAGCTTGCCCGTTTTCTTAATATTATGACAATTCCCTCTTCAGTACNTTTCCAGTGGCATTTTTGGGTAGTTCGTCTATGAATTGCAAATACCTTGGCACCTTAAATTTCGCCAGTTGCTGGGCACAGTGGCCGAACACGNNTTGTTCGAGTAGGGCTACACCCGGTTTAGTTACNAAAAATAGTTTTCCTACTTCACCCCATTTNTCGTCTGGAACCCCTATGACCGCCGCCTCGATGATGCCTTCCAACTCGTATACTACTGATTCCACCTCTGCTGGATAAACATTTTCCCCACCGGAGATATACATATCTTTCCAGCGGTCTACAATATAGTAAAAGCCATCATTATCTTGGCGGGCTGCATCACCGGTGTGTAACCATCCGTTTGTGAAAGAGGNCTGATTNGCTTCCGGGCGATTCCAGTAACCAGGACAGATAGTTGGCCCCTTCACCCAAAGCTCGCCGATTTGTCCGGNTGTCACATCGACTCCCTCATCATCTACTATACGCGTCTCTGTGTGTAANACTGGCAANCCNACAGANCCNATTTTTTCAANGAGTTTGTCTTTCGGNAGGGAGAGGCAAGAAGGNCCGGTCTCGGTCATTCCGAAGCCCTGTTTTACAGGAAGNCCTTTGTCTGTCCAGGTAACAAGCGTGGCTAAAGGNACGGGAGCTCCNCCTACCGTNGCATGCTCGANATGGTCGAATTTAGCNGTATCNAAGTCCGGTGTTTGCGCCATGAATTGGTAAATAGACGGTACNGCCAAAAAATGAGTAACACCNAGATTGGGGTCGACAATTTTTTGTAGGCAGTCCGCAGGTTCAAAATNCCGGATAATGATATTGGTCGCTCCGGCATGGACCGCTGGATTTGCGTAACAATTGAGGCCGCCTGTATGGAAAAGTGGGAGTATTACCAGATTCGCNCTTTCGGTAGACAAGCCGAGCGGNACAGTGGAATTGATGGCATTAAANAATGTCATGTTATAAGTGATCATGGCTCCTTTCGGTTTGCCAGTAGTACCNGAGGTGTACATGATAGTTTGTACATCAATTAGGCGAATCCGATTTTCGGAGTNAAATACGAATTTATTTGAATGTCTCAATAGANCATCTTCGTAAGGATTGTCAGCAAGATCACGNCTTATGCNCAGAGTATGTTCGATNTCGTAAAGTTTACTAAGTTCGCTTACCTGTTTCTCAAATTCGNAATCGAAAAAGAGCCCGCGCGGAGCAGAGTCTTTAATTATGAATTCAAGCTCNGGAACCGATAAGCGCCAATTCAAAAGCACTGAAATGGCGCCTATCTTGCTGCAGGCNTAATAAAACTCTAAATATTCGTTTCCGTTTTTAGCNAGGATAGCGACGCGATCACTTTTCTCTATTTTCCACTGCTCGCGCAGGTAATTGGCAAGNTGGCAGACCCGCTCATTGAATTCTCTGTAGTTGAAGACCTTCTCTGAATCNAGATCGATGATGGCACAATTATTGCCATTGACATCACTATGATATTGAGNCCANTCNTACGCCNATATAGGCCTGTATAACTGAGAATCATCNTTAACAAAATCTATGCTCATNGCTGNGTTCNCCTAGGTTTTCTTCCAANTTTGAGNATATTTGNCCNATGCTGTCCGGTGATAANCTAAAGCCCGNCAGCCCGCTTAAAGGCCGGGCGTTCCTTGAGCANCGAATAATATCTTTCCGTATTTGGTTTAAACGAGGCTGAGAGCCCTAGNGATTCNGCCAACACTAGCGCGTATCCGATGCAAACATCGGCGATAGTGAATCGTCCCGCACAGAGATATTTTCGATCACTGAGCGNCTCTTCCACACAACGTAAACGCGAGAGAAACCAGCGNTGGTAGTCCTCGGCTACTTGTGGAATTCGTCGTTCTTCCGGTTCGAGGCGAGTATAGCGGAGCACCAGAGTCTGTGGAAAGGTTAGNGTTGCATCGCTACGNTGCAGCCAATTNAGATAAATNCCATAGTCCTCATCGCTAGGGTTCAATCCTAGATNGGTCGGNCCATAGCGATCGACAAGGTATTGGGAAATGCCAGCAGATTCGGTCATAGTTACTTCACCATCNATCATTGTTGGNACGGTCCCTAATGGATTGATTCCCAAATAGCCTTCATAAGTGGCNCGAGGCGGAAATTCCATTACGATGAGCTCGTACTCGAGCCCCATCTCTTCTANGGTCCAGAGNGGTCTCATGGATCGGGCNCGGGGGCAGTGATAGAGTTTAATTGTCATTTTGCCTTCTTCGCTGTTTTCAACTTAAGTCGCGGTTCAACCANGNCTATCCATTTTTCTACTTGTTTGAGATTTTCTGATGGTCTTACACCGTAGCGCTCTTGAATAATCAGGCCGCCCAAGAANCTTCGNGTCATAGCCANCAGTTGCCTAACCTCTTCGTCGCCNTTAGCCGAGTAATAGGTCTCAATCGCTTGTTCATCTAGGGTATTGTTCCAATCCTTTAAGGTGAGAGAAATGCGCTTTTTTAGAGCTGTATCTGTTCGGGCGGCGGTGAGTATTTCTAGTAAAGCCCGATAGGGCGGNGTATTAACTAGCTTATTCCAGGAATAGAGAATTGCNTCTGCGACAGTTTTAATTGTTCTCCNTTTTTCCGNGCGAGANCGGATTGTACGNTGCAACAACCGATTAGCAGTCGCCGTTATCAGGTCTTCTTTACTTGGAAAGTGATGCTGCAAGGCGCCTTTGGAAAACCCNGCGCGGGCAGCCACCAGATTCAGAGACGTTTTGGCATAACCTATCTCGATCAGGCAATCGATAGTGGCCTCGCAAATTGCAGCCCGGGCTTTTTCGCTCTTGCTTTGTTGTTTTCCAACAATCTGCTCAAGTGCCATAGTTTTTACAATCGCGTTTTAGGAACAATTCCCAAGTGCTCTGTTGTGTTAAATAAGCTCCCATGGAGCCCCACAGCAGACTCAGCCTAACATAGCGANNAACAATCAACCAAGAATAAAACCATCCGGATGGCTTTTATTTTTGAATTTNAGTATGCTTAAGAGACGGTTTGCAGAATTATAGATATATCGAGGTAACCGATGGAGATTAAATTCTCTGACAAAGAACAAGCCTTTAGAGATGAACTGGATGAATTTCTGCAGCGTGAGTTGCCNAATGATTGGGCTGAAAAGCCAATATCTTGGCCTCACGACTATGCACNTAGCGGTTACCAGGATGAGGGCGATAGTGTNATAGCTAGCGCATTTATTGAAAAAGTCACAGAAAAAGGCTGGTTCACTTTATTTTGGAGAAATGAAGAAGNTAGTCCGGCCTATTCTTATATGGAGCAAGCTATTTTCGATGAACGCATGAGTTACTACCGAGCGCCGCGCCAAGANAATATCGGCACAGGTATCGTTGCACCAATGTTACTNCGAACNGGAACAGACCAGCAGAAACAGAAATGGCTGCCAGATATTGCTGCGGGCAAGATACATTTTTGGTTGGGCTACAGTGAACCCAATGCTGGGTCAGATCTGGGAAGCGTTAGAACTCACGCAGTGGAAGAAGGAGATGAGTACATTTTGAATGGACAAAAATGTTGGTCGAGTGGTGCTCACCTAGTTGACTATTCTTGGATGATTGTCCGCACTGATCCCGAAGCCAGAAAACACCAGGGCCTGAGTTTTTTCATTGTGGATAATAAAACACCTGGCATTACCATGGATCCGGTAATCAATATTTTAGGGGACCACTCTTTCAATAACGTTTTTCTAAATAATGTAAGAGTTCCTAAAGAAAATCTTGTCGGTGGTAAAAACAGGGGGTTTTACAATCTAATGACTGCTCTGGATTATGAACGCATTACCTTGGTAGGGGTAGGCGGTTTTAAACGGATGTTTGAAGAGTTGTTGGACTATGTGAAATCAACTAAATATAACGGTGAGTTGCTAGCAAAGAAGCAGTCAGTTAGGAATAAAATGGCCAGGATTGCTACCCGGATTGAGATAGGGTACATGCTGTTTTGGCGAACAGCAGAAATGCTGGATCATNCTCAGGATCCGAATGTGGAGTCNTCAATTCTTAAACTAACGGCAACTGAGTTGGCACGTGACATGGCTGAATTAGCCATGGAAATATTGGGGCCTTATGGCCAGCTGACCGGGAAATCGAAGTGGGCTCCAATAAGGGGGCTGGTTGCCCGGGGGTTTTTAGAAAGCATCTCCGCCACCATTGGCGCAGGAACTTCGGAAGTTCAGCGCAACATCATCGCCCAGCGTGGCCTTGGCCTGCCAAGGCATTAGAGCTTGCATGAGATGGAGATAAAGTAGGGTTTTAAAAAGACGTATTNCCTAGCGTAATTGCTAAAAAACACAAGGTTGCAAGAATGAACATGGATCTAACCGAAGAGCAAAAAATACTGCGTCAAGCAGCGGAAGAATTTTTGCGTAAGGAATGCCCGAAAGATTTAATGCGCCAACGCAGGGATGATAGTAGGGAATTCGATAGCGCGCTATGGCAGAAAATGGCCAATTTAGGCTGGATGGGGGTCGGTATCAAAGAGGAATACGGTGGCTCCGGTGGAAACTTTAGCGATTTAGCAGTATTAATCGAAGCTATGGGAGGGGTGTGTTTGCCGGTACCCTTCTTCTCTACAGTAGTGATTAGTGCCGCCACATTGGAACAGTCTTCGGCCAGTGACCTGAAAACAAAATTGTTGCCACGGATTACAGCGGGGGAGCTAGTCTGTTCCTATGCTGTAACAGAACCAGGGAATACTTATGGCTTGGTGAACATCCAAACCAAAGCTATACCCGATGGAGATGGCTTCAGCATAAATGGCAGCAAATTATTTGTGGAATACGCAAGATCAGCAGATTACCTACTCACTGTTGTCCGCGAAGGTAAGGATTTACTAATTTTAATGGTGGACTCCAGTGCCCCGGGTATAGAAATTGAATCCTACGACACTCTCGACTACGCCGACCAATGTGAAGTGCGCTTTAACCAGGTAAAAGTGCCGGTTTCTTCTGTTATAGCCCGAGGCGGTGAAGCCACAACCTTGTTAAAGAATTTAGAAGAACGATCCGCCGCTGGAAAATGTGCTGAAATTTTGGGCGGAATTCAAGTTGTTCTGGATATGAGTGTTGATTATGTCAAAGACAGGGAACAGTTTGGGCAGGTCGTGGGCTCATTTCAAGCTGTACAGCATCACTGCACTAACATGGTGGTCGAGGTCGACAGTTCCCGCTACATTACTATGCAAGCAATATGGAGAATCGCGCAGGGTTTGCCTGCTACAAAAGAAGTAGCCATGGCTAAGTCGTATACCAGCGCCGCGGCTATTCGGGTTACCAAGTTGGGGCATCAAACCCATGGTGCCATTTCGTTCTGTGATGAACTCGACATGCATCTCTACCTTCGCAAGGCCCATGCGGCGTCTGTTGCTTTTGGGGATGAGGAATACCACTTAGAAAAAGTAGCGAATGAGCTTGGGCTTTAGCTTTTAAGCCTTGGAAAATTTAAGAGCTGGTTTAGTTGATTGAGAATTAGCAATAATTTTAGGGAGGTTACATGCCCGCACTAGAATCGAATCTCGATGTCAGTTCAGAAGCCTTCGAGAAGAATCGAGCTGACATGCAGGACTTGCTGGAAACCATGAATGGCTTGCTTGCGGAAGCGGCTGAAGGTGGGGGCCCGGAGGCCACGGCCAGGTTACGTTCGCGAAACAAGATTCCAATTCGAGAACGTATTGCTCATGTACTGGATCGGGATTCTCCCTTTTTGGAGATTAGTCCGCTGGCAGCTTGGCGTTCACCTTTTGCGGTGGGTTCTGGTTTCGTTGTGGGTATCGGCGTAATTAAAGATGTGGAATGCGTGATTCTTGGGCACGATCCCTCAGTCCGCGCAGGAGCATTCAATCAATTCAACTCCAAGAAACTCATGCGAGGTTTGCAAATTTCTAGGGAGAATCGCTTACCCTATATACAGTTTGTGGAATCGGCTGGTGCCGATTTGCGGGGTCAAGGTTCTGACGAAGACCCGGAGGAGGCTATTCAACGCGAGATAGGACATTTTGCTGAGTCCGGTCGGCTGTTCTACGAAATTACTGAGTTATCCAAAATAGGCATACCGACAGTGTCGCTTGTTTTTGGGGCCTCCACGGCTGGCGGAGCCTACCAACCNGGCATGAGTGACTACAACATACTAATTAAAAACCAATCGCGAGTGTTTTTGGGTGGTCCTCCTTTGGTGAAGATGGCTACGGGAGAAGATGCCGATCCGGAGAGTCTTGGAGGCGCTGATATGCACACCACTATTTCTGGTCTCGGTGATTATTTGGCTCAGGATGAGATGGATGGTATTCGAATGTGCAGGGAAGTAGTCTCGCATCTGAACTGGCGAAAACGAGGCCCGGAGCCAGCGCAAAAATATTTGGAACCAATGCATGATCCAGAAGAATTGCTAGGAATCGTGTCTAAGGATTTACGTTCACCCTTTGATATGCGCGAGGTAATTGCTCGAATTGTTGACGGTTCTGAGTTCGAGGATTTCAAACCCCTCTATGGTCCTACGTTGGTTTGTGGTTGGGCGACTATCCATGGATATCCGGTCGGTATTCTCGGGAACAATGGAGCGCTGTTTTCCGAGTCATCAGAAAAAGCTGCGCAATTTATTCAATTGTGTAACCAGATCGATGTACCTCTTCTTTTTTTACATAACATAACCGGCTATCTGGTTGGAACAGATTTTGAGCAGGGTGGTATTACCAAAAATGGCTCGAAGATGATTAATGCCGTATCCAATTCCACAGTTCCCCACGTTACTGTCATTATTGGCGCATCATATGGCGCGGGTAATTTTGGCATGAGTGGCCGGGCGTTTGGCACTCGCTTCAATTTTATTTGGCCCACGGCGAAAATCGCAGTAATGGGTCCCAAACAGATGGCGGGGGTCATGACGATAGTGGGGAAAGCGGCTGCGGAAAGGAGAGGCAAGAAATTTGATGAAGAAGCAGATGCCAAACGTGCCGCCGTAGCCGAACATTGGGCAGAGGAGCGTTCCAAAGGCTTGTTTGCTACTTCTCGAGTTAGTGATGATGGAATGATAGACCCTCGAGACACGCGTACGATAGTCGCAATAGCGTTATCGGCTTGCCATTCCAATGAGGTGAAGGGTACGAAGGAGTTCGGCACGTGGCGCATGTAAGGAAAAAGACCAATCAATCCACAATCAAACCTATTAGCCGTTTATTAATCGCTAACCGCGGAGAAATAGCCAGACGCATAAATCGGACTGCCCATCAAATGGGTATTAGCACCGTGGCTATCTATGCTGATGGTGACGTTGATGCTCCCTTTGTACGCGAAGCCGATTTCGCCATTGCATTAAGAGGTGAAACCTCTGTCGATACCTACCTTCATATGGAGAAAGTTGTGGAGGCTTGTAAAACAAGTGGTGCTGACGCGATCCATCCGGGTTATGGGTTTTTGTCTGAGAATAGTGGGTTTGCTGAAGCGGTGGGTGCAGCGGGCATTGTCTGGATTGGGCCATCACCTGAGGCGATTGCCAGTATGGGAGATAAACTCTCAGCTAAGCGCTTGATGGAGGAGGCCGAGGTTCCTATCTTACCTGGCAGGCAAATACGTGAAAATGAAGATGCTACCGCGCTCGCTGAAGAAATCGGCTATCCGGTATTGATCAAAGCTTCTGCCGGTGGTGGCGGTCGTGGTATGCGCGTGGTAGAAAACTCAGGAGAATTAGCTGGAGCTATTGAGGCAGCTAGGCGTGAGGCACTTAGTGCCTTTAGCGATGATACTTTATTCATAGAACATTGGCTGGCCTTTTCGCGTCATGTTGAGATTCAAATTCTGGGTGATCACTATGGCAACCTGGTGCACTGTTTCGAGAGAGAATGTTCCATCCAGAGACGCCACCAGAAAATAATAGAGGAAGCGCCATCTCCAGCAGTTGATGAAGATATTAGATGTCGTATGGGTGAAGCTGCATTGAAGGCAGCTCGTAAAATTGGTTATTCATCCGCTGGTACTGTTGAATTTTTGTTAAGTGGTTCTGATTTTTACTTTCTCGAAGTGAATACCCGCTTGCAAGTTGAACATCCTGTTACAGAAGCTATAACCGGNCTAGATTTAGTGAGGGAACAAATTCGAATTGCTGAAGGAGAGACACTTTCTTTCAAGCAGGAAGATCTCTCCATTTGTGGGCACGCCATAGAAGCCAGACTCTATGCCGAAGATCCAGAAAATAACTTTTTGCCATCTCCTGGCAAATTATTGGCGTGGCAGGTGCCCACGTCTGAAACAGCGACGAATTTAAGCCCAAATGTAGTTGCTACTCGCATCGATTCGGGGGTCGAAACCGGCAGTGAAGTGAGTATGATCTTTGACCCTATGTTGGCTAAATTTATAGTGCATGCTGCTACTCGCCGGGAAGCTGCAAGCCGACTGTCCAGATTGCTCGAGAAAACAAGAATTCAGGGCATAACGAGTAACCGCGATTTCCTTGTGGCCACCTTGCGAACGCCGGAATTTCTAAATGGCGCAACTAACACGGACTTCATTGCGAGGGTTAAACCTGCGAAAAAACGCGAGCTTTCTAAAGAAGAGTGTATCGATGCGGGTGTCGCTGTTGTAATGGAGGCTCAGGCCCAGCAACGGGCGTCGGCAAGAGTGTTGAAGTCTATTCCCAGCGGCTGGCGTAATACAGAAATGCCTTTTGAAAAGCATGAATTTCTGGTTGATGAAGAATCCCTTATTGTTGAATATCGTATTGAGCGTAGTGGCAAATTCAGGGTCAGATGTGAAGAAAAAGAGTTCCTAGTAACTTTATATAGGGCTGGGAGGGGTAAAGTAGACCTTGAATTCGAAAATCGCCGTAGTGCGTTTAATGTCGATCAGCATGCAAATCGGTGGCTAGTAAACGGTCCCCATGGCGACCTCGAGCTTATCCAGTTGCCAAGATTTGCTGATACCAAACTGGTAGATGCTGAAAGGGGCTTGGTGGCTCCAATGCCAGGGATGGTAGTTTCAGTAGAAGTTCAAGTGGGTGATGCCGTGGGAAAAGGTCAATTACTTATGGTTCTAGAAGCCATGAAGATGGAGCATCGCATCACGGCACCAAGAGACGGCATCGTAAGCGAAATTCATGTTGTAATGGGTGACCAGGTCGCTAATGGTGAGTTGTTAGTGCGATTGGCTGAAGATAGAGAGGAGTAGTACTCAAATCAATAATCAAATAGGGTGAAACGTAAAAGAGAAAGAGAATTGACCTGATGACAGATGATCAAGCAACGCTATATAAGGTGAAGCAAGGAGCAGCCTGGATAACACTGAATAGGCCAGACAATCGCAACGCATTGTCTGCAGCACTGGTGACAGGACTGTATGATAACTTGTTGGCTGCCAACAAGGATAACGAAGTGCGATGTATTGTTCTCACTGGGGCTGATCCTGCTTTTTGTGCCGGGGCTGATTTAAAAAGCCCGCCAGGCCAAAGCATCAAAGGGGGCCGTGCCGTTCCCTATGCAGATGTTCTTACGGCGATATTAGAAAGTAACAAACCCGTAATCGGAGCCATTAATGGTGCTGCGTTTGCAGGAGGTCTGGGTCTTGTTGGAGCGTCTGATATCGTCATCGCTGCGCAGGAGGCTATTTTTAGTTTTAGTGAGGTACGGATAGGAGTAATTCCAGCTGTGATTTCCGTAGTCTGTTTGCCGAAATTAGGCGGCCATCAAGGCATGAAACTTTTTCTCACTGGTGAGCGCTTTAACGGCAAACAAGCGGTGGATTTTGGGCTGGCTCATCGCGCTGTACCCAAGACACAGCTATTTGAAGCTGTACGGGAGGAAATCGAGGCGATAAAGCTAGGAGGGCCTAATGCTGTTGTTGAATGCAAGAAGCTTGTGCGCCGAATTCCTCAGCTCGAGGTCAAAGAGGGATTTAAGGAAGCTGCAGAATGGAGTCTCCGCATGTTTAAATCTGAGGAAGGTAGCGAAGGTATAGCGGCATTTAGAGAGAAACGCAAAGCTTCTTGGGCTGCAGATGATTAGTAACTAGTTAACTTACGAGTAGATAAATGAGCGACATAATACGTATCGGCAATTGCAGTGGCTTCTATGGTGATCGTTTGGCTGCAGCTAGGGAAATGGTCGAAGGAGGGGGCATTGATGTCTTAAGCGGCGACTATTTGGCTGAACTCACCATGGCCATATTACATAATCAGCGCGAGACACGTGGGTCGCACCTTGGTTACGTTGGTACCTTCCTAAAACAGGTACGCGAAGTAGCTGCTTCCTGCCGCAAGCGGAATATTAAGATTGTATCTAATGCTGGTGGTTTGAATCCAAAAGGGATGGCAGAAGCTATAGAGAAAATTCTTGCTGAACTTGGCGTAAATTCTTTGGTTGCATATATCGATGGTGATGATTTAGTAGGTGACATAGCAAAATTACAGAGCAAAGGAGAAGCTTTCATGAGTACTGAGAAGCAAATCCCGCTTTGTGAATCTGGCCATAAAGTAGTAACAGCCAATACTTATTTTGGCGGCTGGGCTATTAAAGAGGCGCTCGATCAAGGAGCGGACATTGTAATCTGTCCGCGGGTTACGGATGCGGCAGTAGTCATTGGTCCTGCTGCCTGGAAATTTAAATGGGCTCGGGATGACTATGATGCCCTGGCAGGGGCTTTGGTGGCAGGGCATATTATTGAGTGCGGAGCGCAATGCTGTGGTGGCAACTATGCTTTTTTTGAAGAAGTGCCTAGTTATCGAAATGTGGGCTATCCTATCGCGGAAATAGAAGCCGATGGATCATTCACGATTACTAAACATTCTGGTACCGGCGGTTTGGTTTCAGTGGGCACGGTTACGGCGCAACTGCTTTACGAAATATCAACCCCGGAATACTACAATCCCGATGTGATTGCCCACTTTGATAGTATCAAGATCGAACAAGCAGGAGACGATCGGGTCCGAATTAGTGGCTGTAAGGGTAGCAGTCCGCCTCCCNCTCACAAAGTCTGTATCAATACTATAGGTCCATGCAAACAAACCGTGGAGGTGTTACTGACCGGACTGGATATCGAAAAAAAAGCGGAGATCTATNTGGATTCAATATTTCACAATCTGGGGGGAAGGGAACAATNTGATGATATTGATATTCAGTTGATCAGGAGTGACAAGGAAGATCCGGTTGCTAACGAGGAAGCTCATGCGGCACTACGCTTAACGGTTACCAGTAATGATTCACGCAAACTCGGCCGACTTTTTCAGGCCAAGATCACTGAACTAGGTTTGGCAAATATTCCCGGCAACACTTCTCGTGGGGCGACAGGCAACGATGGCAGTCCGGTCCTGGTTTACTGGCCGGCTTTGATAGACAGTAAACATGTTAGCGAACTGGTGCATTTAGGAGCTAAATTAATTGAAGTGTTACCTACTCAGCGGTTGGATTTCAACCATGTTTATTATGAGAACGCTCCGGTCGAAATAGATAAAATACCGATTGCTGAAGTCGCTACCATCGCATTTGGTAGACTCTTTGGTACCCGTTCTGGAGATAAAGGCGGTTGTGCTAATTGCGGCGTTTGGGCTCGAACAGATGCTGCCTATAGTTTTCTCTATTACTTTCTCACGGTGGATCAGCTGAAGAAGCTACTCCCGGATATGAGAAAATTTGACATCGAGCGTTATGAACTACCCAATATGCGTGCCTTGAATTTTTATATTCATGATGTGTTAGGTGATGGAGCGTCTTCCAGTCATCGAATCGACAGACAAGCAAAATCATTAGGTGAATATTTGCGAGCGAAGATTATCGAAGTGCCACAAGCNCTTATCGAAGAATTAGGTGTTGAGGTCTAGAATANGGACATAGATATCAGTTTGACTTTAGCATTTGTCATGCCATACCATCGCGGGGTTTTGACTGCGTAGAATGCAATATCTGCTAAGTNGATAACGAAGCAACTCAATATTCTTGCATAAAATCCGGGCAACTGGTTATTTTGAAATTCTAAAACTAGAATTGATCATGCGAGCTAATATTTTCGTGGGATAAAGGACTCTTATTTATTACCAATTCAGCAGTAAGAATNAAGAGTGTCTAGGGTTTTTCTGGAAAACACCATAGCAAACTAGCTCATAGCTCAATTATCAGTATAAAAAAATGCAGGCATCGATATTACGGATACTAACTTTACGGTTTCACGTATTAATCGCATTTTCCGGTTACATGCAGGCTCAAGACACGCCCGCTTTTTTTGAGGAAATCGTTGTCACCCCAAACTTGGTTCCAATTACTCTGCGCCGGATAGGCAATTCTGTTTCGGTCATTTCGGAAGCAGAAATCGAAGCGTACGGAAACCTTTCCCTCGTCGAAGTACTGCGTCAATTGCCATCCATAGCTAGTAGCAATAATGGTGGCTCTGGTAAAACTACTACCTTAAGAATTCGTGGTGAAGAGGGGTTTCGTACGCTAATCTTATTTGATGGGATACGGTTATCTGACCCAAGCAGCACTCAAATAGGCACGCCGCTTGAGCACTTACTCAGTGACGGCATCGGGCGAATCGAAGTATTAAGAGGCCCCCAAGGCCTGGCCTATGGCGCTGATGCGGGTGGTGTTGTCAATATTAGTTCACATTCTTTAGAGCAAGGGTTTTTTGCCAACTTAGATGCTCGCTCTGGAGCCTACGGCACCCAAAAGGTTACTGGGAATATAGGAANTGCTAACNAGNTNTTCGATTACTTTTTGTCGTTAACCGACGCTGAAACTGACGGCTACAATACCAGTCAAGCTGATACTGTTTTAAGAGACAATGATGGTTACGTTAACACTTCTGTGCATGGCCGACTCGGGGTCAACCTATCGGAAAATATGCGTCTTGATGTGGTACATCGTGAAGTCGATGGAGATTCCGAATTCGATAGTTGTTTTTCCGNGACTACAGTACACAATTGCTCATCTAATTATGAGTTGAGTGCATCAAGAGTTTCTTTGAAATATAGTTCGAATAACTTTTCTCATTCGATATCTTATGCATCAACAGAAACAGAGCGAGCAAATTTTGCTCTTGATATTTCGGCTTTCTCAGCCAATGGCGGGCTGGATCGATGGGAATACCTAGGCACTACCAACGGTCTGCCAGGCTTTAATTTTGTATTCGGCGCGGACTACGAAGAGGCAAAAAATAATGACAATGCTCGGGATAATTTGGGATTTTACCTAGAATATCTCAGCGATTTTTCAGACATATTTTTTCTCACCGCAGGTGTGCGTTATGATGACAATGATGATTTTGGCACGAATACCAGTTATAGGATTAGTAGTGCCTACCTAATTGATCTACCAAATAGCGCTACGCTGAAAATCAAAGCCAGTCAGGGTACCGGGTTTAGAGCCCCGAGCCCTTTTGAAATTGGTTATAACGCTGGCGCCTTTGCTTTTCCTCCNGCCTCCATGAGTACTTTAAAGCAGGAAGAAAGCGAAGGCCATGAANTTGGTCTGGAATACGTNTTAGGGAATAGTTTGCATTTNGAAGCGGTTTATTTCAATCAAGAAGTAAAGAATGCAATCTTTTTTGATCTCGCAGGGTTCAGTGGCTACTTGCAGGACATTGGTACTAGTAAATCTGACGGCGTTGAGTTGGCCATGGATTTTGCCTTGACCGATAGCTTGCGCTTAACTTCAAATTATACGTTTAACGAAACCGAGCGACCCAATGGGTTGCGGCGTCTGCGCCGGCCTGAAAGGCTGGCTAACGTTGGTTTGTTCTATTCAGGAGAGGGAGAACGGCTAAAGCTTAACGCTTTCTATCGCATTTCACGCGACTCAATTGATGATCTTAACGGAACACTTATGAATCTAGATGACTTTGAGGTATTAGACTTAAGCGCTAGTTACGACATTAATGATAGCGCTCGGATTTATGCGCGGGTGGAAAATTTGCTTGACGAAGACTATCAGGAAATCACAGGGTTCTTTTCGCCTCAGCGCGCGATCTATATAGGCATTAAACTGAATTTTTCTCAGCTTTAATCAGGAGCGTCATAGACGACAGATTCCAAGGATTTATATTTCGACAGCCCAAATCGAGGACCAATGAGATATATGTAAAAGATGGTGGGCCTGCGAGGGACCGACGGGTTATGAAGCGACAGAACGGCCAGCAGCTATCTTGTCATTTCCAGCTTTTTTTACTCTAATTTTATTGTCATCTAGCTGGCTACCGTTGAGGTGCTTCATTGCCGCTTTGGCTTCACCTGCTTTTGGCATCTCGATAAAGGCGAATCCTTTAGATCCACCAGATTTCTTGTCCAACACAAGGGTTGTAGATTGTACGGCTCCCCATGCTTCAAACGCGGCTTGAAGCTCTGCTTCCGTCGTAGTTCTTGCTAAATTTCTGACTAATATTTTCATAGGGTTTTCATTCTGCTATGCCAGGACCAACGGACTCTCAAAATCCATAGTCCGTCGCTCCAATTCATAACTTGATGATTTGCAGGGGAAGTTGGTGGGCCCACCTGGATTCGAACCAGGGACCGACGGATTATGAGTCCGGTGCTCTAACCAGCTGAGCTACAGGCCCTTTCACTTTGCCTGAGCTTTGCAGGCTATGTTAACTCCCAATTCATACTAGGTCCTGCGCTGTCTGTGTGCTGATTCGTCAGAATTAGAATGCATTTTTCTCGGATGTCTCAGTTTTCTCTATGACCTCTCGGTAAAATATATATCACTTTGTTCTTGAAGCACCGATGATAAAGCTAGTAAAGAACTGCTTAACCTGATTCAAAATAAAAAGGGCGCATTAAAGCGCCCCTGTTAACCTTTTCAAACCTGCTTATTTATTATCGAGAAATGATTTCAGGCTTTCTGTTCTCGTTGGGTGCCGTAGTTTGCGGAGAGCCTTCGCTTCGATCTGTCGAATTCGCTCTCGGGTGACATCAAACTGCTTGCCCACCTCCTCCAGAGTATGGTCGGTGTTCATGTCGATGCCGAAGCGCATACGAAGCACCTTGGCTTCCCGCGCGGTGAGGCCACTCAACACCTCTTTGGTGGCTTCACGCAAGCCTTCGTCGATAGACGAATCGACGGGTGAATCGACGGTACCATCTTCGATAAAATCACCTAGGTGAGAATCTTCATCGTCACCAATGGGGGTTTCCATGGAGATAGGTTCTTTGGCGATCTTCAAAACTCGACGCACCTTGTCTTCAGGCATTTCCATTCGTTCACCGAGCTCTTCCGGGGTCGGTTCACGGCCTTTTTCATGGACCATTTGGCGAGATATACGGTTGAGCTTGTTAATTGTCTCAATCATGTGAACCGGGATACGGATGGTACGGGCCTGATCCGCAATAGATCGAGTAATGGCTTGGCGAATCCACCAGGTTGCATACGTGGAGAATTTATATCCGCGGCGGTATTCGAACTTGTCGACCGCCTTCATCAGGCCAATGTTGCCTTCCTGGATTAGGTCAAGAAATTGAAGGCCTCGATTGGTATATTTTTTGGCAATGGAGATTACCAGTCGTAGGTTCGCCTCTACCATTTCCTTCTTGGCCCGACGAGACTTGGCTTCTCCGATGGACATCTGTCGATTGATATCCTTGATCTCGTCAACCGTTAACCCGGTTTCATCTAACAGCAGTTTAATCTTCTTTTGGGCGCGGATCGCTTCGGTCTTAACATTAATCAGTAATTCGGAATAGGCTTCCTTGGCTGAGATATGCTGATCAATCCATTTCCCATTAACCTCGTTACCGGGAAAGCTGGCTATGAAATCCTTGCGTGGCATCTTGGCCCCGCGTACACACAGGGTCATGATAGCTTTCTCGTGGCGACGCAGACGAGCCAGCACGGCACGGATATGGCTGAGTAAAGGTTCGAACTGACGTGGAGTCATTTTGAAACACTTGAAAAGATCTCCTAGTTTTTCTAATTCTGCTTTGGCTCGATCGTCTGATCTTCCACGTTTGCCAACCACTGCGCTAGTTAGCTCGTATTGCTCTCTCAGTTCTTTAAAGCGAAGCCGTGCCTCTTCGGGGTCAGGCCCCAAAGCAACCTCGTCTTCATCGTCATCGTCATTGCTATCGAGTCCAGTGTTGCCTGATTCTGCCCCTTGCTTTACCGGCGGCACGTTCGGCACTCCAACAGGAATCTCATCATCCGTTGTATCGAGATAACCTGTAATGAGTTCATTGAGTCGCCGTTCATCGGTATTAATCAAGGCGTATTCGTTAAGCACATGTTCGACAGTGCCCGGGAAATAGGCCATGGCCTTCATAAGCTCCCGCAGGCCTTCTTCAATGCGTTTGGCAATTACGATTTCGCCCTCACGCGTTAAAAGTTCTACCGTTCCCATCTCACGCATGTACATACGCACTGGATCAGTAGTTCGGCCCGCTTCACTTTCAACTGCTGCCAACGCGGCTGCCGCTTCAGCAGCCGCTACTTCATCCGCATCAGTGTCATTTTCTTCATTAAGAAGGAGAGCATCAGTATCCGGCGCAGTTTCGAACACCTTGATGCCCATATCATTGATCATCTGGATTATATCTTCGACTTGGTCTGGATCTGAGATCGATTGTGGCAGATGATCATTTACCTCGGCATAGGTGAGATAATTCTGTTCTTTGCCCTTGGCGATCAAAGTTTTGAGACTGGACTGAGGTGCAATTATTTCGGCCATGGATTCTCGCTTTTTCTGGCACGAATGCCGAGTAGTAGGATTTAGCTTAAAAAAGCCAGCCGGGCATTATATAGATACCGGACATAGTTGTATATCTGCTATAGATATAGACTTTATTAGCGGCTGCTTAGTTGCTATCTTTTGTCGCAGAAACCCTAGAATTTAACTCGCCCCTTAGCTCCAATAAGTCTAATTTTTTCGCTATATCAGACAATATATTGTCGATTATATGATTAAATTCCTCTTTGATACCTTCCTGCGGCGTAATCCGCTCGCTTTTAAGTAATTGCGTAAGTTGAGTCCTCAGGTTGGTGCCATAGCAGTAACCAAGTAGAGTATAAGTATCTGTATTTGGTTTTTTTCTAACCATTTCAATGAGTGAGAGCAACAACTTACGGCTTTCGTCCTCAGCGCTATGTAGCGGTTTAAGATCCTGGGCGATAGACAGGGCAATTTCGGGATTCCTGAGCAGTAATTCGATCGCTTTCAGGCTTGACGGTTTCCGGTAGGAAGCAAGTTTTTTCCCACTGTGATTTTTCGGATTAGGCCCAAAATTGAGTGGGGGAGCATCGGGTAAAGAAAATACCTCAGCATTTGTCTGTGCGGGTGGACTCCTTTCTAATAATTGATCGAAGGATTCGCTACTGACACCAAGGGTTTCTGATAGGCGATCAAGCATGAGTTGGGCATAGACACCGCGTGGCAGTTGTCGTAACAACGGTTTGGCAAGGTTGCTCAATCTGGCTTTTCCCTCGATGGAGGTAGTGTCTAGATTTTGGGAAAGCTTTGCGAAGAAAAACGTCTCTAATGGTGTAGACTTATCAACCTCCTTTTCGAACTGTTCCTTTCCCACACTCCTGACATAGGTATCAGGGTCCGACCCTTCCGGCAGGAACAGGAATTTGACCTGGCGGCCGTCTTCCATATGGGGCATTGTGGTTTCCAGTGCACGCCAGGCAGCGGCACGGCCAGCATCGTCACCATCGAAACAGAATACTATCTCTCCTGATTGCCTGAACATACGGGTCAGATGACGGACGCTGGTTGCTGTGCCGAGGGTAGCCACTGCGTTAGTAATATCCATTTGGTTCAGGGCGATGACATCCATGTAACCCTCAACAAGCAGCAAGCGGTTGAATTTGGTGCTTGATTTCTTTGCTTCGAATAGGCCGTAGAGCTCGGAACCTTTTTTGAAAACAGCGGTTTCAGGAGAGTTGAGATACTTGGGTTTGTCTTCACCCAGCACTCTTCCGCCGAAGGCGATTGTTCGTCCCCGGTTATCACGTATTGGAAACATGATGCGGTGGCGGAATCGATCATAGTATTGCGCATCGAACTTAGTAAGGTTATCGCTACCCCCAGATTTGTGCTGTTCTTTTTCTATCACGAGCCCTGCTTTTAAAAGAGCCTGTTGCTTCTTGACATCAGTGCCCACAGCGCTGAGCAGGTTGTCCCAACCAGGAGGCGCGTACCCTAAGCAGAATTCCTTGGCAATTTCGCCGCTAACACCTCGGGACTTAAGATAATCCACTGCAACTTGTTTATTTTCATGCTGACGAAGCTGGTACTGGTAGAATTTGCTGGCCTGTTCCAGTACTTCAATCACTATGACATTTTCTGACCGTCGTTTACTTGCTGCCTTTGATTCCTCCTTGGGAACTTCGAGGCCTGCCTCTCTCGCCAGAGTTTCGACGGCTAGAGGGAAATCCAGTTGGTCAAAATTCATGACAAACCCGATAACATTACCACCGGCGCCACAGCCAAAGCAGTAATAAAACTGACGATCGGGCTGCACACTGAATGAAGGGGTCTTCTCTTGGTGGAAAGGGCAACAGGCCGTGTGGTTTTTGCCGGCTTTTTTAAGAGTTACTCGTTTGTCGATGACTTCTACGATATCCGTTCGATTTAACAGATCATCAATAAATGCCTGTGGAATCAATCCAGCCATTAGTGCCCTTTTTACATTGTAGGGAGCGAGTAAACCCTACCAATCAATTGTAACGGATTGCTCCAAGCTTTTTGTCATTTTCAGGAAAGAACTGAACGTCATTCGCAAAGCGAGTGCCGGTTGAATAAATTCAAGGTGTTCTGCGTATTTTTGCCACGGGTTTCTTGAAAACTCCGTGAAAGAACATAGAGTTACCTTCTCAGTATTAAGAAAGAGCCGCTTTGATCTTTTGGCTAACAGCACCCATGTCGGCGCGTCCAACAACTTGGGGTTTGACTAGCCCCATCAAATTACCCATGTCCTGCATACTCGATGCACCAGATTTTTCAAGGGCGTCTTTGATAATGGTATCGAGTTCTTCCTCGCTAAGCGCCTCTGGGAGAAACTCTTTTATTACATTTATTTCTAGTTGCTCCTGGGCAACGAGGTCGGTTCGGCCGGCTGTTTCGAATTGCTTAATAGAGTCCCGGCGCTGTTTCACCATCTTGTCTAGGATCGATGTGATACGTGAGTCGTCAAGGTCTATCCGCTCATCGATTTCGACCTTCTTTATTTCTGCGAGAGCTAGGCGAACAGTACCTAAACGGGCCTTGTCTCTGGCGCGCATAGCCGCCTTCATGGCTTCGGTGATACGCTGTTTCAAATGGGTTTGGGACATGACTAAATTAATGCTAATGTATCTGCAAGATGCAAATCAGGCAGCCGACTGCTAACAGAGCTAATAGAGTCGCTGACTCTTGCGATTTTCCCGATGCAGTTTTTTCAAGTGTCGCTTTACTGCAGCGGCAGCCTTTCGCTTACGCACAGAAGTGGGCTTTTCGTAGAACTCTCTGCGGCGCACTTCTGCCAGGACTCCAGCCTTTTCGCATGAACGCTTGAAGCGACGCAGGGCAACATCAAATGGTTCGTTTTCTTTAAGTCTGACTTGTGGCACTAATTAAAACCTACTTTTGGAGCTCAGGGCTAAATTAAGGGCGAGTATCTTAAAGCCCAAGCGGCCGAAATGCAAAGGAATTAAGTCCATTAGGGCGGTAGAGAAATCTGACTTGGGATATGCTGTGATTTTTGGCATTATGGCCTCTCCTGAACATGTATAAAGAAATAAGTCATTGAAAGTACTGGGTATTGAAACTTCTTGTGATGAGACGGGGATAGCAGTCTACGATAGCGACAGAGGCTTGCTGGCGGACTGCCTTTATAGCCAGGTGGGCATACATGCCAGCTACGGGGGTGTGATTCCCGAATTAGCTTCACGTGATCATATTCGCAAGACGTTGCCCCTAATCAAAGAGGCAATCAAGGACGCGAGCATAAAAGCTTCTGAGCTTGATGGAGTTGCCTACACCGCGGGACCCGGACTGGTGGGCGCACTTCTAGTCGGTGCGGCAATAGGTCGCTCCCTGGCTATGGGATGGGGCGTGTCAGCTATCGGTGTGCATCACATGGAGGGTCACTTACTTGCGCCAATGCTAGAGCCGAATCCTCCCGCCTTTCCATTTGTCGCGCTTTTGGTATCCGGAGGGCATACTCAGCTAGTTCGGGCGGATGGTATCGGCCGTTACGAATTGCTCGGTGAATCACTGGACGATGCTGCTGGAGAGGCTTTCGACAAAGTAGGCAAGATGCTAGGGTTGCCCTATCCGGGCGGGCCGCACCTGGAGAAACTGGCGAAATACGGAAAAACCGGTCGCTATGAGTTCCCCCGGCCTATGACAAATCGTCCAGGGTTAGACTTTAGTTTTAGCGGCCTAAAAACGTTTGTGCGCAACACTATTATCGAACAATCTAAAGGGGGAGAGCTTGACGAGCAGACTCGCGCCGACATTGCACGAGCTTTTCAAGAGGCAGTGGTAGCGACCATTGCAATTAAGTGTCGTCGCGCTCTCGAGCAGACCGGTTTGCGTTCACTCATAATCGCCGGTGGAGTAAGCGCGAATACCTTCCTCCGTGAAGAGCTCGAAACCTCTCTGGAAAAAATCACCGGTCAGTTATTTTACGCCCAGCTAAAATTTTGCACGGACAATGGTGCGATGATCGCATATGCTGGATGTCAGCGCTTGCAGGCGGGTCAGCATCAAGGGCTTGCGATTAATGTTTTTCCCCGATGGTCGATCGAATCGTTGTCTGCGATTTCTTGATTATATATAGAGCTCTTTTTGGACATCATATACATACACGAATTGGAGATAGAAACCGTTATTGGTATCTATGATTGGGAGCGGAAGCAGAAACAAATTGTGAGCATAGATCTCGAGATGGCAACTGATATTCGATCTTCGGCTGAGATTGATAGCATCGAACGAGCTCTGGATTACAAGGCAATCGCCAAGCGACTCATTGACTTTGTCGAGGGTTCGAAGTTTTTTCTGGTGGAAACCTTAGCCGAACAGATCTCTCACTTGGTGCTCTCAGAATTCGATGTGCCTTGGCTAAAATTGCGCCTCGGTAAACCGGGAGCGGTTAGGGGATCAAGAGATGTGGGCGTCATTATTGAGCGAGGCAAAAAGGAATCGTAATGGGNGGNTGTAGTCTTTGGCCTTACTTGCNCTGAGTCTTGGCAGTAATATTGATGCTGCAAACAATATCCGGAAAGGCGTGCAGGCCCTCCGGTATGAATTTGATGCTTTGAAGTGCTCGTCTGTTTATGAAAGTGAAGCGATCGGGTTTGCGGGGCCTAATTTCCTCAACCTTGTNGCGATTACTGAAACTACTGCCGATCTTCACTCGATTAAAAATTTTCTCAAGTTGCTAGAGGATCGTCTCGGTAGGAACCGAGCACAACCCCGGTTCTCCGCACGAACTCTGGATGCAGACATACTTTTCTATGGTGATGAGATAGCAGGCAGTGGCGAAATGGATTTACCCAGAGAAGAGATAATCGAAAACGCATTTGTCCTGAANCCCCTAGCTGAATTGTTACCCGACCGAATTCAACTCTATACCGGTCTTACATATGCNGCATTGTGGGATAGATTTGATCAGTCTAGCCAACGGCTCNGGAAAGTGGATTTTGACTGGCGTGATACGTTCGCATAGATAGGCGGGAGAGGCNAAGATAGCAACTAGCTTAAACTTCGACCGCCATCGACCTTAATCACTTGACCGGTGACATAATTGGCGTCACTGGCCAGGAAGTAGGTCGCATCAGCGATATCTTGTAGTTGGCCTAATGTTCCAAGAGGGATTTTTTTCTGCANTTTTGCTCGAGCCTGGATCACCTGTGGATCATTCCCATTTTCAAGTGTTGCCGGCCAGAGTATGGCGCCAGGTGCTACCCCGTTGACACGCACCTTTGGTGCGAGCTCGATGGCCAACGCTTTGGTCATNGCTTTCAGGCTAGCTTTTGCGATGCTGTAGANGGAATGGTGATGCAGGGGCCTGTCTGCATATGTATCTACGATGTTGACGATGGATCCATTTCTGATAACCAATTCCTGACTTAATGCTTGGGTGAGGAAGAAGGCNCCGCTTAAATTGCTATTCTGGAGATCGTCCCATTGCCGACGCGTGGCCGTCCCAAACGGCGTTGCATAATAAGTGGAGGCATTGTTTACCAGTACATCGAGCCGCTGGTAACAGGTGAGAGTTTCANTGGCAAGTGAATCAATCGCTTCCCGATCATTCAAGTCTGCCTGCAAGCAAATTGCGCTACTTGCCCTTTTTTTATTCAACCTATCCACTAATGCATTTGCTTCTACCACAGAACGATTATAATGGATAATTACTAGATAGCCGTTGGNATGGAATGTCTCAACAATACAAGCGCCGATACGTTTAGCAGCCCCGGTCACCAATACTACTTTTTCATCAATCATTGGTATCGAAAGCCTTTTTGGCCTCTTCAATCATTTGCAATTGATGTTTCTTAATGGCCGCGTTAGGTTGAGCAGAAGGCTTGTTAGCCAGCAGTGATTTGACATCGATACTGTTAATAGCGTCTAGCATACTTAGCAAGTACTCTCTTTGTGGATAATTTCGATCTTCCAGGCCAGTCCGGCCTCGAGCATCAGCTTCACAGGCCAACAGAAACTTATCGAATCGCTCTGGTCGCCGAGTTGCATCGAGTGCTTCCAGCAGTTCCAGCAGGGTATTCGATTTNAACTGCATGACACGGTGCAGTTTGGTGTGATGCTCACACACGAGAGCNGCGAGTTGAGAATACTCATTAGGCACCTTGATGCGTTTGGTAATTGCNATCTGGAGTTTCAGACCGAGTTGCTCATGATGGAAGTGGCTAGGCCATTTAGATTTATCAGTAATTCCCTTGCCNACNTCATGGATCATAGTGGCATAGCGCACAACAGGGTCATCGCTCAANTTACTAGCCTGTTCCATGCTTAANAGNATATGCAGACCTGTGTCGATTTCTGGATGNTATTTCTCTGGTTGAGGAACGCCGAATAGCCTATCCACTTCTGGGAGGATGACTCTTAAGGCTTCGCACTCTCTTAGTGTCCGGATGAATTCAGCGGGGGCTGGTGTGGACATTGCCCGTTCAATTTCCTGCCAGACTCTTTCTTCCACCAGATGTTTGAGCTCACCTGAGCTAACCATGGCTTTCATGATTTCCATTGTTTCTTCAGCAACGCTAAATCCAAGTGGGGCGAATCGTGCCGCAAACCTGGCGATTCGTAAAACGCGCAGAGGATCTTCCCGAAAAGCGGGTGACACATGACGTAATACTCGGTTTTGCAAGTCGGCTTTGCCACCATACGGATCGATAAGCTCACCGTCGCCACCTTGGGCAATTGCGTTAATGGTCAGATCCCGGCGTTGTAGATCCTGTTCAAGAGTAACGTCCGTAGAAGCGTGTATTGCGAAACCAGTGTGGCCGGGCGCTGTTTTTTGCTCAGTGCGGGCTAGTGCATATTCCTCTTTTGAGTCGGAATGCAAGAATACGGGGAAGCCCTTACCAACTTGCAGGTATCCACGGGCAATCATGCCGGCTTCAGTCGCGCCGGTTACTACCCAGTCTCTATCTTTGACACTGAGCCCGAGCAGTTTGTCGCGAATCGCGCCGCCTACCAGATAGATTTTCATGAAAACCTGTAATAATAAAAACTGAGACTATATCAGACAGCTCAATTCGATATTGAATAACGTCGTTGATCTTCCAGGCGCATTACGGTCAGTTCCCGACCCCATACGTAGCCAGTATCGAGGGCATGTACTCGATGTTTTCCAGTTCTTCCTTCCAGTGAGGCCCAGTGACCAAATAAAATGGTGGCCTTGTGGGTAATGATCTCATATTCATACCAAGGCTTGAATCCGGCAGGTGCAGCACACAAACCTTCCTTGATATTTAGGCGCAAGCTACCAATATCATCACAGAATCGCACGCGGGTTAGGTAATTGGTAATTGTGCGCAGGCGATCTTGTCCCTGCAATTTTTCATACCAGCGAATCGGTTTGTCTCCATACATGCAATGTAGAAATTTTTTATAGTCTTTGCTTTGCAGGGCGTATTCGACTTCCGCCGCTAGGTCTAGTGTTTTTTGCAGGGACCAGCGGGGTGCTACACCGGCATGCACCATAAGGAAATTTTCAGGACCGCGTATCGTATCCAAAGAATCGAAATGGGCGAGCTGCTTGTGGCGCAGCCACTTGCTTAGCTGGCTGCTATCCTGTGCCTGCAATAGTCTAGACAATGTGTCCCTGGATCGGGCCGGCGCACAGCCTTCATGAATTGCTAAGAAGTGCAAATCGTGATTGCCCAAAACAATTTTTGTGCAGTGATCCATGTCCTGTAAAAAGCGCAAAGTGTCCAGAGAAGAAGGGCCACGGTTGACAAGGTCTCCAACACACCACAGGTTGTCCTTGTTTGGAGAAAACTTAATTTTTTTCAGGAGCCGTCGCAGAGCTTTATAACAACCCTGGATGTCCCCAATAGCATAAGTACTCATATGTAGGGTAACTGCTTCGCAAGCCCGCAGTATACCATTTCTATGTGCGCTGATTGTGTCAGCCTAGTGAACCATGTGAGGCTGTGACAACAGAAAAGGTGGGATAGGCGCTTTAAACGTGTGACCGTTGGCTTTCAGCATTTCATAACTACCCTCCATGGTGCCGAATTTCGTTTCGATGATCGCTCCACTAGTGTAATGGAAAGTTTTGCCGGGTTGTATTTCAGGTTGCTGGCCCACAACACCATCGCCAACGACTTCTTCGACCTTATTGTTGTCATCGGTAATCAACCAATGACGATTAAGAAGTTTCACCACTTCGCTACTAAGGTTAGTGATTTCTATCGTGTAGGCAAATGCGTAGCGGTTCCTGTCGGGATCAGACTGTTCTCTCAAATAACGAGTTTTAACTACAATTTCAATTAATTCGCTGTTGTCCATGTGGGTTCTCATTCGTTACTGATGGCGTCACTTATTATTACGTAATCTTGCAAACTTAGGTTTTCTGGCCGCAGGCTGCTATCCAAAGGCAATTTATTGAGAGTTTCTTNTGAAATGATTGTTTTGAGGCTGTTTTTCAAGGTTTTACGGCGCTGATTAAAGGCGGTTCTNATAACGGTTTGCAGACTATNAACGTCATTGGCTATAACTGGAAACTNGCTATGAGGTGTCAGTCGGGCGATAGCCGAGACCACCTTTGGTTTTGGAGAGAAAGCTGCGGAAGGNACATTAAATAAATGCTCCACCTTACAAAAATACTGNAGCATGAGGCCCAATCGACCGTAATTCTTATTGCCGGGTTTGGCTGCCATGCGCTGTACCACCTCCAGTTGTAGCATGAAAGTCATGTCTTTGATTACTTCATGGTATTTCATCAGATGAAACAGCATCGGAGTTGAGATGTTGTAGGGCAGGTTACCGATGACGCGCAGAGATCGTCGAGCAGGAGCGAGCTGAGTAAAATCAAACTTGAGCCCATCTTGTTGATGCACGGTTACCTGTGAGTTTTCCGAATAATGTTTTCTCAGGTATTTTGCCAGGTCCCGATCCAGCTCAATACAATCGAGTCGAGCGCCGGTCGCTGCCAATGGTTCNGTAAGCGCACCTTGACCTGGACCAATTTCAACGAGGTGGTCACTTGGGTTGGGATCGAACNCATCAATGATACGATTGATAACGTTCTGATCACGTAGAAAATTTTGCCCGAATCGCTTGCGTGGTTGATGCAATTTCCCATTCTTGAGCGTTATCGAGTCGTTACGCGATTTCATTCCTGCTTTCCNGTTGTCGCTTCCTTGTATTTTTTCCAGTGATTGGCCATTTGTGTTGCTGTCGCTATCGCNTTGTACAGGCTGCCGGTGNTCCCTTGGCCAGACCCCGCCAGATCGAGTGCAGTACCGTGATCGACCGAAGTGCGAATAATAGGTAAGCCAAGGGTGATATTGCTGGCAGAACCGAAGCCTTTGTATTTTAGCACTGGTAGTCCTTGGTCATGGTACATCGATAAAACTGCATCNGCGTGATCAAGGTACTTGGAAGTGAATAGGGTATCCGCTGGTAGTGGACCAATNAGGTCCAGTCCGTCTNATTGTAGNTTAGACAGCACTGGCTCAATGATCTCGATTTCTTCACGCCCGAGATAGCCGCCTTCTCCGGCATGAGGATTGAGACCGCAAACAAGAATAGTCGGATTGTCGATACCAAATTTAATTCGTAAATCTTTATGCAGAATTCGGATNATTTTCTCGAGTAACTCAGTCGATATCGCTTCGGGTACTGCTCTCAGGGGNAGATGAGTAGTTGCCAGTGCAACTCTTAATCCTTCGGTCGCTAACATCATTACTGTTAGCTCTTGGTTACAATATTCAGCTAGGAATTCTGTGTGCCCGGTGAAGTCGAGCCCAGCTTCATTGATAATNCTCTTTTGAACAGGTCCGGTTACCANCGCNTCACACTTTCGCTGNATTGCGAAGTCTGCTGCGGTTCGCAGCGTATGGAGCACATACTTTGCGTTTGCCNTGTTCAGTTCACCTGGGCNAACGGGTTCATTTAGGGTTACCTGCAGAACACTGAGNTCGCCAGGCCTATTGACGGCGATGGGCGCACTGGGATCGAAGTGTTTTAGGCTNAGCGATAGGCCGAGCTGCTTGGCTCGTTGGCTCAAAAGCTCGGCATCAGCAACTATTACGAGTTCAGCATCAGGAGGAGGATGNTGCGCAATTGCAACACAGAGATCAGGTCCGATGCCTGCTGGTTCGCCAGGGGTAATCGCTATTCTGTGGGGCACNGCACATTTTCCGTTGAGCCATTAATCGACCAGTTCGACGAAGGCTTCTTCACGAATCTCAATCAACCAATTCTGTAATTCTAGATCGAACTTACGGTCACGTAGTGTATTCTCTGCCTGCNNGCGCGAGTATTCCTGACTTAGGTCCGTCTCCCGTCTACCTAGTACTTCGACNATATGCCACCCAGCTTCTGTGCGAAACGGTTCNCTCAGGTCATTGATCTCGAGTCCATCGACCACTTCTTCCATCAATGGTGGCAGGCCGCCTTGGTTAACCCAATCCAGATCACCACCTCCGACTACTGTGTTTGNGTCATCCGAGTTTTGCCTTGCTAGAGTAGNAAATTCTTCGCCGGCAATAATTTGTTCTCGAATTTCCTGGATTTCGGTCAGCGATTGATCGTCATCACGTATTTCATTAGGCATTAACATGATATGTCGCAGGTTGGTTTGTTTTACAACCTGATCTGTACCACCCCGTTTTTGCGCAAGCTGTATTAAGTGGTAGCCGTTGCCTGCCTCTATGGGCCCTTCCACGTCGGCTATTTCCATGNCCTCTACAATTTCTGAAAAAATATTTGGGAGTTGATCTGCCCGACGCCAATCGAATTGAGTGCTATTGACCGAGAATAATCGNGCACGCTGTGCTTCGGCGAATACTTCCCCGAAAAACTCTCCTTCCNGTATCCTGGCAGCAAGGTCGGCCGNATATCTGAGCTTGGCTTCTCTGTTTTCCNCCGAGTCCGAATCAGACGTTTGCACAAGCATATGATTAATCACGAATTCTGCNGCCATTACTTCNCGCCCCATTTCCGAACTCAGAAAGTTATCGATTTCTTGNTCGGTGATGGCGAGTCGNCTATTGACNATGCCNCGCTGTAGNTCCTGAATGGTCAGTTGTTTNCGCACCTGTTCCCGGGTCATCAGNTAGACGCCGGCTTCTTCTAGGGTNGTAACGTACTCATCGAACGACATGTTGCTGTTTTCCGCCATGTTCAACAGTACGCGATTGATTGTATCATCATCAAACCGAATGCTGACCCTTTCTGCAAACTGCATTTGCAGGTTCTCCAGGATCAGGGCATCCAGGACCTCGGATTGGAGCTCGTCCTGTTCAGGAAGCNGNCGGTTGTTCGCAGCCGCATTTGCTCTTATATCCTGTAGCCTAGCATCCAGTTCGCTTTGCAATACAACATCTTGGTCCACGACAACAATGATCCTGTCCAGCAATAACCTTTGTGCAAAGCCAAAAACCGGCAGGCAACCGATGGTAATAACCAGACACCACCTCAAAGTCGAAATTAAATTGCTATGTTTGTTTGTTGCGTTATTGCCCATAATTATCTTCTCTAAAGCCCCAAATACCATCGCTTAATAGANTACTCAATCCTCCCCCGGTGAGGTTTCCTAGTCCTTTCAGCGCAAATTGAACGAAAATACCGCGGTTGGATTCAATATTAGGAAGAAACAATTCGTCTTCGTCAACCCATTCTCGNCCAATGAGTCGGATAGTGGCACAACAATTGCTCCACTCCACCCCTACGAAACTTTCTAGGTTACGCGAGTTACTGTGATCGTAGTTCCAGCGAGCTAGTAATTTCCAGTTGGCATTGACGGGCCAGATACCCGATATATCCGTTTGTTTTATACGAGGATCAATGGCTACTGGTAGACTAAAACTTGGTGAGCTAACAAGGGTACGGTAGCGATAAGCCACGTTGAGCAAGTGATTGTTGTCGCGCTGATAGCGAAGCTGAATACTTCCCTCATCTAGCTCCTGTGTGTCTTCATTCCATTGGACATCAGTGTTGAACTGCAATTTTTCCCCAAAATTAAATGCTAATTCACCGGCTAAAGCAGATTTTGTGGTGATCGGTGAGTAACGTGGTACCCAGCTTTGGAGTGGATTACTGAGAGCCACTAAACGGTCCTCGAAGTACTGGGTCTGGCCGATACTTATGCGTGCGGTTTCCTTACCTGTAGAATTTAGTATACGGCTAGTGAGGGCGAAAGTTACTTGGTCGGAGTCACCGATTCTGTCTCCTCCACTGAAGCGGTCATCACGAAAAAGTTGGTTAAAATTAAAGTTCAGTTCCGATGTATCAAAGAGGGGTAANATGCTTTGATCTTCGTATTCGCTATATAAATAATAAACTCGAGGTTCCAANGTTTGGCTCCANCCACCGCCACNGCGCGCCATAGGACGTTCNAAAACTAGGCCNGCATCCAAGCTATAAATNCCAATACCAANNNNAGGATCCTTTGGGCTATCGATTGCATGTTTTTCCAAGCTGTATTNTACGTGTTTNTATTTGGCGCCGGNACGGACGAACCAGCCCGGNTTTTCGAGCGACCAACTNATTTCTGGTTCTAGATTTATNCGTTCGCCATTCACCAGCGCTCCGTNTGCTATTTGGGNCNGAGTAAGTAGNGCNTCATTCAGGTCCCGATCAAAAGAAGTGATTTCNCCTCGTANANNNNCGCGAAANCCGGACGGGAAGATNGGCATCGGNTTGNAAATGGAACTGGGGNAGNCGGTCGTAGGGTCGNCTNAGATNANCTGTTGAGATNAATGGATCAATGATCTGGATGCGCTGAANGTTTAGNCCNGCACGCAGGTACTCGGAATTNAAATTCAGGGTTCCCTGCCTNTTNAGGTGNGTNCGGCTNATNAGATTGAGTCCGCTGCTNCCNAGATCGTAAAAATAGTCTTCATCACTGACGGCGTTGTAATCGATNAATGTGGTCCAGTTTCNGCCCAGAGACCCCANATGTTCGAAGCCGATGAACCATCGATCTTCAACTAGTGGGGAATTGGAACCTGGAACATTCGCCGTCGCCGTATCATACAATTTGTCGCCGGACAGCCCGGATATATTCAAGGTGTTCATGGACGAGCTTGCCAAGTAACGAAGTTCGGCGCCCGCCAACACNCCACGATCTGAGATCAACCGCGTTGACAGTGTGGCATCGTAATGAGGAGCGAGGTTAAAGTAGTAGGGTAGTTCAAAATCGAATCCGCCACTCCGAGTCGAACCNGTACTTGGAGCGAGGAGCCCNGATGACCTCGCATCGCCCAGCGGGAAAGGCAGGGTGAAAGGATAATAGAAGACTGGGAAACCGCCAAGCCGCAAGCTTGCGTTTTTGGCGTAGCCCCGATTGACTTTCTGGTCCAGTATGATGTTGTCGGCTTGTAGCTTCCAGAAGTCACTTCCGGGCTCGCACCGACTGAATTCACCGTTCTCGATACTGACCAAGCTGGAATCACTGCTATAGACAATGCTCTGGGCCTGGCCATGGGCTCCATAGTTATGTAACACATATTGAGCATTATCAACTCGATTGGCATTATCGTCGTTATCAATGAAAGCTGAGCTGCCGCGCAGCAACATACCCGGTTCNCTGAATTCGATGTTGCCTTCCATCAAAATGGTGTTTGCATCGCGATCGATACTGGTAACGAGGTCATTAATGACTGTGCGATATCCTTGCTGTACCACGACATCGCCTTCGATNGTAATTAAGTTCTGGGTNAGCTGTTGTAATCCCGTGTTTGCTCGGAATAAGGTCTCGGCGACNGCCGGATCTGCAGTAGAATCAGCNAGATCAGNAGCAGGATCAATGAAAGCGCCGCAACAATTTTCGGGTANGTTCTCAAGCTGTTTTGTCGTCATAGATACCCTTGGTATCCAGTCCAGTGGGTGTGTGGTTAACGGTACTCTTATTTCCCCCCCAGTCGTTTCCGGTTCACTTGATAGGATTTCTTGGGCTGGCTCTTGTTGGGAGGAATCGGGAACGNTTTCTCGCTCTCNTGTTTCGTCTTGGGAAATCACCTGCGGCGACTCCGGCTCGATTTCTTNGGCAGTGCGTGGGAACTCTGCGTTATTACTGTCGTAACGATCGGTGCGGCCGGCCGTGTTTCCTTGAGAAGAAGGATCAGATCTTTCGCATACCCAACCATCACCGGGTACATTCGGGCGACAGGTATACTGCGGGGGTTGAGCCTCGGTTGTTTCTGATAATGTAGTTAGTAAAATGCTGACAGAGAAAATCAGCGAGATTTCAGAAAAAAAGTGACGTTTTCTAAACGACANGTCTTCCCTAACCTGCTAATCCATTAAAAAGACTGGTAAAGGTAATAAACAATTCGTTGCTGAAACCGACTAACTGAATGATATGCAAGCTCCGGACTGTTCCTAGGCGCATTGCAAGGGCATAATAATTCATTGCTGTTCGAATGCAAAGAGAACCTCAGACAAGCTTTAGCCAATGTTAATAAAGCGCCTATGACCGATTCCCGTCGCAATCAATTAAGTCTTTGGACTAAAGGGGTGCTAAGTCGGCTGCTACCGAAAGGTCAAGATGCAATAGCACTTGAAATGGTAAGTGGCGATGCTAGTTTTCGACGCTATTTCCGNGTTCGAGCGGGCAACGATTCCTTTGTGGCCGTCGATGCTCCGCCTGAGAATGAAGATGGTCGAACGTTTGAGGATATCTCTAACCTGTTTCGGCAAGCCGGGGTAGTCGTACCTAAAATCTATTCGGCAGATCATGAGCGGGGATTTATGCTGCTGAGTGATTTGGGAGATATGCTATACCATGACGTACTACGCGAGGCCCAGCAATTTGATCAAATCGAAGTAGCGGATAGCCTATACCAGAGGGCTATTTCTTCTTTGCTCGCATTCCAGACAAGTATAGATAAAGGGACTCTTGACCCCTATAATAAGTATGAGTTACGCAAGGAAATGGAGCTATTCGANGAATGGTTTTGTGGAGAATTTCTTTCGTTACCGCTGAACCANGATATACGTGATTTAATTGACGAGACTTTTGGTTTTCTCGAAGATGCAGCGCTTGGGCAACCCGAAGTGGCTGTTCATAGAGATTACCATTCCCGTAACTTAATGNTCCTCGATCCTGCGATTTTCGGTGAAGAAGNTGGCCCNGGAATTATCGACTTCCAGGATGCGGTGTTCGGAGCCTATACTTATGATCTTGTGTCGCTGCTTAGGGACTGTTACCTAAATTGGTCGCCGGAACAGGTTGATAAATGGGCGACAGGGTACCTTGAGCAAGCCGGTGAAAGGGNCATTGTTCACGATGTGGATCAACAACAATTCTTTCGAGACTTTGATCTCATGGGACTGCAGCGCCATTTAAAGGTGATGGGCATCTTTGCTAGGCTGAATATAAGGGATAATAAACCATGCTATTTGGCCGATATTCCTCAGGTTATCCGTTATTTTTTAGAAGTAAGTCAGCGATATAGAGAAATTTCCCCGTTCGTGGACTGGTTTAATAAAGATTTGTTGCCAGTCGCGAGGACTAAACTCAATTTGGACTACTAATGCGCGCAATGATCTTGGCGGCTGGGCTGGGCAAACGTATGCGGCCCCTTACTACTACCGTACCGAAGCCACTGTTAAAAGTNGGCGACAAGACTCTTATTGAATATCAGATCGAGAGGCTGGTGGCTGGTGGTATCACAAGCATTGTGATCAATCATTTCTACTTNGGTTCCATGATTGAAGAAGCCTTGGGCGATGGGTCCCGGTTTGGTATTGAAATTAGCTACTCAAAAGAGGCTGTGCGACTGGAGACAGCAGGAGGCATCATCAAGGCGCTTCCGCAACTCAAGGACGATTGCTTTATCATCGTTAATGCGGATGTTTGGACCGATTTTGATTTTTCTAAACTGGAACCAGTGGATGGGAAAAATTGGCTCGCCCATCTGGTGCTGGTTAAAAATGCCGAGCACCATCCACTAGGAGACTTTTATGTAGANAATGGGGGTAGAGTACATGAGGATCCTAGTACGNCAGATGGACGTCTCACTTTTAGTGGTATCAGCGTCCTACATAAAAATTTGTTTTCTGGGCACCCGATTCAACCACGTTCAGTGATTCCCCTATTAAAGGATGCCATGACGCATGATCGTGTTAGTGGAGAAGTCCACACCGGTCTCTGGATTGATGTGGGAACTCCGAAACGATTGAGGGAATTGTCTGCGCTCGTTTCCCGGGGCGGAGGCATTTGAATCATGTTGGATTTGCTCCGTAATCGAGCCTACAAACGTGCCATCTTAGTGCGTCTTTCTGGCAATAATCCGCAGGTGAAAGTGCCACCTGGCGGCAAAACGCAGCTACTTTTTAACATGACCATGTTTGCATTGATGGGCAGAGTCTCGAAACTTGATGGAGTGGTNACACAAGAAGAAATTGATTTTGCCACGAGTATTATGCAACAGCTTAGTTTAGACGTTTCCCAACGCCAACAGGCCGCACAATACTTTGATCAGGGTAAACAACTTAATACGGATGTTATGCAATGTGTGCGGAACTTNGTGAGAACGATCGGGCCTAAAAGTGAGCTAGCAGATCTTTTTCTCAAGATTCAATGNCGACTGGCATACTCCAAAGGTGAGATGCGNCTTAAGGAAAAAATATTACTTCGGGATGTNGCAGAAGANCTTGGATATNACAAGTACGAATTCANGGAAGTGTGTAAAAAAATGCAAAGTCACTTCGATTATTTGTGCTCCGANCCACGNGGATTTTTAAAGCATGCGTATCGCGTTCTACAACTCGAACCAGGAGTAGAGCATGGTGAAATTAGACGGGCTTACCTGCGTTTAATGTCGCGTTACCATCCAGATAAACTCATTAGGGAGAACCTTTCTGAAGAGACGCTGCAACAGGCGCAGGAAAAATCGCAATCGGTCCGAGATGCTTACGAAACGTTGTGTGGCTACCGCAAGGNTCTCTGAAGGACAAAAGGGCGCNCAGCCTGTACAATACGGGCACCTGACTAGCTGCCCCGAACAAAACTTATGAAAGACCATCTGATTGCACCTTCCATATTGTCNGCTGATTTTGCACGGCTGGGCGAAGAAGTGAATGCAGTACTTGATGCCGGCGCCGATGTTATACACTTCGATGTAATGGACAATCACTATGTGCCCAATCTGACCATTGGGCCAATGGTTTGCCAGGCACTACGAAACCACAATATTACAGCCCCGATTGATGTACANCTCATGGTTACTCCAGTAGATCAGCTTATATTGGACTTCGCCAAGGCAGGGGCAAGTTACATCAGTTTTCANCCGGAAGCGACTTCACATGCTGATCGGTCTCTCCAATTGGTCCGCGATCAGGGTTGTAAATCTGGGTTGGTGTTTAACCCAGGCAGTCCNATTGATTGTCTCGAGTACCTGATTGAAAAGATCGACGTAATCTTGNTGATGTCCGTAAACCCAGGATTTGGTGGCCANAAATTTATTCCTTCCACTCTNAAAAAGCTAAAGAAGGTGCGCAAACTTATCGATGATAGTGGCTACTCTATCCGTCTGGAGGTAGACGGTGGCGTGGGTGTGGAGAACATTGGGGAAATAGCCAATGCTGGCGCCGATATGTTTGTCGCTGGATCGGCAATTTTCCACAGTAAGGACTACTCAGCAACGATTGCCGCGATGCGCGAAGAGTTAGGCAAGAAGCTCCACTAGACATGCTAAATGAGCAGAACCCTCCATGAACCAAGCGCAGTTCCAGGATCTCGCCAAGAAGGGCTATAACCGNATCCCCATAGTTCGCGAAGTGCTCGCTGACACTGAAACTCCACTCAGCACCTACCTCAAGCTGGGGAAAGGNCTGCATAGNTATTTCTTTGAATCAATCCAAGGGGGTGAAAAGTGGGGCCGTTATTCCATTATTGGCTTACCCTGCAACACAATCGTACGGGTACAAAATAACAAGGTNACGGTGGAAACCGGAGGCGAGATTGTCGAAGAAAAGGAAACTAATGATCCGTTTGATTTTATTGCCGGATTTAAGAGCCGGTTCAAGGTGGCAGACCTCGCAGATAAGCANCGCTTTTCTGGCGGGCTAGTAGGCTATTTCGCATACGATACCGTTCGCTTCGTGGAAACTCGCATAGGGTCGGCTGAAGGNATTGATGAGATTGANACACCTGATATCTTGCTGATGGTGTCCGAAGAAATTGTGGTCTTTGATAACCTAAGAGGAACGATTTCCTTCATTATAAATGTAAATCCAGCNGTTTCAGATGCCTATGAAAATGCCCAGCAGAGGTTAGATCAATTACAGNCGGATCTAAAAAANCCAGCGGCACTTCCNGAGTTGAACGCGAGTAATACTGTTACAGAAAAAGATTTTCGTCATCACTTTAGACAGGAAGATTACGAACGGGCTGTTAAACGCATAAAGGAATATATCGTTGATGGAGATGTCATGCAGGTGGTATTAGCTCAATTGATGTCTGTGAAATTTAGCGGTGACCCGATTAATGTTTATCGAGCTCTGCGGTACCTGAATCCGTCCCCCTACATGGTTTTTTTTGATCTGGGNGATCACCATGTCGTGAGTGCCTCGCCGGAGATTTTGGCGCGCGTAGANTCAGGTAAGATTACTGTGCGCCCGTTGGCGGGAACTCGCAAGCGAGGTTCCACTGACNTGGAAGACCTAGCACTTGAAAAGGAGTTGTTAGCGGATGCCAAGGAGATNGCAGAACATTTGATGTTGATAGANCTTAGCCGCAATGACTCTGGNCGTGTTTCTAAGATTGGCTCAGTGCATGTNACTCGCAAAATGTTCGTAGAACGCTATTCCCACGTAATGCACATTGCTTCGATTGTGGAAAGCGAAATCAGCGATGATAAAACGGCGCTTGACGTACTCAAGGCTACACTACCCGTTGGTACACTTAGCGGGGCCCCAAAAGTCCGTGCTATGGAAATAATCGATGAACTGGAACCCAACAAGCGAGGGATTTACGGCGGTGCTATGGGTTATNTGAGTTGGAATGACAACATGGACATGGCCATTGCGATTCGCACCTCAGTAATTAAAAATCAAACACTCTATGTCCANGCCGGGGCTGGGATAGTGGCTGACTCTTTGCCTGATAAGGAATGGGAAGANACTCAGAACAAAGCAAAGGCGATAATGAAAGCCGTGCAACTTGCGGAGCAATCGCTTTGCCTATAATAAAATGTTAAGCCTCGGGCGAACATCTGTTTGCCTCTTAAACATATAATGCCTTCAGACGCATTGTCCGCATTCTAGCTTCACANATCTTGGCGAAACAAGGCTATTGTCAGTAGCGCTTTTNTTTAATTGTCGCAACTATTTGATGATGTACTAGGTACGTCGTTTTCCAGAGCTAGTGATCACTTAGCCAGCTCAAGACAGAAGTAAGTTGTACTGATATGATTGGCTCTCGTAATTATTAGTGTTTCAACAGGGCTGAGCCGATGTTGTTAATGATAGACAATTACGATTCCTTTACATACAACGTAGTTCAGTACCTCAGTGAGTTGGGTGCAGACGTAAAGGTATTCCGTAATGACGCAGTAACTCTAGAAGAGATTGAAACAATGGCGCCCTCCCAGATTGTCATCTCGCCAGGGCCATGCACTCCCATTCAAGCAGGGATCTCTATGTCGGTGATTAGCCATTTTGCCGGTCAAATGCCAATTCTCGGAATTTGCCTTGGGCATCAGAGCATTGGGCAGGTCTTCGAAGGCAACATCGTGCGTGCGGGTAAGGTGATGCATGGCAAAGTTTCACCAATCCATCATATAGGTGAGGGCGTATTCGAAGGGATCGCTACTCCGTTTGCGGCGACACGCTATCATTCACTGGTAATCGAACGTAAGTCGGTACCGGACTGCCTCGAGGTAACGGCCTGGACAGAAGATGGTGATGGAAATTGTGAAGAGATAATGGGTGTTCGCCACAAAAAGTTGTCAGTCGAGGGTGTGCAATTCCACCCGGAATCCATTTTAAGCGAGCATGGGCACAAATTGTTAAAAAATTTCCTGACGGCTAATACCTGATAGAAACTTAACAATCACGGAGAAATATGTTGGATATCAGAGAAGCTATTAAGTATGTCATCAGCGGGAACGATCTTGAAAAAAAACAGATGATATCTGTTATGCGAAGTATTATGTTAGGACAGACTACCGACGCTCAGAATGCGGCATTTTTAGTGGGGCTGCAAATGAAAGGGGTAAAATCCGATGAGCTTCTCGGCGGAGCTACAGTGATGCGAGAGCTGTCGACCAAGGTAAATGTCGAACCCGGTCCGTACCTTGTAGATACCTGTGGGACTGGTGGCAGTGGTTCCAACAAATTTAATGTATCGACTGCGGCGGCAATTGTAGCTGCCAGTGCTGGCGCCAGAGTGGCTAAGCATGGCAACCGCGGAGCAACTAGTACCAGTGGGAGCGCTGACGTGCTGGAAGCGGCGGGTGTGAGGTTAACGCTCGAAGCGGACAAGGTCGCTATGGCGATTGAACAGATTGGTGTGGGATTCATGTTTGCGCCGGCTCATCACAGTGCTATGAAGCACGTTATTGCCGCTCGCAAGGAAATCGGTGTAAGAACTATTTTTAACTTGTTAGGCCCTCTCACTAACCCTGCTGGTTCACCCAACCAGATTATTGGAGTTTTTGATCCGGTATGGATACCAATTTTTCTAGAAGTGTTGCGCGAGCTTGGGAGTAATCACGTGATGATTGTCTCTGCTGATGATGGCCTCGACGAGATTAGCATTGCTTCAGAAACGCAAGTTGGAGAATTAAAAGGTGGGAAAGTTACTACCTATACTATATCGCCTAACGATTTCGGAATTGAGCAATATCCTGACTGCAGCAGTTTGCATATCAACAGTGCCGAAGAAAGTCTTGTCATGCTTAAACAGGCCTTTGCGAACGAGAATCAGCCAGCTGCGGAGATCGTCGCCCTGAATGCCGGTGCTGCAATATACGTAGCCAATCTCTGTGAAGATTTATTGGCGGGTGTTACTAAGGCTAGGGAAGTACTAGAGAGTGGAATAGCGCAGGAGAAGTTCGATCAGCTGGTGCAATTTACCCAGATGGCGGATGGCTAGCATCGTGGCTCGGGCATCAGTTCTCGAAGAGATTCTGGCGCATAAACGCACAGAGGTTAACGCGGCGAAGACTGCCGTATCGCAAACGGAGCTGGAGGCGAGACTAGCCCATACAGGCAAGACAAGAGGGTTTGCCCACGCAATCCGAAACCGTATTGCGCAAAAAAAACCCGCCATTATTGCCGAAATAAAAAAATCGTCGCCGTCAAAGGGCCTTATTCGGGCAAATTTCAAGCCTGCTGAACACGCCGAAGATTATGCAAATAATAGAGCTACGTGTCTTTCTGTTCTTACCGATCAAAAATATTTCCAAGGGTGCGATGAATATCTACAACAGGCGCGTGTTGCTTGCCAACTGCCTGTTATAAGGAAAGACTTTATTATCGACCCTTACCAAATTGCTGAATCCAGAGTATTAGGAGCGGATTGTATTCTTCTGATTGTTGCGGCCTTACAACATTCGCAATTAGTTGATCTAGTCGATTACGCGCAAGAGATTTCAATTGACATACTGGTTGAAGTTCACAACCGGCTAGAACTAGAGCAGGCACTGGAGCTGAAAACAGAACTTTTGGGTGTCAACAATAGAGACTTACATACCTTTGAAACGGATATTGGCGTTACGTTGGAGCTTGCGGCGCATATACCAAAAGATAAACTTATAATTACTGAGAGCGGGATTAATTCTCGAGAAGATGTTGAAACTATGCTCTGCAATGGCATCTATGGATTCCTTGTTGGCGAGTCATTTATGAGCTCAGATAAACCTGGAGAGAAACTGAAAGAACTCTTTTTCCAATGACCACTCCAGAGTGGATATACGTTCCGTGTCTGCTCACACTGAAAAAGAGTATTGCTCAATTGATTGTTACAATTCATAAATTGCAGGAGTCAAGGAGCAAGACAGAAGGCGAGTAAATAGCGAAAACGCTTAACATAACATTTTTAGTAGAGAGCAATTATGGAAGTGCGAGTTAACTGGGTTGAAGACGTAATGTTTGTCGCTGAGTCTGAGACGGGGCATTCAGTTGTACTGGATGGTGCGCCCGAGAGCGGCGGCAGGAATATGGGCATGCGCCCCATGGAACTTATGGCTTTGAGCGTAGGCAGTTGCTCTTCCTACGATGTGGTAACTATTCTGCGAAAAGCTCGGCAACAAATTACCAGTTGCGAAGCCAAAGTGACAGCGCAACGGGCTGATGCTATACCTGCTGTATTTAAGTCAATTCATCTCCGTTTCAGAATAGCTGGTAAAAATCTGAGTGAGAAGCAGGTAGAGAGAGCGATCGAGCTGTCGGCAGAGAAATATTGCTCAGCTTCGATTATGTTGAAAAATGCGGGGGTAGAAGTAACGCACAACTTTGAAATTGTTTCAGTAGAAGCAACTGGCTAAAAGGCTATATGTGGTAAGTTGTCTTCTTCATTAGTTGTGACATCGCGTTCATGGCCTGTCGAATGGCTATTGGTGGTTCGAGACCTCCAGCTTGCCTAGCGGTTTCTTCATGATGCTTCTCATCGGCAATCATCTGCTCGAGGATAGCCCTGCTCTTGTTATCCTGTTTCGGAAGCTTTGAGAGATGATCTTCAAGGTGTTCACACACCTGGTGCTCAGTTTCGGCAACGAACCCAAGACTCCATTTGTCACCGGCCAATCCAGCTGCAGCTCCCAAGCCGAACGACAAGGTATACCACAAAAAATTCAAAACACTCGGACGGCTATCGAGTTCCGTCAGTCGCTGTTCACACCAAGCTAGGTGGTCGACTTCTTCTTCGGCGGCTTGCTCCATGGACTTACGGACTTCTCCTAATAAAGCCGTTGTTGCCTGACCTTGGTACAGGGCTTGGGCACAAACTTCACCAGTGTGGTTGATACGCATGAGACCGGCAGCATGTTGTTTTTCAAGATTGCTTAATTCTATTTCGTCGGCGTTTGCTGCTGGTGACTCTCGATTGGCCTCAGTTGTACCGGGCACGCAGGTGCGCAGCGCCTGGTCAAATTGGATCAGGAGTTGGTCAATGGTGGAACGTTGGAATTTTTCAAGCATTTATCCATTCTCGCGCGCGATAGCTCTATAAGCAATATCATTGCGGAAATAGATATTAGCCCAACTGATCGAATGTACTATTTCGTAACTAGCTGCCCTAGCAGCTGAGACCGAGTCACCCAGCGCCGTTGCACACAGGACGCGGCCTCCGTTAGTTACAACAGCACCATTTTTCAGAGTAGTCCCGGCATGGAATACTTTCTGGTGATCTCCACATGTTTTGCCAAGGCCCTCAATGATATCTCCTTTGTTGTACGAAGCAGGATACCCACCAGCGGCTAATACCACTCCGACCGAATAGCGCGAATCCCACTGTGTTTTGTGGTTGTTAAGCTTCTGTTCGAGCGCGGCGAGACAAAGATCAGGTAAGTCCGATTTCAGGCGGAGCATTACCGGCTGAGCTTCAGGATCTCCAAACCGGCAATTGAACTCTACAACATTCACATGTCCCGATGGGGAGACCATCAGCCCAGCATAGAGAAAACCTGTGTAGTCATTGCCATCAGCTGCCATTCCTTCAACCGTCGGGAGAATCACTTCGTCCATGATGCGTCTGTAGACTTTGGTGGTGATAACAGGCGCTGGGGAATAGGCTCCCATGCCACCAGTGTTGGGCCCTTTGTCTCCGTCATCCCTAGCTTTGTGATCTTGGGAAGTGGCCATGGGAAGCACATGTTTTCCATCTACCATGGCTATAAAACTGGCCTCTTCTCCTTCTAGAAACTGTTCTACGACTACTCGGTGCCCAGCTTCACCAAAACGATTGCCGGACAACATATCTTCAATTGTTTTAAGAGCTTCCTCTACAGATTGGGCCACGATAACGCCTTTGCCCGCCGCGAGCCCATCAGCTTTGATAACTATGGGGGCCCCATTTGCGAGAACATAGGCGGTCGCCGGTTCGACTTCCGTAAATGTCTGGTAGGTAGCAGTCGGAATGCCATGCCTACTTAAAAAATCTTTGGTGAAGGCTTTCGATCCTTCCAATTGGGCGGCGTTTGCCGAGGGTCCAAAGCAGTGGAGGTCACGTTCGNAAAAATAGTCTACTATTCCTTCTACTAAAGGGGCCTCAGGTCCCACAATAGATAGCGCTATTTTTTCTTTTTGGGCAAAGCTTGCCANGGCTGAAAAATCCATCACGTCAATAGCAATATTTTCCACCTTGGCTTCGGTAGCTGTGCCAGCATTGCCCGGGGCAACGAAGACCTTATCTACGGTGGCGGATTGCGCGCACTTCCACGCTAGCGCGTGCTCTCGACCACCTGATCCAATTACTAACACATTCATAATGGGTTTCCGAATTTTCAGANTTTTAATTCTGAATATCTAATAATCTCTTTGAATAATAAGGGACAGAATGTTTATTTGAAATCGAGTTAAGCTCGTTCGAAAAAATGGATTCTATCTTAAAGTGAAAAAAAATGTGAACACGGATTTAACGAAGANTTCCAACAAATCTTTCCTGGTTTGGTAGACAGTAATTGTGTAATGAGANTGAATNCGAGGATGAAATTGAAGATATGATATTTCGACATAGTATCAATGGCGGAAATGGCGAACACTAGTGAATACCATAGCGATATCAGCTTCATCAGCGGCAGCTATAACTTCCTCATCGCGCATGGACCCCCCTGGTTGAATAACGGCGGTTATACCAGTTTTAGCGGCGGCATCGATTCCATCTCGGAACGGGAAGAATGCATCGGATGCCATTACTGATCCTTCCACCACCAAATTTTCGTCAGCTGCCTTGATCCCCGCAATTTTGGCGCTGTACACTCGGCTCATCTGACCGGCACCGATTCCGATGGTCTGATTATTCTTGCAATACACGATNGCATTGGATTTCACGTAAAGTGCTACTCGCCAAGCGAAAAGCAAGTCGCGCACTTCTTCTTTGGTAGGTGGCCGTTTGGTGACTAACTTCAAATCGGCTTCGCTAATTTCATGAATGTCTCTATCTTGAAGAAGCAAGCCACCATTAACTCTTTTATAATCGAGACTCGTTGCTCTTGTGCCCGTCCATTGGCCGCTAGTTAGCACTCTGACGTTTTTNTTTGTGGCNGTTATCTCTAGAGCCTTTTCAGAGACTGAAGGAGCGATAATTACTTCCGTAAACTGCTGATCGATAATGCGCTGTGCTGTTTCCGCGTCTAGTTCTCGATTGAAAGCGATGATTCCACCGAAGGCTGAAGTAGGATCGGTCTGAAAGGCCAGTTCGTAAGCTTTTGCTAGAGTTTCGGCTATAGCTACGCCACAGGGGTTCGCATGCTTAATGATGACGCAGGCCGGCTCNGNAAATGACTTCACGCATTCCAGCGCAGCATCGGTGTCGGCGATATTGTTATAAGACAGCTCTTTGCCTTGCAGTTGAATAGCTGTGCTGATACTGACTTCTTCAGAGGCTTTTTCAGTATAGAATGCTGCCTGTTGGTGAGGNTTTTCTCCATAGCGCATCTCCTGGCGCTTTACAAACTGTGGGTTGAAAGTACGCGGGAAGTCTGAGCGTTCATCTTCAAGATTCGTTCCCAAATAATTGGCGATAACCCCATCGTAATATGCTGTGTGCTCGAAAGTTTTCACGGCTAGGTTGAAACGAGTTTTTTGGTCTAGGCAACCATTGTTTACTTTCAAGAGATCAATGATGGAATCGTAATCGGCGGGATTTACCACAACTGCTACAAAACGATTGTTCTTTGCGGCGGAACGTAACATTGTGGGTCCNCCTATATCTATATTCTCGATCGCTGTGGAAAGATCACAGTTGGGATCGGCTACTGTAGCNTGGAAAGGATAGAGGTTGACTACGACTAGGTCGATAGGCGGGATGTCATGTTCTTTCATCACAGCTTGATCTAAATCGCGACGGGCTAGAATACCGCCGTGTATCTTGGGGTGTAGGGTTTTGACGCGGCCATCCATCATCTCTGGGAAGCCGGTGTAGTCGGATATTTCGATGGCTGGAATGTTTTCCGAAGACAATAGTTTATAAGTGCCTCCGGTTGAAAGTATTTCGACATTGAGTTGGCGAAGAGCTAGAGCGAAGGTAACAATGCCAGTTTTGTCGGAAACGCTGATTAGTGCCCGACGAATGGCGCCAGAATTATCTGATGACATAAGTAAAATACGTATATTTATTGAATTTGATTTACGAGTACTATATTAGAAGAAGAACAGTGGCCGACTGCAAGGACTAATTAAAGCAATCCATAGAGTTTCAGCTTTGTGCGAAGCGTACCACGGTTGAGTCCGAGCATTATAGAAGCTCGACTCTGATTTTTCCTAGTGTAACGCATCACNGCCTCAAGTAATGGAGCTTCTACTTCCGACATCACCATTCGATGCAGGTCGGTCACTGGTTCATCCTCAACATGTTGGAAGTATCGTCTAAGAGCTTTTTCGACTTCTGATCTTAGCGTGCTCTCTTGATGTTCTTGCTGGGAGAATGATTCCAATTGGTCAGTAACCCTGAAGCTTGAAAATGTTGAGGATTCGTCCAGTTTGTTCATGCAGCGATGGCTCCCTCATCTCCAGTCAGATATTCAAAGTAATTATTGATAGCCTCGAGCTGGCTTAGCCCTGACTCGATTTTATTAAAGTTTGCCAGAAATATCCTTCTTTCGGGAAGATTTTTTACATAACTAGCAACATGTTTGCGAGCGTACCATATACCCTTTGCTTCGCCATAGAAACTATGCAATTTTTTTAGGTGAGTTTCGATGATTTTNAGTTTTTGGTAANGCNCCAAGCTCGGAAGAGTTTTTCCGGTTGCGAGAAAATGCTCAATCTCTTTAAAAATCCAAGGACGACCCTGCGCTGCACGGCCGATCATTAATCCATCGGCCTTTGTGTACTGCAGAACATGACCTGCCTTGTCGGGAGAATCGATATCGCCATTGGCTATTATGGGTATCGATACTGCTTGTTTTATCGCCGCAATCGTATCGTACTCAGCTTGACCNTTGAAACGGCATTCCCNCGTTCTGCCATGAACGCTAAGTAGCTGTATTCCGCAGTCTTCCGCAATTCTGGCTATTTCGATACCGTTGCGGTTAGCAGGACACCACCCGGTACGAATTTTAAGTGTTACCGGGACATCAACCTGTAGNACAACTGCCCGCAGGATTTTTGCTACCAAGTCTGTATTTCTCAAAAGAGCTGATCCGGCGGCTTTTTTCAGTACCTTTTTTGCGGGACAGCCCATATTGATATCGATGACTGTGGCGCCCGCAGCGACATTAAGATGGGCGGCAATAGCCATCATTTCTGGATCCGAGCCAACAATTTGTACAATCTGATGCCCCCTGATACAGGGTTTTATCTGCTTAAACNGGTTTTTTTTATTGGTCCATAAATCAGCATTACACGTGAGCATCTCACCGATAGTGATCCCNGCACCTAGTTCGCTGCAGATTTCCCGAAACGGGGCATCGCTTATGCCCGCTAAGGGGGCGAGAAATAGATTGTTTTGAATATTATAAGGACCAATTTTGATCACTTTAATCTCATCAATAGGTTAGTATTTTTAAGGAGTGACATAATACCCCGGAAGGAAATTTGCTTCTTGGGAGTTTGTATGGATTCTTCTTCCACGATTGTTTCTTGAGCATCTGATTTTGGAAGATGCGGCNGGGAGTCGGATGTTACTGATATATGGATTTCCCTGAGTTGGGCTTTCTTATTGTTAACAAAGGANCTAATTTTGAAANTCGATTTTAAAATTGACAGTCCTTCTGTACAACTTTCTTAAAAGATACTATGTATCAGGGGTNTGCATATCGTCATGGTTCAGCCCCTGCTAGGCGATCTCTCTCATCCCCTCCGAGGGGTCCACATCCTGAGGGCAGANTAGCAGCATCAGTGCGCCCACGAGAGCTGTAACGGTGAAAGCGTTTCCAAAGGNGACNTCGCTCACTACATTCGACCACAACACTACCCCTGTGGGNGTGACATAAACCGCGCTCCATTTCACCACACNGAATAGCATGAGTGTGTCGATGATTCGGGCGCCCAGGGTTGCGAATGCCCATACACCGATCCAGACATTTCCGNTCCGAAAGTCGGCACTCGTTNGGNTTGAAGACAACCAGCACTGAACCGCGAAANACAGGCNCGCGAGAAAGCCCAGAATGTCCAGAACCCATGCCGGCGCACCCCAGTTGAACCCGGAGACTACGCAAGTGACCACCACACTTACTAGGTGCGTAACCACGAAACAGGCCCCCAACAGAGCCGCCACGCCCATGCATCGGTGACCCGCAGTCAGTGCTGGGGCTTGAAACAANCNNATGCTGTTAAAAAATCCTTTTGGTGCCATGTTTTTCAATCGTNTTTTCAGTTTGCAAACTTTGATTGAATACGCTTCACCACTATTAAATTCACTACGCTAATTGTTGGGTAAGATCAAAAGTTATGCATGCAAGATTCGCGATAGCTTGTTAAAGGAATATATTGAATAATTCTAGGTGCCTTGGTGGTTGATATCAGGCCCTGCGAGTTCCGANCAGTAAACCCCACTCATGATCAATCAAGGGTTNTTCTATATCAAACCATTTCTGGTAGCAGGTGATCAACGCTACCACNTGGTCTTCCAGCAAGCCGGATAATACGATCTTNCCACCAGGTTTGACCAGCTCCGAAAACTTAAACGAAAGATCANGCAGCGGCTCTGCAAGAATATTAGCTACCAGGATATCCGCTTGAAGCTCAGGCAGAGCCTCAGGCAGGTAGGCTTTAATTACTCCCNCGACGATGTTATTCCGGCAGCTGTTATCAATGGTTGCGACAATTGCCTGCTTGTCATTGTCCACNGCNTGCACTTTGCTGNCGCCAAGCAATGCNGCTGCAATGGCCAATATGCCGGATCCGCAGCCATAGTCGATCAGCTCGGTGTTTTCAAGGGAGGCCTGCTCTAGCCAGCGNAGGCAAAGGGAAGTACTGATGTGGGTGCCGGTGCCAAAAGCCAATCCCGGATCTAGTGAAATGTTAGTTGCTTCTGGATCGGGGGGTGTCAGCCAACTTGGACAGACCCACAATTTTTTACCAAACTGTAAAGGCAGAAAATCCGCCATCCAACAGCGCTCCCATTCTTGATCCTCAATTTTTTCAATCGAAATATTTTCGGTTTTTTTGACAACTGGATGGTGTTTCAATTTTTCTACTAGAGGTTCTAGATTTTTGCCTTTACCGAACATGCAAAGAAGGCAGGTGTCTTTCCATAGAGGAGAGTCATTCGGTTCCTTTTGGAAAATAGGGTGGTCGATATAAATTGGCTGATCGGCAGCGTCAATGTAGGTCATAGATATAGCGCCAGCCTCGAGCAATTGCTGCTCCAGGGCCATACAGTCGTTAGACTCAAGGTGAATTCTAAGTTGCTGCCACATATAGCTTTTAAAGATTGTGAAGGGTTGTATCAGGAGCTCAACTTCTGTTCCAGATAGTGGATATTAACCCCACCCTCCTGGAACTCGGTATCTCTTACTAGTTCCCTTAGCAAAGGGATGTTGCTGCGGATTCCTTCGATTAGAATCTCATCTAGTGCGATCTGCATCCGGAGTAGCGCTTGGTCCCGAGTTTCTCCGTAACTGATAAGCTTTGCGACCAGAGAGTCGTAAAAAGGCGGCACACTATAACCGCTGTATAGATGTGAATCTACGCGCACACCCGGCCCACCTGGAGCATGAAATAGTTCCACCTTCCCGGGGCAGGGCAGGAAAGTAGTCGGATCTTCTGCGTTGATGCGGCATTCGAAAGCATGACCATTTATAGACACATCTGCCTGTGAAATAGGCAGAGGTTCTCCGCTGGCGATGCGCAGTTGCTCTTTGACGATATCCACACCTGTGACCATTTCTGTAACTGGGTGTTCTACTTGCACGCGGGTATTCATCTCGATGAAATAAAAGTTTTCATCTTGGTACAAAAATTCGAGCGTGCCGGCACCACGGTAGCGCATGTTCTTGCATGCCTGGATACATGTGGTAGCGACTCGTTCACGTGCCTGAATTGGTATGCCTGGGGCAGGGGCTTCCTCCAATACCTTTTGGTGGCGTCTTTGCAATGAGCAATCACGTTCACCTAGGTGAATCGCATCACCTAGACCATCGCCGAGCACTTGAATTTCTACGTGACGGGGATTCTCTAGAAATTTCTCTAGATAAACTATGCCATTACCAAAGAACGATTTAGCTTCGGTTTGGGTGACGTAGATTGCTTTTAACAGAGCCGCTTCATTATGAACTACCCGCATTCCACGGCCGCCTCCCCCGGCTGCGGCTTTGATAATTACTGGGTAACCGATCCCCCTAGCGAGGTTCAAAGTCCGGTCCTTGTTATCGTCCAGAGGGCCATTGGAGCCAGGCACGGTGGGTACACCTGCTTCCCTCATTACTTCGATGGCGGAAACCTTATCTCCCATCTTCCGAATAGTTTCAGCCTTCGGACCTATGAATGTAAACCCACTGTTTTCTACCTGCTCTGCAAAATCTGCATTCTCCGATAGAAACCCGTAGCCTGGATGCACTGCTTCGGCATCAGTAACCTCCATTGCACTTATAATCGCGGGAATGTTTAGATAGCTATCTGTGGGGTTGGAGGGTCCGATGCATACAGATTCATCGGACAACCGAACGTGCATAAGTTCTTTATCTGCTACTGAGTGAGCAGCCACTGTTTTGATGCCCAGTTCTTTACACGCACGCAGAACTCGCAACGCGATCTCTCCGCGGTTGGCTATAAGAACTTTATCAAGCATGTATTGTGATCCTGTTGCAGGGTGCATTAACAATCAAGCGATTGTGATCAGCGCCTGATCGAACTCTACAGGTTCGCCGTCTTCAACTAGTATGGCTTCCACTAAGCCAGCATAGTCTGATTCGATCTGGTTCATCATTTTCATAGCTTCTACAATGCAAACCACATCTCCAACCTTCACATGTGTTCCCACTTCAACAAAAGGTGGCGAAGAAGGAGAAGGCGACCGGTAAAATGTGCCTACCATTGGTGATTGGACAACATCGCCTTTTATAGCGGATCCAGCGGCGGGTGTTTCTGCTTCTTTTGGTGTCGGGGGTGTGGGACTTAGAGCTGGAGCTGCCTGATAGGTCACTGGTCCAGATGAAGCAGAGGGAGCACGGCTGATACGCACCGCTTCCTCGCCCTCCTTGATTTCAATTTCCGCGACATCCGAGGCTTCCAGCAATTCAATAAGTTTTTTGACTTTTCTAATATCCATAATCAGTGCCCGACAAAATTTATTTAGTTCTCTAGTTTCTTGAAGGCTGCATGTAATGCCAGCTCGTAGCCTTGTGCACCTAGCCCGACAATACAGCCGAGCGCAATATCGGCGAAATAGGAGTGATGTCGATATTCTTCCCTAGCGTAAATGTTGGAAAGGTGAACTTCGATAAAAGGAATTTCAACAGCTAGAATTGCATCTCGGATCGCGATGCTGGTATGAGTAAAGCCACCAAAATTCACTAGCATAAAAGCGGTGCCGTCAACCCTGGCTTCGTGTAATCTGTTGATCAGCTCTGCCTCNGTNTTGCTTTGCAGGTTGGAAAATTCGTGACCGGTTTCAGCGCAAATGGNTTCGCAGCGGGCATTTATGTCATTAAGGGTGTCGCCGCCATAGATATTTGGTTCACGATGACCCAATAGGTTCAGATTGGGCCCGTGCAGGGCGAGAATTTTTGCCATTTTNNATTTCCCAAGGGTAAAATTCGGCTTTGCAGTTAGCTGGTTNCAGCCAATTGCCGATTTTAGCAGCATTTCTCAGAATATAGCTACTATTTCACTCATTTTGTGTCTGAATTNCGACAGTCAAGGCGTGANCTTAAAAAGTGTTTTCTGTGGTGGATAGCAGAAGCCCCAATCTGCGCATCCCTGGTATTCGATGATTAGAAACGCCTCAGGACTGGGTACAGTAGTTAGGTTGAGATCCACACTTACCCTTTCGTAGTAAGCTTCGATCTGGCCGAAGAACTGATCCGTTTTCTTGAGGCCACTAGGAATCAGAGCATTCACATCTAAGACTTCACTGCCCTCATTTTGCTTCATTGTGAAATTGAACGCATGCCGATAGAGATAGTGGCCATCGGCCAAGTTCCAAGTTACGCGCATCTTACCGGGGCNGACTTCACTGACGTAGAAAGGAAACGCCTGTTCGAGCGGTAGGGGAGAGGGTTGGANTTGCTCTAGAGTGGTAATCCCACGAAATGGCGGTGGAGCAGTTTGTCCATATGCCGAAACGGCAGCAAGGCTGACAACTAGAATCAAATAAGTAAGCTTTTTAGTGCACATTCCGGGTTAACCAGTCACTTAATAACATAGTTTCAAGCCACTATTGTTTGTTTGGGTTCAACTTTATACAGTTTTAATCAGAGTATCGATCAAACACAAGGCTTGCATTAGTGCCACCAAAACCGAAGCTGTTAGACATAATACGCTTTAGCTCTACGTCGTCCTTGCGCTCCANCACAATTGGCATGCCAATTGCCTCTTCATCCAGCTTTTCGATATTGGCGGATGCCGCGATGAAATTATTTTCCATCATCAGAAGGCTGTAGATAGATTCCTGGACGCCAGCAGCGCCNAGAGAGTGCCCACTGAGAGATTTTGTGGAATTGATTATAGGAATGCTATTCTCAAAAACATTACGTATCGCTCTGAGTTCCGAGATGTCACCCGCTGGCGTGCTCGTGCCATGGGTATTAATATAATCTACCGGGCCTTTCAGGTTCTGCTTGGCCATAAGCATCGCTCTAGCGCCGCCTTCTCCAGATGGTGCTACCATGTCGTAGCCATCAGAAGTAGCCCCATAGCCGGTGATTTCTGCATAAATCTTTGCTTTCCTCGATAGTGCATGGTCTAGCGCTTCGACTAATACCATGCCACCTCCCCCGGCAATCACAAATCCGTCACGATCGGCGTCAAATGCCCTAGACGCTTTTTCAGGAGAGTCGTTATATTTCGTTGATAACGCGCCCATGGCATCGAACATGTGAGACAAGGACCAGTGTTCGGATTCTCCCCCTCCAGCGAACACTAAATCCTGTTTATCCATTTGTATCAGTTCCATGGCATTGCCTATGCAGTGGGCACTGGTAGCACAGGCTGAAGAAATCGAATAGTTAATGCCTTTAATCTTGAATGATGTTGCCAAGCAGGCTGAAACCGAACTGCTCATCGTGCGCGGCACACGGTAGGGGCCTACGCGCTTAATGCCTCTCTCTATCGCGATGTCAGTAGATTCGAGCTGATCTTTCGGCGAGCCGCCACCAGAGCCTGCAACAATACCGCTGCGAAAATTCGAGACTTGTTCTTCTTCCAGTCCAGCATCCTTAATGGCTTCTTGCATTGACAGATAGCTGTACGCCGATGCATCGCCCATGAAGCGCAACAACTTCCGATCTATTAGTTCAGAAACATTGATATCTATACTGCCACTGACGTGACTACGCATGCCGATATCTGCATAAGTTTGATTATGACGGATACCGCTACGGCCGGCTTTGAGTGAGTCAAGCACGGCTGTTTTTCCGTTACCCAAGCAGGAAACTATCCCAATACCGGTAACCACAACACGTCGCATAAACACCTCAGAGGATCTGAATCTAAAACGATTGTTCAGGAGTAAACAGGCCTACCTTTAACGCTTTAGTAGTGTAGATAACCTTGTCATCCACCGCCACAGTTCCATCGGCTATGCCAACCACAAGGCTGCGGTCAATAATCCGTNTCATTGAAAGTTCATAAACTACTTTTTTCGCTTGCGGCAGTATTTCACCGGTGAATTTAACCTCACCGGCTCCCAATGCGCGACCCTTACCTGGATAACCGCTCCAAGGGAGAAAGAATCCAACGAGCTGCCANAAGGCATCAAGNCCNAGACANCCAGGCATGACAGGATCGCCGGGGAAATGGCAGGCAAAAAACCAGAGGTCCGGCTTAATATCTAATTCTGCAATTATCTGGCCACGCCCATACTCTCCGCCGTGAGAATTGATTTCTGTGATTCGGTCCAGCATGAGCATGTTGTCGACCGGCAGGGTGGCATTGCTCGGCCCAAACAGCCTTCCGTAGCCACATTCCACTAACTCGGAAAGTTCGTAGGAACTCTTGGGAACGAAGCTATCATTCCTTGGTTTCATAGAATTCTTTTAGCCCAGTAAGGCCAGTCTTTCAAGGCATGCGATATTAGCGCGCCAAGACCAAATAATCGATAACAAATTCCCTATAAACATAGTTGATGAATATCGAAAACGCTATGGTTTTATTAATTGCAACAATAATTTGCTACCATTGCTGACTGGTTCCCTTGGTGAAATTTATGCTGCTTCCTGTCGTCCTTGCTGGTGGTATTGGCTCCCGTCTGTGGCCGGTTTCAAGGGCCTCTCTACCCAAACAATTCATTCACTTTCCGCAACATCTGGGCTCATTGTTTCAAAATACAATTACTCGGCTAGATGGATTAGCTGAGATTTCGGAACCCTTGATAATTTGTAACAGGGAACATCGGTTCTTGGTCGCGGAGCAAGTTAGGCAGCTTAATAGGGGCCACAATCGCATTTTATTGGAACCGGTTGGAAGAAATACCGCTCCTGCAGTGGCAATGGCGGCACTGGAAGCATTGGAAGATGATCCTGATGCCGCCCTATTGGTGTTGCCTGCGGATCATCTCATAAAAGACACGGGTGCGTTTCACCAAGCTGTAAAACAAGGCACAGCTTTGGTTCGGCAAAATAAACTGGCAATATTTGGTATAGTGCCAGGTACACCAGAAACGGAGTATGGGTATATAAAAATGGGGCCCATGATAGAAGGTACGGATGCCTACCACGTTTCTCGCTTCGTGGAGAAGCCGGACATTGCGACCGCAGAATCATGCCTAGCCTCAGGGAACTACTTATGGAACAGTGGCATATTTCTCTTTAGGGCAGCCGATTATCTGCAAGAACTGAAGAAACATGCCCCAGACATATATTCCTCATGTAGGGAAGTTTTTGGAGGAATCAAAAGAGGTGCTGACTTTGACGAGCTTCCCGAAGAGACATTCGCTCANTGCCGCAGTGACTCAATAGATTATGCAGTGATGGAACATACTGAAAGCGCCGTTGTGATTCCTCTGGATGCCCACTGGAATGACTTGGGAGCGTGGGATGCGCTCTGGGATATAGATAGTAAAGATGANAATGGCAATGTTGTTAGCGGTGATGTACTGATCGAGGCTGTAAGNAATAGCTATATTCAATCGAATTCTCGACTGGTAGCGGCAGTTGGCGTAGAAGANGTTGTAATCGTTGAAACTCCAGACGCTTTACTGGTAGCCCGNAAAGGCAATGCGCAGTCGGTTAAGCAGATTGTGGAGCAATTGGAACGCGCCGGTCGTGAAGAAATCAGCAGCCACACAAAAGTATTACGGCCTTGGGGATATTATGAATCACTGGCAATCGGTGATAGTTATCAGGTGAAGCGNCTTATGGTGAGCCCCGGCGAAGCAATNTCATTGCAATTGCACAAGCACAGGGCAGAGCACTGGACAATTATTAAGGGGGCAGGGTCAATAACTCTTGATAACAAGGAGTTTGAGTTGCGAAAAAACGAATCAATATTTATTCCACTTGGCAGTAAACANCGCGCGGNGAACTTGGGTAAGGAGCCTTTGGAGATTGTCGAGGTCCAGCTAGGGGATTACCTAGGAGAGGATGATATCGTGCGCTTTGAGGACATTTATGGGCGTGAAGATAAAACCAAAGCCAAAACATAAGGCAGTAAGAAGGTTAAATCNGGATCATTCAACCATGCCTGTTATAAAGAAGTGTTTATTTCCAGCCGCACACCATATTATTANGTTCTCGGCGTCAACCAAAGCCACGCCAACGCAGATCTTGCCAATTAAAGGGAAGCTGGGTATTGGTAGGCTCTTTTTCTAGGTAGTCCCAAGTGACGAGCGATTTGACCAGCTGCTTCAAGGCTTACGATATTCGCGGCCATATTCCTGACCAGTTCAACGAGGAAATCGCCTATCAAATAGGGCGAGCGTATGTTAACTACCTAACGCCATCCGAGGTCGTGGTGGGCTACGACATTCGTCTGACCAGCAGGCAACTATGCGATTCATTGATGTCAGGGTTGATTGATGGTGGTGTCAATGTCATCAACATCGGTCAATGTGGTACGGAAGAAGTATATTTCGCTACCTCTCACCTTGGTGCCGATGGAGGGATAATGATTACTGCCAGCCACAATCCAAAGGATTACAACGGAATGAAGTTGGTTCGTGAGAACTCCAAGCCAATTAGCAGCGATACGGGACTCAATGACATCAAACTGTTGGCAGAGAAAAGTGAATTTTTTAACGGAGACGAAAAAGGGTCTATTACAGAGCAGAGCACGAGGGATGCATACATAGAGCACTTATTGCGCTATATAGATATGGAATCTTTAAAACCTTTGAAAATTGTTTGTAATGCAGGCAATGGTGTCGCCGGTGCGGTAATCGATCAACTAGAATCACATTTTCCGTTC
>NZNL01000050.1 GCA_002694855.1 Gammaproteobacteria bacterium
TAACATATAGAGAAGTACCCATAGGTGCAGTGTTGGTGGATCTTGAGAGCGGGGAGTCTCTCAGCTCAGGATTCAACCGGCCTATTGGCGGTAACGATCCAACGGCTCATGCGGAAATCGTGGCCCTCCGCCAAGCGGCAAAGCTGCGGAAGAACTATCGGCTACCGGGTACTGCTCTATATGTTACGATCGAACCTTGTACTATGTGCGTTGGGGCATTGGTACATGCCCGCGTAGACTTGGTTGTATTCGGAGCACGGGAGCCCAGGGCTGGGGCTGTAGTTAGCAGTAGACAGTTGTCAGAGGAATCTTTTTACAATCATAGGTTGAGCTATCTAGAGGGTATAATGGCAGAGGAGTGCGGGGCTGTTTTGACTGACTTTTTCGAAAGAAAGCGGAACCTAAATTAACTGCGTTTAAGGGTTTGAGAAGGGGATCGGTGAAATCTCCATTCGTTAAGATGGTCGCTTAGCAGTTTTTCCTGAATTCCTGATTCAAATCGATTATTATGGCACCTTGTTAGTGCAATACGCTTAGTAAGTCTTCACGATCTGGCGGCCGGGAACCAGTCTCAATGCAAGCGATGTTTGGAGCGACAGCTCTTTCTGCATTCAAGTCCACAAACTTACTCCGCTCGCTCCGAACCTCCCTTCCCTCAGTAGAATCTCTTTCCGCCCAGTTTGTTCACTTTGTTGACTGTGAAGCAGATTTTGTGGCCGCCGAATCGTCGGAAATGATTTCGCTTCTTGAATACGGCCCCAAACCGAGCGGCGTCTCAAAAGAAAAGTCATTAGGTAGTTCAATTCGGTTGGTGATACCCCGTCCCGGCACTATCTCGCCATGGTCAAGCAAAGCGACGGACATTCTCCATAATTGTGGGTTAACACAGGTTTGCCGTATTGAGCGGGGGACTCTTTTTCGTATAAATACTAAAAATCTACTAGATGAGTGTGACATGCATCTGCTTGATTCATTTCTTCATGATCGCATGACTCAAATTGTTCTCAATGACATTGAGAGCGCGGCTATATTGTTCGATTCCGCCGATCCGACGCCGATGCAATCGGTAGATATCTTGGCCCAGGGTAAATCGGCTTTGCGTAAAGCTAATGTCGCCATGGGCCTTGCTCTAGCTGATGAAGAAATCGATTACCTATTTGACAGGTTTGGCGAACTGGAAAGAAACCCGACTGATATTGAATTGATGATGTTTGCACAGGCTAACTCGGAACACTGCCGCCATAAGATATTCAATGCGAGTTGGAATATTGATGGGAAGCAGCAGGATAAATCCCTGTTCACTATGATTCGCAACACCCATCGACAATCCCCCAGCGGTGTGTTGTCCGCTTATACTGACAACGCGGCGGTCATTAATGGGCATTATGGCGAACGGTTTTTCCCGGCTCCCGAGTCTAAGCAGTACACCTTTACCCCTGAAGCGATTCACATTCTGATGAAGGTAGAAACTCATAACCATCCAACCGCAATTGCCCCATTTCCAGGTGCATCAACAGGGTCAGGAGGAGAAATTCGCGATGAGGGGGCGACAGGGCTCGGGGCTAAACCGAAGGCGGGTTTGACCGGTTTTAGTGTGTCAAATCTTTACTTACCGGACTTNCCNCAGCCCTGGGAAGAATACCACGGGAAACCAGGCCATATCGCCTCGGCGTTAGACATCATGCTNGAAGGNCCGATTGGCGGAGCNGCGTTTAATAACGAGTATGGAAGNCCTAATCTGTGTGGTTACTTCCGCACATTTGAAGAGANTGTCATTAATGAAGCCGGNGATCCAGAGGTACGTGGCTATCATAAACCCATCATGATTGCAGGGGGTATCGGTAATATTCGTGAACCTCACGTTGAGAAGGGGGAGATCGAAGTTGGAGCACAGTTAGTTGTGCTTGGCGGACCAGCAATGCTGATCGGACTGGGGGGTGGCGCAGCATCCTCCATTACCTCAGGCGCTGGAAACGAAGACTTGGATTTTGCTTCTGTGCAGCGAGACAACGCCGAAATGGAAAGGCGTTGCCAGGAAGTCATCGACCAATGTTGGCAGTTGGGTGTTGCCAACCCGATTACCTTCATACATGACGTCGGCGCAGGGGGATTGTCAAATGCTTTGCCGGAATTAGTTAAGGATGGCGGTCGCGGTGGCGTATTTGAATTACGCGATATTCCCATTGCTGAATCTCAATTGTCACCTTTGGAAATTTGGTGTAATGAAGCCCAGGAGCGCTATGTATTAGCGATCAATTCGGCGAACATCGAGGGNTTTGACGCAATATGCCGCCGTGAGCGGTGCCCATACGCGTTGGTTGGACAGACAACNGAAGAGAAATGTATTCGGTTACACGATCGTCACTTCAANAATAATCCTATCGACCTTCCTATGGACTTGTTGTTCGGTAAAACTCCAAAAATGCATCGGAAGGTTAAGTCCGGACAGGTGTTTGCAGGTGAGTTTGAAGCCACCAGGATTAACTTCGAAGAAGCGGTGAAAAGGGTGCTGTCGCTGCCGACCGTGGCTAGCAAGAATTTTCTAATAACTATTGGTGATCGGACTATTTCCGGACTGGTACACCGAGACCAGATGGTTGGCCCCTGGCAGGTACCTGTGGCAGACGCGGCCGTAACAGCGAGCTCNTATAAAGCTTATAGCGGAGAGGCTATGGCTATGGGAGAACGAACTCCGCTCTCGCTGTTTAATGCAGCGGCGTCAGGGCGNATGGCGATTGCTGAAGCTGTCACCAACATCATCAGTACNGATGTCCGCAATCTGGGAGACATCAAACTGTCAGCTAATTGGATGGTGGCAGCCGGACATGGTTCTGAAGATGCGAAGCTCTATGAAACGGTAAAGGCGGTGGCCACGGAGTTGTGTCCNCAACTTGGTATTTGTATACCGGTTGGNAAGGATTCTATGTCTATGCGCACGGTTTGGGAGGATGACGGCAAACAGCAAAGTAACACCGCTCCNCTTTCTCTAATAATCTCCGCTTTCGCTCCTGTAGGAGACATCCGCAGAACAATCACTCCACAGCTACGCTTGGATAAAGGGCCGTCCTCCCTGTTACTGATCGATCTGGCACGTGGCAAAAATCGATTGGCCTGCTCGGCGCTTGCGCAGGTTTTTAGGCAAATGCAGGGTGTTGTTCCCGACCTTGACGAGCCTACTGACTTAATTAGATTTTTTGAATTTGTGCGTGAATGTCGGGAGCGAGACTTNTTACTGGCCTATCACGATCGCTCTGACGGTGGACTGTTTGCGNCGGTGATGGAAATGGCCTTTGCTGCNCACTGTGGGGTGGATATAGCAATACAAACGGAAGAATTAATTCCTGTCCTGTTCGCAGAGGAACCGGGTGCNGTCATNCAGGTGTGCGACAGTCAGTACAACAGCATTCAAGAGCTTGCAGTTTCGCACAAACTGGATGACTGNCTACAAGTTATTGGCACCCCTAATAATAGCGGTGTTGTTACTGTCAGTGATGGAACCGAGCAGGTGTACTCAAATACTCGAGTTGATCTGCAGCGCATCTGGTCCGCCACCAGTTACCATCTGCAAAGTATTCGGGACAATTCAGACTGTGCTCAAGAAGAGTACGACCAGATACTACAGAGCGATGACCCAGGAATGAATGTGGTACTTAGTTTCGATGTTAATGAGGATATTTCCGCACCGTACGTTAATGTGGCTTCGAGACCACAAGTAGCTGTAGTGCGGGAGCAGGGAGTTAATGGTCAGACTGAAATGGCGGCCGCCTTTGATCGGGCAGGGTTTGCAGCCATCGATGTACATATGACTGACTTAATTGAAGACAGAGTAACGCTCAATCAATTCAAGGTGTTGGTTGCCTGCGGTGGGTTTTCCTATGGAGATGTACTTGGTGCTGGTGGTGGTTGGGCAAAATCTATTTTGTTCAATGAAAGCTTACGTCGTCAGTTTGCTGACTTTTTCGAACGAGCTGACACTTTAACACTAGGAGTTTGTAACGGCTGCCAAATGGTGTCTTTATTGCAGGAATTAATTCCTGGCGCTGAGCAATGGCCGCGTTTTGTGCGTAATCGATCAGAACAATTCGAGGGAAGGTTCAGCTTGGTGAGGGTGGAAGNATCNAATTCAATGTTTCTCTCTGGAATGGCAGGCTCGAGGTTCCCCTTAGCAGTGGCCCATGGCGAAGGACGAACNGAGTTTGCTAGCATTACCGATAGCCAGGTNATTGAACGCTCTAATCGGGTAGCTCTTAAATTTGTTGACAACTATGGAGAGTCCACNGAACTCTATCCTGCCAATCCAAACGGNTCGCCAGGAGGTATTGCTGGTATTGCTAATTCCGATGGTAGAGTCACGATCATGATGCCTCATCCGGAACGTGTGTTCAGAGTNTGTCAAAATTCTTGGCATCCCNGTGAATGGGAGAAAGACGCACCGAGCATGCGAATGTTCAGAAANGCCAGAAATTGGTTAGGTTAGACAATGCACAATAGTGACCTGTACAAGATAGAGTTCTACGTTCCTTCCTCGCACCTGGAANCAGTCAAGTCAGCTATGTTCGATGCAGGCGCAGGACGAGTAGGAAACTACGATTGCTGTTCTTGGCAAACTTCCGGTGAAGGTCAATATCGGCCGCTGGAGGGCAGCCAGCCATTTTTTGGAGAACAGGATAGAGTTGAATGTGTTGCTGAGTATAAAGTAGAAATGGTCTGCAATGGTGAGTTCGTAAAAGTGGTGATAGGTGCGATGAAGGCCACACATCCCTACGAAGAGATAGCTTACTGCGTGATCCGTACAGAGTAGGCTGAGTAATTCTGCTGTTAGCTGGGTCTCANGTCGAGCTTAATTTGCGNAGATGTNAACCTGTAACCTAAGCCAAGAGTTTTACTTGACTGATTAGTTGGGTGGTTATNCTNCGGTCCTCGCCATGATGCACATCGAACATNCGAACAGGAAAACGTTGGATAGAGAGGTCTTTAAAATAATACTCGAGAGTACTCTTTACGACCGGAAAGGCGATTTCGTCCCAGGGTATTTGTTTTTCAGTAAACAGAGCTACTTCTTCCGATTCATAGCCGGGTGCGAAATCTAGNTTTGCGAGNTCGGCTCGAAAAAACATATACACCTGATTAATCGATGGCAGGTTAAACAAGGTGTACAGGCTNTCATCCTTCACATTGACTACCGCACCAGCTTCTTCCTTCGTTTCCCGAATGGCGCCCGTTAAACTTGACTCCCCGTTCTCCATGAAGCCAGCAGGCAAGGTCCATTTGCCGAGACGAGGCTGTATAGCCCTTTTGCAGAGGAGCACCTTGTTCTCATAGGTTGGTACGGTTCCAACGATATTCTTTGGATTTGCGTAGAAAATTGCGCCGCATCCATCACAGCAGTATCGCTTTCTATCATCACCTTCTGGAATACGAAAAACCAATTGTGCAGCGCAGTGGTGGCAGTNCTTCATNATCAACGCTACACAGATTAGTTACGCATCGCTTCGTAAACCATACGGGTTGCAATGTTATTGTTGAAAGGAGCATCCCTGGGGCCNCCGCGCTTNTGTTCCATATAGATCATGTAGAAATCGTTCTCTTCGTCGATCACTACAATGGTGCCGCCGATGCCACGCCAGCCAAAATTGTGAGGTCCATTTGGATCATTGGTAGTGGGCTGTAGATGGAAACCCAGACCCCAGTTACCAAGATTGCCGTANAAAAAGAATTCACGCGACACATCGTTACNAATCTTTTTTTCACGCATCTGGCTCAGGGTCGACTCTTCAATGATACGNTGGCCACGNTATTCACCACCGTNNAGTAGCATTTCGGCGAAGCGAACATAGTCCTCAGTNGTTGAATTGAGGCCGCCTCCGCCTGATAGCATCNTGCGAGGCACGGTGTTGTCACCCATTGCACCATGTATGGGTTCTGCAATTCTGAATTTTTTGGTTTTAGGCACCCAAAAGGTAGTTTCATCCATGCCCAATGGCCGNAAGATACGTTCTTGGAGAACGACNTCTAAGGTNGTGCCAGATACTACTTCTAGGACAGCACCCAAGACATCAGTGGAATGGCCGTAATGCCACGCAGTACCCGGATCGAANTAAACTGGAAGTTGACCGATTTTCGCGGCGAANTNTTGTGCCGTGAAGTCGCCACGCAACTNTTCGCCATAGATCTTGCCGAGAGCGCTACCCGGCGAAAAGATCTCCTGAATCAAACCGGATTGGTGGGTGAGCAGGTTCTCTATGGTGANGGNATTTTGAGCATCTCTTATTTCANCAGTTTCAGCGTCGATAATTTTGAGGTTGGCAAATTCAGGAATGAATCTTTCAACGGGGTCATCAAGGTTTATCATGCCATCTTCGACAAGGGTCATGATAGCCACGCTAATAATCGGCTTAGTCATGGAGTAGATCCGGAAGATAGTGTCCTTGTTAACAGGGGTAGAGCTTTCGGGGCCTTGCATGCCCACCGTCTCCAATATTCCAACACCTTTGCTATTCCCAACCAGCAGCAAAGCACCGGGAACATGATTGCCTTCNACTGCCGCCTGCATTGCAGCCTTGATTTGTTCAATTTCAGACTGATCAATGCCGAAATTGGTCGAATGGATGGGTTTGATGGAACTTAGGTTGCTCGCCCCCTCATGGTGGTCCGCCACGGCAAGGAAGGGAAAACATATTATTGTAATCAGGCTGAGTAGCCGAATAGCGTATGATTTATTGGTCATGATACCGTCCTCGCTCACCTTTTCATGTTTGATGTGTTTAATAACAGTTGNTGAGAAAAACGATACTAGCGGATGTGGTCAGAGCTAACAATAATGGCTTATCTTCTTGAAGTGCAATCATTCTTAAAAATGATTAATCTGCNACCATGTTGACACTAGATAAGTCAGAAATACATTTGTGGTACGCCGATCAATCCGAGTTCAATGGTAAAGAGTTAGAGTCTTTATTTCTGCACTGGCTTGATAGTGGCGAATATGATCGTTATCAACGCTACTATTTCGATCGTCACCGCGNTCGGCTGTTGTTGACCCGCATGCTGATTCGAAGCGTTTTATCTCGCTATAGTGATGTGGCNCCCACCTCTTGGCGGTTTCATGAAAATCCTCACGGTAAACCCACGATCGATCCTGCTCAACAGAATTATCCGTTGTATTTTAATATTTCCCATTCGNGTGATCGAATAGTGTTAGCGACTGGCAGGCATGAATTCNTTGGTGTTGATATTGAATGCAATGATAAATCGCGNCGGATATTACAAATCGCCAACCGGTACTTTTCAAAGGATGAATTGGAAGCNCTACAAGTATTGCCAGCAACACAACAATTGACGCGCTTTTATGACCTCTGGACACTAAAGGAAGCTTATATTAAGGCNCGGGGCCTAGGGTTAAGTATCCCTTTGCGANNCTGNTCCTTCGATTTTCTGGCTNANCAGCGATTGTCCGTTGGTTTTGATTCTGAATTGGCTGACGATCCGGCCNGTTGGCAATTCTGGCAAATAGATACGAAGGGATCATTTACCCTATCGTTGGCGAGCAAGTTTGAAAAACAAAAGATAACCAAACTCCGAGCCTATCGGCTATACGAATCTGAAAAGTGGGAGTCTGTCGATGTATCCGTCTTGCGCTATTGATCTTGTTCTTCTTAGCTTGTCTCTGGAACTGGTAACGTGGCTCGTTGGCGCATTTTGACAGTGCGGATCATATTATCTTTGACTTGCACGGTTTCTGCATAACAGCCGTCCAATTCCACTCCCACCGGACAATCTGGAATGGATTGAAGAATTTCTGTTAGGAGTCCATTAAGCGTCTTGGCACCACAAGAATAGCGAGAGCAATATCAAGGACAAGNCGTCACTTNCCATTGTGCTAATGAGGTCCTACCAGAGAGGTTTTAGATCGTAATTTTAACAACGTAGTGTCGGTTAAGAGATGATATATTCCAGAGCCAGTTTGGATCCATAAAAGCCCACTATAAGTAGTGTGAAACCCGTCAAAGTACCACGTATCGCTGTTACTCCTCGCCAACCCAGTTTGTAGCGACCCCAAAGCAGTATGGCAAATGCTATCCAGGAGAGGACCGAGAAAAAAGTCTTGTGAATCATGCCATCTATGCCCCAAATGTTATCAATAAAAAACAAGCCGGTGATTATGCCAAGGCTCAGTAGAATCTGACCAACCCAAAGCAGTTCAAATAGCAACACTTCCATGTCCTGCAGCGGGGGGAATTTGCTGATGAATCCACCGGCGTGGCCATGTTTCAGCTGATGATTCTGATAAGCCAGAAATCCAGCCTGTAGCGCTGCGATGGTAATGAAGCTGTATGCCATTATCGAAAGCAACACATGGCTGGCGGAACCAGGATTTAAGTCAGTAGGCGGATAATCACTCGCTATTGTTAGCGAAGCGATGATAGTTAGAATAGATAGAGGAAATAGTCCCAACAATAAATTATCCAGAGGTTTACGGACCGAACTGACTAATACGAGTAAGGAAATACAAACGGCAATCAACGTACTAATTTCCGAGATTCCAAAATGGAAACCCGTTGAGGTGCGAATGACACCATCAGCACTGAAGGCGTGTGCAACAACAGCCATACTACCAAATGCGAAAACCACAGGACGCGTATTCTTATCTTTTATAAAACTAATACCCTGGAAGATGAAACCAATTAAATACAATAGAACAGCGAATAGGCCAAAAATTAGTGTAACTTGCACTGGAAAAGTTGGCAAAGTGGTCATTTGTGTTGGGCGAACTCGGTCTGCTATTACTTCAGGAAGTTTCGCATATAGATAGAACCGATTGAAGTCATTTCTTGTGGTGATCAAGATATGTTCCATACCGGGAATTACGGGCGAGCTGAGCTGAAATGGTTTGAATAGCAGGTTTTAGCTATAATTCGCCGCTCACTTTCAACAGCAGGCAAACCAATGTGTTCGATAACCTAACAGAACGATTGTCCAGCACTCTTCGGAGACTTTCGGGCAAGGCAACCCTTACCGATAGCAATATCCAGGAAGCTTTACGCGAAGTTCGCAGGGCATTACTTGAAGGTGATGTCGCTCTGCCGGTGGTTAAGGATTTCATTGACCGAGTGAGTTTGCGTGCTGCTGGCCAGGAAGTCGCAAAGAGCCTTACACCCGGACAGGCAATCATTAAGATTGTTCAGACGGAACTGGAAATCCTTTTGGGGTCGGCCAATGCCGAGCTCGACCTGAAAGTAACTCCTCCTGCAATAATTCTTATGGCAGGTCTGCAGGGTTCCGGCAAGACTACAACGGTTGCTAAGCTGTCCAACTGGCTAAAGAAGGACAAACAAAAAAAAGTCATGGTAGTCAGCGCCGATGTGTATCGGCCAGCGGCTATTGAGCAACTGCAAACACTGGCTGATGAAGTAGGTGTTGAGTTTTTTGCCAGTAATACTAGTCAGTCACCTGTTGATATCGCTATAGCTGCAGTCGCTGAAGCCAAGAAGAAATTCATTGATGTACTGATCGTAGACACTGCCGGTCGCCTCGCAATTGATCAGGAAATGATGGGTGAGATCAGCCAGCTCCATCAGACATTAAATCCAGTCGAAACGATGTTCGTGGTGGACGCCATGACCGGCCAAGATGCTGCAAGTACCGCAAAGGCGTTTAACGAGGCATTACCTTTAACTGGAGTCATTCTCACGAAGGCAGATGGAGATGCCCGCGGTGGTGCTGCTCTGTCCGTGCGGCACATAACTGGTAAGCCTATCAAGTTTATTGGCATGGGTGAGAAACCCGATGCTCTGGAGCCGTTTTATCCAGATCGTATTGCGTCTCGTATACTGGGGATGGGAGATGTTCTTTCGCTTATTGAGGAAGCTGAGAAGAAAGTTGATAAGCAGAAGGCGCAAAAATTGGCACGAAAGATCAAGAAGGGTAAAGGGTTTGATCTTGAAGATTTTAAGGAGCAGTTAAAGCAAATGCAGAACATGGGCGGGGTTACCAGTATCATGGATAAGATACCTGGGATGGGTGCGTTGCCCCCTAGTGGCTCGGGCATGGTGGACGATTCTCAATTTAGGCGAATGGAAGTAATTATAAATTCCATGACCATGCGTGAGCGTGTTAACCCTGAAATACTTAATGGTTCACGTAAACGCCGCATTATCCAAGGATCCGGAACCCAGATCCAAGATCTAAATAGGTTACTAAAGCAACACAAGCAGATGCAAAAAGTTATGAAGAAAATGAGAGGCGGTAATATGGCTAACATGATGCGAGGTCTCGGCGGCATGCAGGGCCCAGCTGGAGGCTCTGGTTTTCCAACAGCGCCTGGTGGCAAATTTCCGCGGTTATGAGCAAACGGGTCAAGTACCGTGTTTAATGCTCAACATATAGAATTCCTGGACTTTCAAAGAATTCAAGAGCCGCTANAATAGANCTCCCAGAGCTTCCATATAGCCTTTAATTGACTTAGAATACCGGCCTTTTTATCTGGGCTCTATGCGATATGGCTACGCCGTCCGCAAGGCCTTTTAAAACTATCAGAATATTAGAAAATAGGAACTAAGTATGGTAACGATACGATTGTCTCGTGGTGGCGCTAAAAAGAGGCCTTTTTACCATATCACTGTGGCTGACAGTCGGCGTGCACGCGATGGTCGTTTCATCGAGCGCATTGGATTCTTCAACCCGTTAGCTAAGGGGCAGGAGGAACGTCTGCGTCTTGATCTGGAGCGTATGGCGTTTTGGCAGTCCCAGGGTGCACAGGTGAGCCCCCGTGTTTCTAGTTTGGCCAAGGATGCATCTGCGACTACCACTGAAGTTTAATTTCTTTACTGAAAAAGTGGCTATATCAAATAGCTCAGAGAGAGAGTCAGAAGCGCTAAACCACAAAAAAGTGGTGTTAGGTCAACTAGGTAAATTGCACGGCATAAAGGGCTGGCTCCGTCTGAGCTCTTTTACCAATCCGACGGAAAATATATTCGAATACCCAACACTACTAGCTGAAATTGATAATCGCTGGCAAGTTCTGGAAATTGACGAATACAGACAACAGTCTAATGGGTTCGTTGTCCATATAAAGGGATACGATGAACCTGAAATAGCCCGTCAACTTTCAGGTGTTCGACTGGCAATTAACAGTCAATTGTTACCTAAGTTGGACGAAGACAGTTATTACTGGTATGAGCTGGAAGGCATGAAAGTTGTAAACCTGCAAGGCGAAAATTTTGGCCAAGTGAGTAGCCTGCTGGAAACTGGTGCTAACGACGTGTTGGTGGTCAAACCAACTGCCGATAGCATCGACGCAAGGGAACGCTTAATACCTTATATCGCCGACTCTGTAATAGATCATATTGATTCTGAGGAGCGATTTATAAAGGTTAACTGGGAAGCAGATTACCTGGAATAATCCGGCACAGAGGTGCCAGCTTGTTCCTGGGGAAGGTGTAAACGATGCAGATTGGCGTAGTCACCCTGTTTCCGGAAATGTTTGCTGCACTAACTGACTATGGCATCAGCAGTCGAGCTATCCAGAACGAGCTGGTAAGTTTGGAATTTTGGAACCCCAGGAATTATGCAACAGACAAGCACCGCATGGTTGATGACAAGCCATTCGGTGGAGGACCCGGGATGCTAATGAAGACGGAGCCACTGGTAGCCTCGATTCAAGCAGCCAAGGAAGGTGTAAGGCAGGGCCCTCTGGCGCAGGCAATACAGCAGGCGAAGGTAGTATACCTTTCGCCACAAGGTAAGCCCTTGAAGCAAGCTCATATTGCGGAATTGGCAAAGCGACCAAACATGGTGCTGGTATGTGGCCGCTACCAGGGTATAGATACTCGGGTAATTGACTCTGAGGTAGATGAGGAATGGTCACTAGGAGATTTCGTTGTCAGCGGCGGCGAGCTGGCTGCTATGACGTTGATTGATGCGATGATACGGCTACAACCCGGAGCGCTTGGTGATGAAGGTTCAGCCGTGGAAGACAGTTTTGCGAATGGTCTCTTGCACAGTCCAGAATATACTAGACCAAAGGAATTCGAAGGCAGAAAGGTACCGAGCATTCTATTGAGCGGAGATCATGAAGCGATTAGAGTGTGGCGGCTGAAGCAGAGTCTTGGCTCAACTTGGTTAAAGCGGCCCGATCTTTTAGGGCTCTTGACTCTGGATGGGGAGCAACAAGAATTACTAGAACAGTTTATAAACGAATATGAGTCACGAAATCCGATACAATTGTAACAAGGTTACAAGGTGCACAGATTTCAGGAGCAAAAGCGATGAGTAAGAATAAAGTCATCCAACAGATTGAGGATGAACAGATGTCGAAAAAACTACCGAAATTCACTCCAGGTGACACCGTAGTAGTTCAGGTGAAGATTAGGGAAGCTGATCGAGAACGTTTGCAGGCATTCGAGGGGGTCGTAATCGGCAAACGTAATCGCGGTTTAAATTCTGCATTCACTGTGCGGAAAATCTCGCATGGTATTGGCGTTGAAAGAACGTTTCAGACTTATAGCCCGCAGGTTGACAGTGTAAAATTGAAGCGACGCGGTAATGTGCGCCAGGCTAAGCTTTACTACCTGCGAGATTTGACCGGCCGCGCTGCGCGTATTACTGAGAAGCTTGATAAGAAATCCGGATAGTTCCTCTGTTTATCCGCTCACAATTGATTGAAGCGGGTTATAAAGCTCAGATCAGAGCCAAAGACCGCCGACAAAAGGATTAATAAGGTTTGGAATCCAACAATTCGGTCTTCTTTTCAGCGTTAAAACGCACTAGACTCAACATTCTCGCGGTAATTGAAAACTGGAGAATTATAATGAAGATAAATATTAAGTCAGTTATGGCCTTATGTAGCCTGTTCCTGACCCTGATGCCGATTTCACTGGCTCAGAATTCCGCTGCTCCTCAATCGCTCCGCGAGAAACTGGTTCAGGCAATCGAATTTGCTTCCCAGAACCAATTGCAAATTATCAGCCTTAAAGCTACCCCTTTGTCTACTATTTATGAAGTGGAGCTTAGTACTGGAGAGATTCTCTATAGCGACATATCGGGTGATTACTTGTTTGCTGGTGATATGTATCAGACTACCGGATCCGGTTTGCTGAATTTGTCCGCGGGTACTCGACAGATTCGCACCCAGCAAAAGATTGCAGCGATTCCCGAGGACGAGATGATTATTTTTACTCCGGAATCTGAAATCAAAGCTACGTTAACGGTCTTTACCGATGTGGATTGTACTTATTGCCGAGCTTTGCATCGTGATATGGCTACGATTCTGGACAAGGGAATCCAGGTACGTTACCTGGCTTATCCTCGAGGGGGTGAAAACGCTGAGTCCTATGAAAAGATGATCTCGGTTTGGTGTTCTGATGACCGGCATAAGACCCTGACCCAGGCCAAGAATGGACAGAACCTGCCAGAGCGGGATTGCGAGTCCCCTGTTCTCGCGCATTATTCGCTTGGCAACGAATTAGGTATTAGTGGCACCCCTGCTCTAGTGTTTCCCGATGGCCGCCTGATCCCAGGTTACGTCGAGGTAGACCGGTTGGTAACGATGCTGCAGGTCGACTAGAAAACTCTGAATTAGGGCACAGGGATCGCCAGCCTGACACAGGCTGGCGATTTTGTTTATGGGTTCTAAATATCGATAGTGCTCTGCACTGAGTTTATCGGGTGTTTCCAGTATAATCCGCACTTTGTCGCTGCATGCTTAGAGGAATGATTTGAACTCTTCATCATCACAATTACCCGGCGTGTTAAATGTTGGCATCTGCGGATTGGGCACTGTTGGCAAGGGCACGCTTGAGCTCTTGCGAAACAACGCGAGTGAAATTGAGCGCCGATTGGGCAGTACCTTAGTAATTTCTCATGCGGTTACACGTACACTGGACGCAAATTGTAAAGCATTGCTTGATAGCTGCGGAGTGAACCAATCGGGAACAGATCCTTTTGCCGTAGTAAAAGATCCCGAAGTTCGGATCTTGGTTGAAACCATGGGAGGCCATGANCCGGCGTTCGAAGTAGTCAGTCAGGCTCTCGCCAACGGCAAGCACGTNGTTACTGCAAACAAGGCTCTTATCGCAGAACGTGGCAATCAATTGTTTCCGATTGCTGAACAGCATAACGTAAACCTGGCCTACGAGAGTAGCGTAGCAGGCGGAATTCCCATTATTAAAGTGTTACGTGAAGGCTTGGCCGGTAATCAAATAGATTGGCTGGCTGGCATTATCAACGGGACCGGCAACTTTATTATGACCGAGATGGCGGCGAAACAACGACACTTTGACGATGTATTAAAACAGGCTCAGGAATTGGGATACGCCGAAGCTGATCCGACCTTGGACATAGACGGTACAGATGCTGCGCACAAGCTTACTATTATGGGGTCCATCGTATTTGGAATCCCATTGCAGTTCGACCAAACCTATACCGAAGGAATCAGCAATATAACGCCAGAAGATATCAGCTATGCCGATGAGCTGGGATACTGCATCAAGCATCTCGGTATTGCCCGTAAGACCGGTAAGGGGATAGAGATGCGCGTTCATCCCACCTTGTTATCCAAATCACGGCTGCTGGCCAATGTGAATGGTGTGGGTAATGCGGTATTGGTTCATGGTAATGCGGTTGGTGCCACTCTTTATAGCGGACCGGGCGCGGGAGCTGAGGCCACGGCTTCTGCAGTTGTGGCTGATCTCATCGATATAGGCAGGCAATTGGCAGCTGGCAGTGTCGAACCAGTTTACCCGCCGTTAGGTTATCGTCACGCACACAACGATTTACCCGTGTTAGGTATAGACGAGATTGAAGCAGAGTACTATTTGCGTATTCCAGCGGTGGACAAGGTCGGGGTGATGGCCAAAATATCCAGTATTCTGCAGGAGCACGATATCAGCATTGAAGCGGTAATTCAGAAAGAAGCGATTAGTGAAATGGTACCAATTGTTATTCTTACTCACCGCGCCATTGAGCGGCAGCTAAATCTTGCTATTGAGGCTATTGAAGCGTTGGACGAGGTCACCGGTGGTGTTAATCGTATCCGGGTTGAACCTTTTCATGGCGAAGCAGAATAGCTGCAAAGAGTGCGACAATGAAATACATTAGTACTCGTGGTGGATGCTCGCCGCAAACTTTTGAGCAAGTATTGCTGACCGGTCTGGCCCCAGATGGGGGGCTCTTTGTTCCGAAGTCACTTCCAAAACTTTCCACCGAAGAGATTCGCAACTACCAGAGTTTGTCCTACCCGGAGCTGGCGCTAAAAATTATAACTCCCTTTATAGGTGATGGAATTCCCGCCGATGCCTTGCAAGAAATCATCGAGGAAAGTTATAGCGAGTTCGATCACCCCGAAGTAGCACCGCTAAGCCCACTAGGTGAGAATGAATGGATTCTTGAGTTATACCATGGACCCACTCTTGCTTTTAAAGATTTTGCGCTACAAGTGTTGGGTAGATTTCTGGATTATGTATTGATCAAGAAAAACCAACGAGTGGTCATCTTAGGTGCAACTTCCGGTGATACAGGATCAGCTGCACTTGAAGGATGTCGTCATTCTGACCATGTTGATATTTTTATACTGCATCCTTATCAAAGGGTATCTGATGTTCAACGTAGGCAGATGACAACCGTTCCGGGGGACAATGTATTCAATCTGGCTGTGGAAGGAAGTTTTGATGATTGTCAGCGTATCGTTAAAGCTGCGTTCGCCGATCAGTCTTTTTTACCTGAAGAGAGGCAACTCGTCGCGGTTAATTCCATTAATTGGGCACGCATTCTCATGCAGATTGTTTATTATTTCTCGGCNGCTTTGAGACTCGGTGCGCCAGATCAGTTAGTTTCGTTTTCGGTTCCGACGGGAAATTTTGGCGATATCTTTGCGGGTTATCTAGCAAAGTGCATGGGATTACCGATTGATCGATTGATAGTGGCTACAAACAAGAACGATATTCTACATCGCTTNATCAGTAACAATGAATACTCTGTAACGAGCCTTAGNGAAACCTTTTCACCGAGCATGGATATTTTAGTGTCGAGCAACTTCGAACGATATTTGTTTGATTTATTTGATCTTGACGCANCCGATCTGTCNGACTTTATGAGNCGGTTTGGTAATGAAACACTTAGTGTTACTGNGCAACAGTGGCAACGCGTAAAAAACTGCTTTGATAGCGCCAGTGTCGACGATGACACAACCTGCGCAGTAATCGCCGAAGTATTCAAGGAAAGCGGAAAATTGTTGGACCCCCATACGGCAGTTGGTGTAAAAGCTGGGCGCATCTGCAGTCATGATAAGAAAGTTCCAGTCATTACTTTGGCTACAGCCCATCCTGCCAAATTCAGTGAAGCTATCGCGGCGGCCGGACTGGCAGTACCGAAACTGCCAGAGCATTTGTCAGATTTGTTTGAACGGGAAGAGCGCTATACCGTTGTTCCGAATGAAATTATTGAGGTCACTAATTTCATTAAAAATCATTTCCGGCATTAACGGATGACAAATCTCCTTCAGCGTAGGTCTGC
>NZNL01000051.1 GCA_002694855.1 Gammaproteobacteria bacterium
AATTAATTTGATTCTCCCTAATCAAAAACTGACTCGGCAATAGATGCTGCGGAAACGGAATTTCCCGGTCCGCTTGCGCAGTTATATTGGCTAACGCTAATGCTTAACAGTATTGTTTTGATACGCCTCTCTTTAAAGCAAAAATCCCGTTACCGCCAAAGGCGATAACGGGACGTTCTACATATGGGAGCTAGAGAATGCCATTAAGTATGGCCATTCTCCTCCAGCTATTCAACTCAAGTCGATAGTTTCTCTACCAACGTCAGAAGCGATAACCAGAGGCTCCCTTAATAGATTGACTATTGATGGGATCACCTCCTTTGAAANCCAGGGTAGCTNGAGCTGCTAGGAGGTNCCCCCTGTTAGAACCACTAACAAAAGTCAGNNGATTTTATATAACACATCAACGATTGAGTAAAGCTGAAGATTGATAAAGTTTCGCTTTGGTTNATCTATGATGTAGATAACTATTGCTGGTNATAGTTTGAAATAATTGNAGCCTTGTGAATTCGGGCTATTATCAGNTGNGGCCGTCAAATGAGTTCGAGCTAGCCATAGNCTAAAATGATAAAAAGAATTGCAGGGACAAATACAGCACTAATCCGACCAAACCCATATAGACTACAAACTTGATTGGGGTTTCAAGAAAANTGTGCCACATGGACTTCACTTCGCCTTGCCGTAGACTTAGTTCGTATTCTTCCCTGATCTTGGCGATACGTTCCGCCTGATATTTGTCCAATAAGCTTCGAGCTATTTCATGTTGGTCGTCATTTTTNACCCAAATAGCGGGTAAAGAAACACCCCAGTTACCAGCAAAGGTTTCAAAATAATCAATCTTGTTATCTTCTAGTAATTCACGGACGTCTTGTGCTTCGTCGGCNAGNACATTCCGCATCTTGAATAATAGCTTAGCCATTGATCAGTAGTTTCTTCGTAGCTTACTTTTGTCAGTGTTTCCGTCATGTTACCTTAGAGTAGACCATTGATTTGATCAAGGCTTTGGATTACCTAGGCAGCGCCGAACGTGTGTCGGCGCGTGCTTAAACAAGAGGGTAAACATGTTGAACCGCATGCCCGTATACAAACCTGGANTNAATTTGCTCTTGCTCTGTGTATTAGCGTCGTTATGCGNTACAGTTTTGGCAGACACCTCGGTCTGGGAGGTAAAATCAGGTTCCAGTACGGTTTACCTAGGGGGCACAATTCACATGTTGCGCCCAATGGACTATCCGTTGCCTGAGGAGTATGAGCAGGCATATCAGGCATCTTCAAAAATCTACCTAGAAACAGATTTGAGCTCCATGACTGAACTGTCAGTGCGAGCACAAATGCAGCAGCAACTGACTTATCAAGATGAACGTAGTCTGAAAACCGTACTTAACGAGGAGGCTTACAGCGCTTTATCAGATTACGCAGAGCTAATTGGAATACCGCTGGCGGCGATGGAGAAATTCAAGCCTGGCATGATTGTCAGCACTTTACAGGTAATTGAGTTTCAGCGTATGGGGTTTACGCCGGAGGGAGTGGATGCATATTTCTATGCTCGCGCGATTGGAGACGCCAAGACAACGGGACAACTCGAGTCTGTTCAGGATCAAATAGGCTTCCTAGCCTCAATGGGTGAGGGTAATGAAAGTGATTTTCTTCTATTGTCACTTCGCGATTTGGAACGAACCGACAAGATGATGAAGGACCTGCTCGCAGCTTGGCGGGCTGGCGATAACGATCAATTGGCAGCGATATTTATCACTGAAATGCAATCGGAGGCCCCGGATCTGTATGACTCTTTACTTCGCCAGCGCAACTTGAAATGGATTCTACAGATTGAACAAATGCTTAATGACAGTGTCACGGAGTTCGTGCTAGTGGGAGCAGCGCATCTGGTTGGATCTGATGGTCTTCTGGGGTTGCTCAAAGGCAAGGGTTATCAAGTCACACAACTCTAATTCTTGGATTATTCTGTTTGCGGAAGCGTAAAAAACAGAACAATAAGTCTATCTTCCTGTTCCTCAAACAAAAGCTTAATAATCAGTTTTATGACTAACCAGTTTTATGACTTAAAACAATCTGTCTTGGGCCACTGGTTGAGGTTTGGCCACTCACCCCGGAAGGGATTTGTTGAACTTTGCCGCCCGCCTTAAAGAAGGCTTCGATGTGTTTTGCCAGATCTTCGCGACTGCTCACAGTGTTGCCTTTTCTTGCTCTGTTTGCCATACCTACTATTTCTCTTCGGGCCAGAAAAAAAGCGAGTATACATGAAACCGTTAATTTCGGCTAATGAGTACAGGTACGGGGCTATGACTAGTACTCTCTTTTCGATGAGTTTATTACATGGTTTTAGGTCTGAGTCGTTTACGAGGTCTTATGTAGTAAACGGAATAATAATCATTGAGTAAGTCTCCAATCAGATCATCTAATGGTGTCTTGTAGATCATTTTAATTTTTGCCAGTAAATCAAGATCCAGATGGCTTCCGTAATTGCGAATTGCCTCTATGTCCTCGAGTTTGCTAGAGAGACTCCTACTAAATAGACGGGCTGCTTCATTCATTGAGTATCGGGTATTCAAACGAAGTCGCCGAATGTTTCTCTTAACATATAAGGTAATGGCAGAAAAATTTGAATATTCCAATGAAACATTTTGCGGGTTGGTGTAAGTGGTAACCAGCCACAGTTTCCCTATGGTCATATCTCATCAGTATAGCGATCTGTTAGAATTTGTAACCTAAAGAGAGGCGGTGATGACTAAAAAGGGGAATACAAATGAAAATGAGGCAGCGCAAAACATAAGGACCAACAAGGTTGTCAGTTTCCACTATCGGCTACGCGAAGTTGACAGCGGAGGGTGTCATGGGGAATGGAGAGAACGGTCCTATGGCGGGGAGCCACTGCTTTATTTGCATGGATATCATAACGTCATAGTCGGCTTGGAAAAAGCACTTGAAGGGAAAAAAATAGGTGACAAGATAGAAATCACATTGCCTTCGGATCAAGCTTACGGCCCTAGGAACCCTGAGGGATTACGCCGAATCCCGGTTAAACATTTGCGCTATCAGCGCGGTGAAAAAAAAGTCAAGCCAGGAATGATGGCAGCCGTGGAAACTAGCCAGGGTGCTCGCCCAGTAGTGGTGCTAAAAATCGGTAAGTTCAGTGCGGATGTTGACTTCAATCACCCGCTAGCGGGCAAAACACTATTTTATGAGGTGGAAGTGGTCTCTATTCGGGATGCCACGACGGACGAAATCAGTCACGGCCATGTCCACGGCCGTGGTGGCCACGAACACTAGTGACCCAGGATTAAGTGCCGATTGGCCTANGAAAAAGAAAGCTTCCCTGAGCTTTCTGTTGTGGTATGGTTGAAACAACATTGTGTATTCTGGGGTTTCAGTCTAAATGATTTTGTATCAGCCCGAGGCTCAGGAATTCAGAGGAAACTACAAGAATAGCATTAACGATTAAAGAGAAAGGATAATGAATCCAGAAGATATTGGTAGACGAAAAGTACTGAAAGGTGCATTAGGCACTAGCGTATTGGCTGCGGGCGTTGTAACCGCACCTAATCTGCTCTTTCCGGCTCTAGCGCAAGGTGAGCGGCTCGTTCCATTCATTGATGAGCAATCTGAAGCTTTCACATGGAACCCGATCCAGCCGAATAGCACCCACTGGCAGGATACTAGGCAAATCAGTAACCGTTTTACCGATAACGATGAATTTTACTTGGTTCAGCACTATGGTCAGCCTGAAGTGAACAATGACTCATGGCGTTTAAAAGTGACGGGTATGGTGGATAACGAGCTCGAAATATCTTTGAGTGAGCTCATGAAAAAATATATTTTTGAACAACAAGTTGGTTTTGAATGCGGTGGTAATGGTCAGCGTTTACTGCATGGCCTCATTGGAAATGCTAATTGGCGCGGCACTTCACTTGCTAATATCTTGATAGAAGCTGGTATCCAGGATGGTGCTAAGGAAGTCGTATTTTTTGGCGCTGATACAGCCATCGAAGAAATCCGCGGTCGTGAGGTCGAAAAAGCCTTTGCCCGTAGTCTGTCGATTGAAGATGCTATGCGCCCGGAAAACATGCTGGCATTCGAGATGAATGGTGAACCGCTACCCCATTTCCACGGCAAACCCGTCCGACTTTTAGTGCCTGGTTGGTATGGAGTATCGAATGTCAAATGGCTTACTCAGATACATATTCAAGATACACGATACATGGGCAGGTTCATGGGGCGTGACTATGTAACTCTGAAGAGAACCGATGTAGGTGGAACAGAGCGTTGGGTCGAAAACTCTGTCACTACTATGAACTTAAAATCATCAATCGTCCGAGTTATGGAATCGAGTGGACAATATAGGGTTCAAGGTTTTGTATTGAACGATGGTACTCCCTTGGAAAATGTCGAAGTAAAAATTGACGATGGCCCTTGGGAGTCTGCCAATATGAGCTCTCGCAACACCAAGTATTCATGGAAGCTGTTCAGTTATAATTGGCAAGATCCCAGTCCAGGCGAACACACTCTCATTTCACGGGCAACTGATATCAATGGAAACGTGCAAGCAACCTCAGACGAGTTGCCAGAGAAAGTCAGTTTCTGGGAAGATTTTGCCCAATTTCCTAGAAGGGTTCGTATCTGAGGCACATAGCTCTGTTGGTCCCTCTTACTTGTGGTGTGAGGGGCCTTTAGTATTCTGAGCCTGTATCACGAAATTCGCCTTAATTTTCAACTCTAGACGGTTTTATCTTTACTCGACTGCGGTTAGAGACACGTAATTGGGGCTATCCATGACTACATACTTAGTGCTGACTGCAATAGGTGACGACCGACCCGGACTAGTTGAATCCTTGTCCCAAGTCATTACCGAAAATTCCGGTAACTGGTTAGAAAGCAGTATGTCCCAACTTGCGGGGAAGTTTGCTGGCATCTTACGTGTTAGTGTCAGCGATGAGGATGCAGAATTGCTGATAAAAAGGCTCAACGAGTTGTCCGACCGGTTGAAACTTGTTATCGAGCGAGTCGATAGGCATGAGAGTATCGAAATTCCTAGTACTGTGAAGTTGAACTTAGTAGGTAATGACAGACCAGGGATTATCCGAGAAATATCACANGAACTAACCAAAATGGCAGTTAACGTGGCCNAATTGACCACGGAATGTNTTCCGGCGCCCATGGCCGGTGATACACTTTTCAAAGCTGAAGCGCAGTTGCAAGTTCCGCAGGGACTCAACTTGGACAGGTTACAGNGTGAACTTGAACAACTCGCAGATGATCTTATTGTTGAGATTCAACTGNATTAAAGAGGATTGTATAGGCAGACCTNAACTCGTTCTAAATGGTTGATAATGTTCGCTTCGCGGATCAATTACGNAGGCTTATGATTTGCCAACCTTTCTCTTTGGAAGCCTGTAAAAGTTCTTCATCCGGATCCACAGCCACAGCTTCAGCGACTTTCTCCAGAAGGGGTATGTCATTGATAGAATCACTGAAAAAGATACTGTTATCGAGCGCTAAATATTTGTTCAGGCCNAGCCATTGTTCCAGNCTTTCTAACTTNCCTTCGCGATAACAAGGTATACCGGTTATGTTCCCCGTAAATCGATCATTGACAATTTCAAGGTCGGTCGCCAACAGTTGATCAACCTTGAATTGCTCGGCAATAGGCTCGGTAATAAAGGCATTCGTGGCAGTAATGATCACGCAGCAATCACCGGCGTTGCGGTGCCGTTCGACAAGTTGCTTACCCTTACCCAGTATCATTGGTAGGGCTTCTTCTTTAATAAACTCACCAAGCAGACTATTGCGCTGTTGCTTGTTGTAATCGAGAATTGGGGATAAGGTAAACTTCACATAGGCGTGGATATCCAGAACACCCTCAAGATAATGNTGATAGAANCCATTGTTTTGTGCCCGGTAAGTGTCCTCGTCAACTAAGTGCTTGCTAATTAGAAATTCTCCCCAGGCTTTATCACTATCTCCAGCTAGCAGAGTGTTATCTAGATCGAATAATGCAAGGCGTCTTATCATTGGATTGGTATCACTTAAAGGTCGTATTATACTCATTGCCGGTCTCACATCGCATATAAATCATCCTTTCTTAAGATGATTTATGCNCTCGAAAATACCTNTAAGCTACTGAATATTATAGTAAAAAAGTTTATAAAGTGNTGCTTGGGNTTTGATCGAGCAAGAGGCGATGTGAAACAATAACTGCTTATATTTGTCTAAGGGCTGATGGGTATGATTGACTCGGAGGGTTTTCGCTCCAATGTTGGGATTGTGATTTGCAATCGGCTTGGTCAACTGCTTTGGGCNAAGCGAGTGGGCGAAAGTGCATGGCAGTTTCCTCAGGGCGGNATCAAAAAAAGCGAGACACTGGAACAGGCTCTCTATCGTGAGCTCGATGAAGAAGTGGGGTTGGTTGCAGAAGATGTAAAAATTCTGCACCAAACCAATGATTGGTTTCACTACCGTCTGCCAAAAAACTTCATTCGCTACCATAAAAACCCGCTCTGTATTGGACAAAAGCAGAAGTGGTTTTTACTAAGCCTAGAAAGCAACGACAGCAGGGTAGAACTCGCAAAATCGGGGCAACCAGAATTCGATGAGTGGTGCTGGGTTAGCTATTGGTATCCGCTTAACCAGGTCATCGACTTCAAACGGGATGTCTATAGAAGAGCTCTCAAGGAGTTAATCACTCCTCTTAATGGTTACGTGAAGCAACAATAATTACAATATCCTGAGGTTAAGATTAGGATATAAAACGTTAAAGCGATGCTATGTTGAGAAGCAAGCCCTTCATTCTATGAAGGTTCCTATAAATATGGCTGCCAAGCTTAACGTAAAAAACTATCGGAAATTGGCATGCTGGAAAAACTGCGCAGGATAGTTCAGAAAGTTAACGCAGCTAAGGATTTGCGGTCAGCGCTCGATATTATCGTACACCGGGTGCGCGAAACATTGGAGGCCCAAGTCTGCTCGGTGTACCTTTTAGACACTGATATCAATAGTCATGTATTGATGGCATCAGAAGGGCTCAACGAAGAAGCCGTTGGACATGTCAGCCTTGCGGTTGGAGAGGGATTGGTTGGCCTCGTTGCCAAACATGCAGAGCCGATCAATTTACAAGATGCATCCCTGCACCCTAGTTATCATTACCTTAAGGAAACAGGTGAGGAAAACTTCCATGCTTTCCTTGGGGTTCCTATTATTCACCATCGGTCCGTGCTCGGTGTGCTCGTTGTTCAACACGACGAGAAGCGCCGATTCGATGAAGGCGAAGAAGCTTTTCTGATTACTTTGTCAGCACAATTAGCGGGGGTAATCGCCCATGCAGAGGCAACCGGCGCTATTGAAGGCATCAGCCCATCTGGACAGAAGACATCTGATACCGTTTTTCCGGGAGTTTCAGCCTCATCCGGTGTAGCTATTGGCCATGCTGTAGTGTTATTTCCACTAGCTGATTTAAACCAGATTCCTAATCGACCGGCATTAGATACTGAGAAGGAGATCAAATATTTTAATAACAGCTTGAATTCCGTTCGCAAAGACATGCGTGAACTGCACGGCAAATTAGCAGGACGCGTAGCTGAAGGAGAGCGCCAACTATTCGATGTTTATTTGCGTATGCTAGATGACGATGCACTTGGAAACGAAGTAGTTGAGAGAATAAAACAGGGTGACTGGGCCCAGGGTGCTCTTGCTTATGTTGCTCGTGAGCATGTGCGTAACTTTGAAATGATGGAGGATGAGTATCTAAGTGAGCGAGCGGTGGATATCAAAGATTTGTGTAGTCGAGTTCTGTTCTACCTACAAGAGAAGGAAGTCGTCACCACGGAGTACAGCAACAACACCATATTAGTCAGTGAGGAGCTCACACCGGCTATGCTCGGAGAAGTACCCAAAGATAAGCTGAAAGGCTTGGTTTCTATCAAAGGATCAGGCAATTCCCATGTTGCGATTTTGGCTCGCACTATGGGTATTCCAACCATAATGGGAGCTGTAGATCTACCTTACAATAATCTCGATGGCCGAGAAATCATCGTGGACGGTTACAAAGGTGAAGTTATTAGTAATCCATCGGATCAATTGCGCAAGCGTTACCTGAGCACGATAAAGGAACAAGATCAAATGATTGCAGGATTGGAAGAATTGAAAGACTTGCCCTGTATTACAGCTGACGATCATCGTGTAAATCTCTGGGTAAACACTGGTCTCATGTCTGAAGCAATGCACTCGCTAGATCAGGGCGCTGAAGGCATTGGACTCTTCAGGACAGAAGAGCCTTTTCTGTTGCGAGAACGTTTTCCTAGCGAACAGGAACAATCAGACATCTATCGCAGACAGTTGAAGGCTTTCGCACCGAAAGTCGTCACGATGCGCACTTTGGATGTGGGTGGTGACAAGGCGCTGCCTTATTTTCCTATTGAAGAGGCAAATCCATTTCTAGGTTGGCGCGGTATACGCGTAACGCTTGACCATCCGGAAATATTCATGGCGCAAATTCGAGCCATGTTGCGTGCCAGTATCGGGCTTGAGAACCTGCAAATCATGTTGCCGATGGTGAGCAATGTCAATGAAGTAAACTCCGCCATGCGACTCATTAAGAAAGCACACCATGAACTTATCTTAGAAGAACTCGAGGTGAATTTCCCACCGATTGGAATCATGATCGAATTGCCTGCGGCGGTATACCAAACACGTACCCTCGCGAAGTTGGTCGATTTCATATCTGTTGGAAGCAACGATTTAACCCAGTATCTGCTGGCGGTGGACAGGAACAACCCGCGAGTTGCAGACCTATACAGTGCATTCCATCCGGCAGTTCTAAATGCTTTATATCACGTTGTGTCCGAAGCGCAGAAAGAAAATAAGCCAGTTAGTATTTGCGGAGAAATGGCGGGAGATCCAGGGGCGGCTGTGCTTTTGATGGCAATGGGCTTCGATATCTTATCAGTGAACGCTGCCACATTGCTGAAGGTGAAATCGGTAATTCGGAGCGTCAGTCTCGAGGCAGCGCAGGATTTGCTTGAACAAGTAATGCAAATGGATGATGCTCAGACGATTCGCAGTGCGGTGGACATGACTCTTTATAATGCGGGTGTCGACAGGTTGCTTCGATCATCAAGAACCAACTAGCATTTTTGGCTTTCTACTAGTTAACATGCAAGCGAAAAGCTGACCTCTGAGAGGAATATGCTAATAAAGCCCAAATTATTGCAACGCTAACCAGAGCATTAAGCTCTTCGTAATATTCATCAGGCCCGGATTATAAATAATGCGGAGACCTCTTTCCTCAGTTCCGTCAGCTATGAGAGAAGATAAGCAGTAAATCTGCTACAGAATGACCATGCCCTTCCTAAGATCTAACTTCACTGCCCTTTTTTGTGCTTAATCGTTGGATAAGTATAAAAAGTATACAGTCGGGTTAACTCAATTTTTGAAATAGCCTACATGCCTAGCTCTTTAATTTCTCTCGGCATAGTGCTCAATTCGTAATAATGGCAAGCCGTGGGGGAGCCTGCCGAATCATAGCTCTGTTCGCAGAAGCGGGTATCCCCCTTCGCATTTCTAATTAGAGCAGTAGAACACCGAGTGCCATAGAGCCGCTCCTGATCTAGGGTAAAGATTGATGACAGTTGTCTTTCAAGCCTGAGCGTTGCTCCTGTGCTGGGCAAACTCTCGCCGGATGTCTGTTCTTGATCCGCCATCATCCGAATCAACTGATCTGTATTAAGTGTAGGTACTGAGTTAAGCAATGAATGTAATTTTATTTTGCCGCGCTCTACCTTTGGAGAACGACTATTTAGAAGGCCATTGGAGAGGCCATAGATACCCGGTTCAAGTCGCCAAATAATTTCTTCTAAATTGTTAGCGTAGTAAAGCGCTTCACCATCGCCAATCAACAGATTAAAGCCAGCGAATTGATGGAACTCAGTGATTATCGCCTCGCAATATTGTTCAGCAGACTGTGAACTCTTTAGGAAATTTTTTGTTAAGTCGCCTCGTGAGCGCTGTTTTTTTTCAGGTTGAGAAGGATCATAAATATTAGTAACAGCGGCGAATCGTCCGTTGCGGGTTATGCCAAGCCAAGTGCCTCCGGCCTCCAAATCTCTTCCAGCAAGTACCTGAGATTGCAGCAACCCGCCCGAGGGGGTTTCCCAAATGTCTGCTTCAGCAGCTGGGCGAGCGTAAAATTCATCACGATTAGCGGCGATAACCAATGGATAATCGGTCTCTGCCCGATGAGCAAAAATTATAAGGCACATGTCAAAATAGCTACAGGAATGAGTGACTGATTGTGCTGCTTCCTTGTCAGGTTAAGCTGTGAAAAGGCCTAGATTTGCAGACAAATAGTTAGGCTGTCAAGGCTGGACTTCATTGCGTGGTCATTTATTTGGCGTTTGATAACAGCAACCTTGTTATACTGTATTAGCAAACGGTTTTGGTCAGACAAATCTTGTTAATCGCGAGTATCGATGTTTACTTTTCCGCAATTTAATCCTGTCGTCATTTCATTGGGGCCTCTCAGTATCCACTGGTACGGAGTTATGTACATTATTGCATTTGGTGGAGCCTGGGTACTGGCCTCATATCGACGCAACATGAAACCTAACCAGTGGAGCACGGATCAAATATCCGATTTGATTTTCTATGGGGCTATAGGCGCTGTTGTCGGTGGACGCCTAGGCTCGGTATTTTTCTACAATTTTGATCGGTTCCTTGAAGATCCTCTTTGGGTATTTCGGGTTTGGGAGGGAGGCATGTCCTTTCATGGAGGGCTCTTGGGTGTGGGTGTTGCGTTATACTTTTACTCGAAAAGTCTTCGCAAGGGCTTCTGGGAAACTATCGACTTCATTGTACCGTTCGTGCCATTTGGTTTGGGTGCCGGAAGGATCGGAAATTTTATTGGTGGAGAGTTATGGGGACGGCCCACGGATGTTCCCTGGGGCATGGTTTTCCCACATGTTGATCAATTACCCCGGCATCCGTCCCAGCTTTATGAGGTCGCACTGGAAGGTGTTGCCCTTTTTATCTTGTTATGGTGGTTTTCATCGAATCCTAGGCCAAGGTTGGCAGTGTCCGGCGTATTTGCACTGGGGTACGGTAGCTTTCGTTTCTTCATTGAATTTTTCCGAGAACCAGACCAGCAAATTGGGTTTATTGCCTTTGAATGGTTGACGATGGGACAATTGTTGTCAGTGCCGATGGCAGCAGGAGGCATTTTATTGCTGTTTCTTTCATACAATAAACAGAAAAATCCGCCGGCATTCTAATTAAACTAGTCTAGGATCCTTCAGTTAATGAAGCAGTATCTAGCTCTCAGCCAGCGCATTATCGACCAAGGCTCTTGGGTTGAAAACAAACGCACTGGAAAAAAATGTCTCACAGTGGTNAATGCTGACTTGTCTTATGATGTNGCGAATAATCAGTTTCCAATTATTACTACTCGAAAGAGCTTTTGGAAAGCCGCGATAGCAGAACTGTTGGGTTACCTCCGCGGATACGACAATGCNGCTGACTTTCGTAAATTAGGCACTAAATCCTGGGATGCTAATGCCAACGAGAATGAAGACTGGTTAAGTAATCCCGCGCGCAAGGGCAAAGACGATATGGGGCGTGTCTATGGGGTTCAGGGAAGAAGCTGGCGTAAACCTGATGGTAGCAGGCTAGACCAGCTCCGCAAGNTCGTCGATAACCTTAGCAATGGAGTTGACGATCGCAGTGAGATACTGACTTTTTATAATCCCGGGGAATTCGACCTGGGTTGTCTTCGACCATGTATGCATACTCACACTTTTTCCTTATTGGAGAACACGCTCCATCTGACCAGTTATCAACGTTCATGTGATGTGCCGCTGGGATTGAACTTCAACCAGATTCAGGTATTTACGTTACTAGCATTGATGGCTCAGATCACAGGTAAGACGCCAGGAATTGCTTATCACAAGATTGTCAACGCCCATATCTATGAAGATCAACTAGATTTGATGCGAACTGTACAGTTAAAGAGAGAACCTTTCGAACNGCCGCAACTACATATCAATTTTGATATAAAGGCTCTAGAAGANATTGAAAGCTGGGTAACTCTGGATGATTTTATAGTGGAGGGCTACAGACACCATGACCCAATTGTCTATCCGTTCTCGGTGTAAATGGAAGCAAATTGAACAGATCGAGTGAACCCTCATGAAACTAGCGCTTATCTGTGCCATGGCTGAAAACCGAGTAATTGGTAGGAAAAACAGCCTACCCTGGCATCTTTCTGANGATCTAAAGTACTTCAAGCGGGTCACTATGGGAAACAGCATTATCATGGGGCGTAAAACTTGGGAGTCGATAGGGAAGGCTTTATCAGGCAGAACCAATATCGTTATAACAAAAGACCCAGGCTATCAGGCAGAGGAAGCCCGCGTTGTGCATTCTATCGAGGAAGCTATAAANGTGGCAGAGAGCGTTTCTTTAATTGATGGTTCAGAAGAAGCCTTTATCATCGGCGGCGCGGAACTTTATCAGGCTGTATTGCCATTGGCCGAACGATTTCACCTGACCCGTGTTCATGCCAATGTTGCAGGGGATACTTATCTTGTTGATTTCGATGAAAGCCAGTGGCAAGAGATTGTTCGTGAAGAGTTCTATAAGGGGGAAACGAATACATATGACTTCAGTATTTGCTTGCTGCAGCGAATAGAAGNTNNAACTCACTAGCNTTTAACGATTATTGACATAGGCCTANGAATTTNCGTGCTTTTNTGCATACTATAAGCAACTTCTAATTACCAATTCCCGTAGGGCGGTAATACACGGATCAATCATTTTCATCGACATGTATTCATCGGGTTGATGGGCCTGATCGATATTGCCGGGTCCCATNATAATGGTATCCATACCAAGCTGTTGTAAAAACGGGCCTTCCGTGCCGAAGGCAACACTAATGCCGGTATGCCCNGTGAGTTCTTCTGCGGTTTTTAACAGCGTGCTGTTTTCTTTTGCAAAGAAAGCAGGAACACCGGTAAAGATAGGGGTCATTTCAAACTGAATNCCCANAGGGTTAGTAATCTGTNAAATACGCTCCGAGATTTCTGCTCGNACAGAGTCCANGTGCATTCCAGGNGTGAGNCTGACGTCAAATTCCAATGTGCAATGCCCACAAATGCGATTAGGGTTATCGCCTCCATGGATACTGCCAAGGTTCACTGTGGGATAAGGAATCTTGAAAAGATCATTTGAGTATCGTGCTTTGAGCTCTTTACGGTAACGAATCAATTCACCTATCACTGCATACATAGCATCAAGCGCGTTGTTACCGAGCCCTGGGTCTGAAGAGTGTCCACTTTTCCCCGAAAGGCGAATAGAATCCATCATGATGCCTTTATGCGCCCGCACAGGCTGCATACCGGTGGGTTCACCAATGACCGCTGAGCGAGCTTTCGGTCTACCCAGCTCGGCTAGAGTCTTCGCCCCCTGCATCGAAGTTTCTTCGTCCGCCGTTGCTAGTACGATAAGCGGTTCCCTGAACTTAACATCTAACAAAGGTTTAACTGCCTCCATTATTAGAGGGAAAAACCCTTTCATGTCTGTTATGCCCAGGCCATACATCCTATTGTCTTTCTCGGTAAGACGAAATGGATCAACTGACCATAGCTTTTCGTCTAGTGGNACCGTATCAGTATGACCTGCCAGCACCAGTCCGCCGGTTCCGGTACCGTAAGTTGCTATCAGGTTGAACTTGTTTTTATCCGGTGCGCAAGGCACCAGTTCACACATAAATCCCAAGGTTTCAAATTCATTAGCTAAATAGTCTATAACAGACTTGTTGCTCATATCGATGGCTTTGTTAACTGAACTAATACTGGCGAGGTTGACTATCCGGTCCAGATGGGCCAGCAATGATGAGTTACGATCAGGCATGTTAGTGAATTTGTGAAAGCAATTCAGGATTTGATGGGAGGCTTGACAATCATGTCAGTTTTAGCCGCCATGATATAGTCATTTAGGTGTAAGCCACTAATCTTGTGTGTCCACCAGCACACAGTTACTTTGCCCCATTCGGTCAAAATCGAGGGGTGATGATTCTCCTGCTCTGAAAGGGTAGCGATTTTGTAGGTGAAGTTTAAGGCGTCCTTGAAATCTACGAAATGGAATTCGCGTTTCAATTTTTCGACGCCATCATGAAATTCCCGTTTCCAGGCAGGCACGCTCAGTAATAGCCCATTTGCCTGTTCTTCGGTAACCACTGGCGCACCTAACTGACAGGTTTCGCAGTGTTTTTCATACAGTGCTGACATATCAGAGGAATTCCTCAAGCACGCTGTTTAGTAAAGCGTAGCCGATTTTGGTGGCGGAAACTCTGTTCCCGTTTGTTGAAAGAAAGCCTTTCGANGAGAGGTATTCTACCTTCTTTGCAATGGTGCTAAAAGGGACGCCGGTGCGCATCATAAACAGATCTGTCGAAAACCCCCGCTTGATACGTAATGCATTAAGAAGAAATTCCAGGGCTCTTTCTTCCTTGTGAATCTCTATGCTTTCAGCATCCCGATTACTGCTGTTATAAAGATAATGAGTCGGCTGCTTTAGCTTGCGTGTTCTAAATATAGTATCGGTCTCTATATTGGTAAGCTTACCGTGGGCTCCAGCACCGATGCCGATGTAGTCGGCGAACTCCCAGTAATTAAGATTGTGAACACACTCCCTACCATGCTGCGCATATGCGGATACTTCATAATGATGAAAGCCGTGATCTTCCATAATTGACAACCCAATCTCCTGAACTTCTTGTATCAAGGACTCCTTTGGGAGTGAAGGTGGCTTTCGGTAGAATACTGTATTCGGTTCGATAGTCAGTTGGTACCACGATAGATGAGTTGGTGCATATTCGATGGCTGTGTTTAGATCATTAATTGCCTGGGTGCAGTCTTGTCCGGGGAGTCCATGCATTAGATCCAAATTCAAATTTTCAAAGCCCGCTTTTTTAGCTGTTTCGATTGCAGCTTTTGCTTCTCGACTGTCATGGACTCGTCCTAATGCGCGCAGTTTTTCATCGTTAAAACTCTGGACACCAATTGAGAGTCGGTTTATGCCTGCTGCTCGGAACTCTTCGAATTTAGTAGCTTCAACCGTCCCGGGGTTCGCCTCAAGAGTGATTTCCGGAGACTTTGCAAGCGTGCTCTTTTCTCTTATGTGACTTAGCAATTTTTCGAATGAAGCGGCATCAAACAGGCTAGGCGTTCCGCCGCCGATGAAGATGGAATCAATCTCTTTGTCTTTAGCGCAGGGTATTCGTTCTAACTCGGCATCGAAATCCTCACACAAGGCCTTAATATATTCAGTTTGTGGTAACGCTGTATCGCTAGTGTGAGAATTAAAATCACAGTAAGGACACTTTCGTGTACACCAGGGCACGTGGATGTATAGACTTAGGGGCGGGGCTTCCAGCATTCCAGTAATTTTCTCAACGCCTGTCCGCGGTGGCTTAAGGAATTCTTAACCTCCGCATCTAATTGTGCTGACGTGCATCCGTGAGTTGGCACATAAAAAAGAGGATCGTAACCGAACCCATTGCTTCCTCTTTCAGAAAACAGGATACGGCCTTCCCAGGAGCCCTGACAAATCAAAGGCATGGGATCTTTGTAATGGATAAGGTATGCGATGACACATTGAAAGCGAGCTGTTCTGTCCTGTTCCGGTACCTGCTCTAGTTCTTGTAATAATTTAACATTGTTTTCAGCATCAGCAGTGGGACCGGATACGCCAGCGTATCGAGCTGAATAGATTCCCGGCTCACCGGCCAAAGCATCGACTTCTAAGCCGGAATCATCTGCAATTGCGGGTAAACCGGTTTCCATGCAGGCATGTCGCGCTTTAATTAGAGCATTTTCAACGAAGTTGAGCCCGGTTTCTTCTACCTTAGTCACTTCTAGCTCTGACTGTGATATTAGGGCTACTTTTTTCCTACTAAGCATTGAACGTAGCTCTATTAATTTTCCTGGGTTGCCACTGGCTAATACTACTTTTTGCCGATTCAAGCAGATTCACCTCGGGTGATGTGGTAGATCGCAATTTCCCCTAAAAAATTGGGCCAGGCTCTCATATACCAGCTTCCCTGGTGTTGAGAATCGACTACTGTCCTGGTCAGAACCTTGATATTTTTCTGAACACAGAGTTGATCAAAATCCTTCACAGTACAAAAGTGAATATTTGGTGTGTTGTACCACTGGTGAGGTATGAACTTGGAAATCGGCATGCGGCCCTTTATTGCGAGATAAAGTCTACTCTTCCAGTTTCCGAAATTAGGGAAGGTAACAATTCCGTTTCTACCGACTCGTAACATATCGTCGATGAGGGTATCGGGATTACTTAGAGCCTGGAGAGTTTGTGTCAACAATACTGTATCAAAGCCACCTGACTGAAAATTCGAGAGGCCTTGATCTAGGTTCTGTTCAATAACATTGACACCATTTTCAATACAGTGCTGGATATTGGCTTCATCTATCTCGAGGCCAATCTCTCTCACACCCTTGCTGGTCTTTAGATAATGCAATAAGCCGCCGTCACCACACCCTAGGTCCATCACGCGGCTCCCTGGAGTAATCCATTTCTGAATGATTTCTAAATCAGGTCGCATCACTAACGATCTCCTGGTGTATTCGCTTCAGATATGCCGAAAATGCCTTTATATACCTTGGGATCGGAAGTAGGAACGCATCATGCCCTTGGTCGGCTTCTATCTCGAGGTAGGTCACTTCTTTGTCGGCCTTTAGCAGATCGTTGACTATTTCCCGAGAGCGTTCCGGCGGGAAGCGCCAATCCGAGCTAAAAGAGATCAACATGAATTTACAATTGCTGTCAGCAAATGCCTTACTGAGATCTCCGTCGAAGTCTACTGAGGGGTCGAAGTAATCTAACGCTTTAGTCATTAATAGATAGGTGTTGGCGTCAAAATTTTCGGAGAATCGTTCGCCCTGATAGTGGAGGTAGCTTTCCACTTGGAAATCCACATTGAAACCAAAACTCAGTTTCCCCGTGCGCAAATCACGGCCGAAGCTGGCTTGATCACTCTCAAAATCCGTAACGGATTTACCGAACTTGGCGCGCATGGCGCTATCGGACAGGTAGGTAATATGGCCCACCATACGCGCTAGCATTAATCCTTGCTTAGGGTAAGTTCCTTTCTCTAGGTAATTACCCTCATGAAAATTTGGGTCGCTCGTTATGGAGTGTCGAGCCACTTCATTGAATGCTATATTTTGCGCGGATAGCTTCGGCGCCCCCGCGATACAAATTGCATTAGCAAGCCGCGCCGGATAACTGATGGCCCAGCGTAGCACCTGCATACCACCGAGACTGCCACCAATCACGGCCGCCCATTTCTCAATACCCAGNCGGTCCATTAACATGACTTGGCTCTTGACCCAATCCCTTACGGTCACAACCGGAAAGTCCGGCCCATAGTGTTTACCAGTTTGTGGATTAATTGAAGTTGGGCCGGTGCTACCGGCGCAGCCTCCTAGATTATTAAGGCATACCACATAAAATCGNCGTGTATCGATAGCTTTGTCGGGTCCAATACAACTCTCCCACCAACCCGCCTTACTATCATCCATACTATGGTACCCGGCAGCATGATGATCGCCGCTCAATGCATGGCAGATAAGAATGGCATTCGACTTGTTTGCGTTTAACTCACCATAGGCTTCCACCATTAAATCGAAGGCAGGTAATACCTTACCGCTGCGCAGAGTCAACGGGTCGTCGAAATGGTATGCCTGGGATTCAACCAGGCCTACAGAATCTATTGGAATTGATTCGGGCATAATTTTGAAAAAAGGTGCCTAGCAACTATGCTGGGCATCCTGTATGAATGTTGGCGACGCAAGGATTGTTAAGGGCCGCCTGATCCTTACTCGTTTTAGTCGGCTGGTATGACCGGTAACAATAATAATATCACTTTGATTGGTTTGAAACTGTTTAGACAGAATCCTTACTAGTTTTTTGTTTGCCTTTCTGTTTATTGGTGCGGCTATTAGGTGAATTTTCGCGGTATCACCCGCGACGCCTACGAATTTCCACTCGCGGGATTCGGGCTGGATCTTGCAGCTCAGGTATAATTTGTCTTACTCCCAACGCTAGAGCAACTTGCATTCCCGCGTATTATATTCCTATGACCACGGCTGTCAGTTGCTCGGTTATGCCGAATGTCCGGATTAGAGCGTTCTGGATCAGCTGAATGATGAAGAAAATTAAAATAGGGGAAAAATCAAGTCCTCCCATAGTAGGAACTACTTTGCGCACAGGGGCCATTATTGGTTCGGTTAGTTGCCAGATTAACCGAAGAACGGGATGAGGATTTACGCTGCCCGAGAACAGCATGACAAACGACATAATTATGGAGGCGATTATCGCATAGTAATAGATGTTAATTGTGAAATAGATAATGCCAAAGAATGCCAAGGTTACAACGAGTCTGATACCAGGAATGCCTCCACCGTAAAGAAGTATCAAGACACATATCGCAGCAGCTTCGACAACAAGAGCCAGTATCAGGCAGGAAAAATCGATCCCCCGGTACCCTGGAATGAAATTTCGAAACAACTTAACGGCAGGATCTGTCACCCGGATCACGGCCTGTGATACTGGATTATAGAAATCTGCCTTGGCAATTTGTAGCAGGAAACGAAGTAGAATCGCCAAGAGATAGAGTCCTCCAAGCGTATTAAAAATAAATGCGGCTGAACTATTTAATACACTCATTTAAAAATCCTGCTACTTGTTTCCAAACTCATTTGCTAATTCTATAGATCGGTCGCGCGCTGCGTGTAAGGCTCGCTCAACCAGTTCCTTTAATTTCCCTTCTTCAAACATATTCAATGCCCGTTCAGTTGTGCCGCCCGGTGAGGTAACGTTGCGCCGTAATTCTGAAACATCTTCTTCACTACTTATAGCTAACTCGGCTGCACCAGCCGCTGTTTGATACACGAGCGCATTCGCCGTTTCATCACTCAGTCCCATTTCTCGTGCAGCATCCCTCATAGCCTCTATAAAAAGGAAAAAGTAAGCCGGACCACTTCCTGATACAGCTGTCACGGTATCTATATCTGATTCATCATCTACCCAAACGCATGTTCCCACAGCTCTCATCAGTTTTTCCGCAAGCTCCTTTTGGTGGCTAGAAACATTCGCATTGGCAAAAAGGCCGCTAATTCCTTCACCGATAAGGGCCGGAGTATTCGGCATGCAACGCACGATGGCATGTTGGCATCCAAGCCAATTTTGCAGGTGCCCAGTAGTTATACCAGCAGCGATGGAAACAATTAGTGGTGATGTTGCGTTTTTATCCATTACTAAGTCAGAACAGACTCTTTTCATGACTTGGGGTTTTACGGCCAGTAAGATTATATCGGCAGAATCAGCGATTTGTTGGTTGGTGGTAGCAGAAACCCCGCAGCTTTTTGCAAGCTCTTGCAACTTNTTTTCATCGATATCAGAAGCTAAAATCGAAGATGGAGTCACGCCTTTCGACAACAATCCACGGATCAAACTACTCGCCATGTTGCCTGCACCGATGAAGCCTATTNTGTTGCTGTTCACCCTATCTCCTTGGCCACAATGTGCGGCTCTTGCGTGCTATTCTATCTCAATCGCCGGGGACTGGATAATCTGAAATGGCCGCTTAAAAAATAATTAAGGGTGAAGATTTATACGCGTGGTCCAAAAATAGCAGAGCCCAACCGCACCATAGTGGAACCTTCAGCTACTGCGGCTTCAAAGTCATTAGTCATACCCATAGAAAGTGTATCCATTGATGTGTAACTCTTTTTGAGGGCTTCAAAAGCTCGATTTAGCCGGTGGAAGCAGTTACGTTGGGACTCTAGATCTGGCAGTGGGGCGGGTATCGCCATCAGACCACGCAACCGAAGATTAGGCAGTGAGGTAATAACACTGCACAAGTTTTTGGCGTGGTCTAGCTCGGTGCCGGATTTGTTTTTTTCATTTGACAAGTTGATCTGCACGCACACGTTAAGAAGGGGGCGAGATTCTGGGCGCTGATCATTTAAGCGGCGAGAGATCCTCTCCTGGTCGATGCTGTGCACCCAGTCGAAGTGGACTGCAATTTTTCGGGTTTTGTTGGCCTGGATCGAGCCGATGAAATGCCAGCTTAGATCCAGGTCGGTCAGATTTTTGATCTTTTGTTCAGCTTCTTGGAAGTAGTTTTCTCCGAAATTCCGGATTCCAGCTGCCGCCGCCTGGCGAATTTTGTCTTCGGAATGTTTCTTGCTTACGGCAAGCAAACTGACAGAACCAGCTGAGCGCCTGTAGCTCTCCTCAAACNCTCTGATTTTTAGGCTCACTTCTGAAATATTTTCTGCGATACTAGTCAAGTTGTTACCAGATATTTAACCTTGATGAGCTCNGGAAANTGGTTGACGGAAAGCTAATATAATGGNTGTCATCATTGANTACGTCAGTTAGTTTTGGNTTTTTGCATTGAATTCCGAAAACCAATTTTCGAGGATGATCTGTGCCGCTATGTCGTCGATGGTGGTTTTTTNCTTGGCGCCATGGGTCGCCGTGACGATTTTTTCAATCGCCGCTTTGGAAGAGAGGCGTTCGTCCATTCCAAAACTGGGGAGGTTAAAGCGACCATTCAACCGGTAAGCGAATCTGANAGCGCGCAAAAGCAATTCGCTCTCGGTACCATCGAGGTTGTAGGGTAAGCCAACTACAAACAGGCCTGGTTTCCATTCGTCGATCAGGCTTTGAATTTGATTCCAATCGGGAATCCCATCTTTGGCCTTAAGTACAGCGACAGCCTTTGCTGTTGCTGAAATGCTTTGTCCAAAGGCGACCCCAATTCNCTGTGTTCCATAATCAAAGGCCAGTGCCGTAACTGGCTCGTCGCAATTACTTGGCAGTATGTCGATTATCATAGTATTGGTTTATAGAATTGNNGGTTTCAGGAGTGACCGGCTTCAGGAGATATCTGTTGAAGGTCTATTCCCAAAAGGCCTGCCGCCGCTTTGGCTTTNCCATTGTAATTATCGGAGAAAATAAGTTCTGCATTAGCCGGAATGGTTAGCCAGGTGTTTTCAGTGATCTCTCTTTCTAGCTGGCCAGCTTCCCAGCCGGCACATCCGAGGGCCACCAGGTAATTTTCAGGGCCGGACCCGTTGGCGATATCCTGCAGGATTGTCCTCGATGTACAAATAGTTATCTCCGACGTAACTTCGATAGAAGATTCCCACTGCTGGCCAGCATCGTGGATGATGAAACCCTTGTCTCGCTCGACCGGGCCTCCCGCTAACACAGGTCGTTCCCGAAAAAGGCTATTCTCNGTAGAACATATGATATCTAATTCAGCGAAGATATCAGCCACACAGGCTTTTAAAGGTTTGTTAATAACAATGCCNAGCGCACCTTCTTCATTGTGTTTCCAGAGGTAGGTCACCGTATTTGTAAAATAAGNGTCCAGCATCTGCGGCATGGCGATAAGGAACTGATTCTCGAGATATCTTGTGTGAATGTTATCGTTCATGAAACTCAACCGGTAGAGGCTTGATTTAGAAACTAGTCAGGGCATTGCCCTCATGGAAATGCCAGGTCCGAATAATCTCGAGTATATCAACTTCGTCGCGCATTGCCTGCGGGAACGGCTGGAAAGGCGCTGCTAGTTCTACAATCTCAATAGCAGCCTGATCTAGGACTTTGTGTTGGGAGGATTTCATGACCTGGATTCTTTTAACTTCTCCATTAGGGAGCAGNGCTACTAACAACCTCAGGCTGCCATAGATTTGTTCTCTCCTTGCCTCCTNGGGGTAGTTGATATTGCCAATTGCTTCGATGCGTCGGCGCCAGTTNTCAAGATAGAGAGCGTCATGGCTCTTTTTAGTAGATGCTGATGAAATCGTGTATCGGCGGGGGCGCTTGTCATAGGCTTGTCTCCGTATATTTAGTTGTTCCTGCAGGCTCCTAATGNCGATGCTCAGTTTTTTCGAAGTTGATTCTTCAGAAGCCGGTTGTTGTTTTTTCGGCTCTAGCACTTCCAGCTGTTGATTGGTCNTATCTTTGCCCGCGGATGTAGAAATGATGGCAATATTCTGCATTNCCGCTTCATTAGCTATGTCGACCATACCGGGTACTGGTAGAATTTTCTGGATAAGATTATTGTTAAAATCTGATTTAAAAGGCTTACTGGGAACCGAAGCTTCATCAATAGCTCTGTCGCCATTCTGGCTTTCGCGTGTCACCAAGCGGACATCGTCTGGAGTGAGGATGCTGTGGTGTCGGGCGAAAGTAACCTCTAACGCATTATTGTTGTTAAGTTTTCCTAAATAGGTAAAGCTAACGCCAAGAATAACAATCGCATGAAAACAGACAGAGAGGAAAATGGTAAAACCAAAACGTTCTCTTGAAAGATCTTCATCGGCGGTGGCCATTTGAATTCCNCTCCTCGTAACTTAATTTGCCTGCTCTGTATTCAGTTTTTGCTGGATACAATNCATAAGGCTACTTGCGATGTTTAAGTTAAAAGCACGATCGATTTCCCTTACGCATGTGGGGCTGGTGACATTTATTTCGGTGAGATAGTCTCCGATGACGTCCAGCCCGACAAAGAGCAACCCTCTTTCTTTCAAAATAGGGCTAACCTGGTCGCAAATCCAGCGATCTCTTTTGCTAAGTTCTTGGGCTATACCGTTGCCTCCAGCAGCGAGATTGCCACGTGTTTCTCCNNTNGCGGGAATGCGTGCTAGTGCGTACTCTACTGGGCTCCCNTCTATCATGAGTATTCGTTTATCCCCATTCGTTATCTCGGGAATGAATTTCTGGGCCATGATTTGTCGATTACCGCCTTCAGTAAGAGTTTCGATAATAACGCTTGAGTTCGAATCNTCATTCTTTACACGGAAAATGGATGCTCCTCCCATGCCATCTAGCGGTTTATATATTACGTCCTCGTGCTCTTGATGGAATGCCTTTAGTTTTTCTTCGGAACTTGCGACTAGGAATGGTGGGCAGCAATGGGGAAATTGGGTGGANAATATCTTCTCATTACAATCACGCAGGCTTTGTGGGTCATTCACAACGAGAACGCCATCTTGTTGAGCCCGTTCCAGCAGGTATGTCGTATACACATAGTCGAGATCAAATGGCGGATCCTTTCGCATAAGTATGACATCCAGTCCTGTAAGGGCTTGATCGCTTTTGCTCCCGAACGTAAACCATTTCTTTTCGTCGTCCATGACAGACAGAGTTTGCATCCTTGCAAATACCTCTCCNTGATCCATGTAGAGATCTGATTGCAGCATATAGTGAATTACCCAGCCACGNCTCTGNGCTGCCAGCAACATTGCCAGTGTTGTATCCTTCTTCACAACAATGGATTCAATAGGATCCATCANTACACCAAGTTTGATACTCATTGNGAAATTCTCTGCCTGGGAACGGTTTAACTAGTAGAGCCGGTTGGCTTGNAATTGCTATANAAAATCATATCTCACTTTTTTGTTAGAAGCGATGTCATGGAACTCGAGTTACTGACAGGCTTCGGTTTTTGGGTGCATACAATGNGTCTGGTCTATAATAGACGTTTTTCAGTAGGTGTTGCTAGACAGTGAAAGTATTAGGATTTACTTGGGGTGTGGGCGGTGTACTATTGTTATTGCTGTTCGCAATTTATCGATTAGCCCCAATGGCTTTGGCTCTCGAGGATTCAACGATGACTCTTTTNCACTGGACAGTCTTGGCTTTCTTCGTTGCTTACATGGCCTACACAGAGGGGTATAAGGGGTTTCACCATGGTTTCGCGCCCCGCTTAGTAATTCGGGCAATTTATTTGAAGAATAATCCCCGTATTCTTCATGTTCTACTCGCNCCTTTGTTTTGCATGGGATACATCTACGCCACNAGAAAGCGTAAAGTTATTTCAATTGGTCTCACGCTGATGATCATTTGCTTTATTTTGATTGCTCGCATACTGCCACAACCTTGGCGGGGCATCATCGATGCTGGGGTGGTTGTTGGTCTTAGCATTGGTATAATTTCTATCACTTACTTTATTTTTTTGGCTATTCTTAATCCCCAAGCTATCGAAATATCTGCTGAACTACCCGATGACACGTAACGAGATAACAAAAGCATGAATANCGCTTTGCAAGACAAAGATCAAATTGAATANNACAAAAGTTGCGCGATAATCGTCACTTATAATCCAGACATAACNCCCCTGTTAAAATTATTGCGTCAGTTAAACAAGGAAACAAATTTTGTAGTGATTGATAATGGATCTCTTGGGATCGAACGATTGGCAGAATCTATTACCGCCTATAAAAAATGTCAGGAAATTATACAACTGGAAAATAATGAAGGGCTAGCCAAGGCCCTTAATATAGGCATCAAGTGGGCTTTGGACAACGAATACGAATACGTATTCTTGTTTGATCAGGATAGCGGCCTGTGTGATCTGTTCGTAAGCCGCATGATTTCTGCTTACAAGGACGCATGTCAGAACAGTCAGAATCATATCGCGGCAGTGGGTCCGCGAATTATTAATCCTCGAACTATGCGCCAAACTCCATTTAAATTGTTTAACAGGCTAATGTTACGCTCTGACATGTTATTTANGAATAGTNATACTCACTATATTGCCGATTTTCTTATTACCTCTGGCACTCTGCTTGTCTTGAGGTATATTGATGAAATAGGTGATATGAAGGAAAAATATTTCATCGATAACATTGACTTGGAATGGTGCTTTCGAGCCAAATCAAAAGGGTTTGACCTCATAGGTACCGATGATGCTGTCCTTTACCATGCGATTGGTGAGCGCAGTTTTAATCCACTAGTTAGGGCAGGTATAATCGCGCAGCATAACCCCGCCCGTACTTACTATTCCAGTAGGAACCGTACCCACCTGTATAGCGTGACATACTGCCCACTAGGTTGGAAAATTCGAGATATGATCCGGTTTTTTATCAAGTCTGGATGGCTGCTTTTATCATCTCATGAACGCAAGCAGTATTGGCTTAACATACGCTCTGGGATTAAAGATGCTAAATATCTAAACTGACTGAAATGAGGACTGAACCAAAAATTGCGATATTGCTTTCTACGTATAATGGTAGCAAGTATCTTATAGAGCAACTGGATTCTATTCTTGACCAGTCTTATTTAAATTACGTGATCGTAGCCAGGGATGATGGTTCCTGCGATGACTCCCTTAAAATTCTTGATGAATATTCAAAAAAATTCATCGATAAATTTCATTTATTAGATCAAGATAATCTTAATCGAGGAGCGAGTGGCAGTTTTTCCTACCTAATTGAATATGTCCTTGAAAANNAGGAGCTACTGGGCCTAGCTTCAGCTTACATGATGTTNTGCGATCANGACGATATATGGTGTGNGGACAAGATTGTTACGCAAGTAGNGGCAATGCTTGAAGCGGAGGAAGNTCAAACTGGGAAGGAGTCNTTGCCATTGNTGATTCATAGTGATTTGTGGGTNGTGTCTGAAGAGAAATCACTCATTGCCGAATCNCTAGTAAGCTATCAAGGACTAGAAATTGACCGCAACCGGTTTTCCAATCTAGTGATCAGCAACATAGTTACTGGCTGCACAGCGCTGATAAATGAAGCCCTGGCTCGCAAAGCAGTACCGGTTTCCAGGCAGGCGATCATGCATGATTGGTGGCTGGCCTTGGTGGCGACTGCCTTTGGAAAGCTGGTTTTTATAGAAAGACCTTTAGTTTACTATCGCCAACATGGTACCAACACCATAGGAGCCAAGGAGTCAGTAAAATCTACGCCAATGCAACGCTCATTTTGGCAGGAAACATTCGCATGCAAACCTAATCAGCATCTATCTGAAGTGGCGTGCCAAGCCGCCGNTTTCCAAAAACGATTTGGCCGGTATCTAAACACACGGGATAATATNGGGCTACGAATTTCAACGTGTATGGGNGCGAGGGTCGGGATACTGCAACGNATGTTTTACAGGGTGGCGCGGCGATTCTAGCTCTGATGCGAGAACAAGCCACGTAAAGTGGCTTGAAATTTCTCGTCTGAACATTCGTGTGAAATAGATTGCAAACCCGCTGAACGAACGCGGCGCCACAATTTTTCATCTCGGTATAGGCGGACACACTGCTCGGCAAATTTCGGTGCTCCATCACCAACTAGCAATTGTTTCCCGTGTTTCCAGCCAAGTTGTTTGGCAAGCAAGCCGGTAGTAACGCTAGGTATACCACGCGATGCTGCTTCGTGTACCTTGTGTGGTATACCTGCAGCGAATCGAGTTGGAGCAATTAACAAGCGACGATCGTTGTAGGTGCTTGTAATAGAGTCCAGCCTGCCTAGGAACTGTACGTTTCCACACTCGATGGTTTTCAAGGAGGGAGCGGAACAGTCTCCCACAACATATAACTCGATATCGGGAATTTCCTGTTCTATGATAGGTAATACGTTTATGACGAACCATAGCAATGAATCAACATTTGGTGATCCTTCGTCTCGCAATGCGCCTACAAATAAAACCCCACTGCGTTCATCAAACCCCTTGTTGCCAGGTTCCGCCTGAAGGGCGTGGCCAAGAACTACTGTGTTGGTGTAACTGGCGTGTTTGTACAAGTCTGCTTCCATTTTCGAGACTGAGATGATCTTCTCGGCATTCCTGGCTTGGTCTAACTCTTTTGCTATCAGTTTCTGTTTTTCATCCTCTGTTATAGCCTGACCCAATAGTTCCATTTTCATGATATCCCGTGGCGCAAATATGGCCTCGGCATCGTAAAAAACTTTGCTGCCCTCTAAAAGAGCTGGATCCTGATCAACTATATTGTTGAAGATTTCCATGTTATGAAGCCGGCTCACCATAATATACTGATAAAAGTTTTTCCGTTTCTCCAGCAAGGGTATTAGCCCGGCGCGTCCTCGATCCAGCAGTACTTCGATAGTAGAATCCAAAGTGCTGTAAACAGCACCCCAATCATCCACAGGAAACTGCAGTGGATAGAAGCTCACGTTAAGATTCAGCTCGCATAGGCTATTGAGGATATGGGCACTTCGGGGATAACCAGACCCTAAGCTCGGATGGGGAACACAATCATCTATTACCAGGATGTTTGGATGCTTGTTATTAATTCTTGCCGTTATCGAATTCGTACCGTCGTTTGCTAACTTGTTGCTCAGATATTCTGGGTGCTTGTCACAAAGAATTTGTTGATGTTTTAGTTGCAGTTTCGATGCTCCTTCCATGCCACCGGAGCTGGCAAACTCATAGTGCGTAATATTCACCCTGGGATTGTAAATGATGCGCTTACCCCGCTTCTGTAGCCGAATGCAAAAGTCTGATTCTTCGTAGTAGGCGGGTGCAAACGCCTCGTCGAATGCGCCAAGCTTGTGGAATTCATCACATCGAAACAACAAGAAGGCACCGGAACAATAGTCCACGTCCCTCTGGAACATGAATTCTGGTTGCATAGGATCTTGTCCTCGCCCATAACCAAGACAAGCACCATCATTCCAGATTATGCTGCCCGCTTCCTGCAAGCTACCATCGAGTAGTTTGATCTTGGCCCCAACTGCGCCGATGCTACTATCACTTTTAAGGGTGTTAATAGCAGTGGAGAGGGTTGCTTCTTCTATAACCGCATCGTTGTTGAGCAGTAGCAGGTATTCTGTTTTGACCTGCTCGGCGGCTTGGTTAACGGCTCTAACGAAACCAAAATTTTCCTGGTTACGGATGATATGTGCGTTTTCAATGTGTTCCAACAATTTTGGTGTCTCATCCGATGAATTGTTATCAACAATAATGAGTCGGAAAGAAACGTCTGCAAACTCTAATAGAGAGCGGAGGCACAGCAGACTTAGCTGGGCTTGGTTATAGAAAACCAGAACAACGGTTAGGGCGGGGTGGTCTAGAGTCGGGAATTTCAACGTCTGATCAGAAGCAAAAAATTGTTTCAGGTCTGCTTTGGCTCTAGTGTCATATTCGGCTTTAGTGCCAGTCGATCCATTAGCGGGCGCACCAAATTTTCCGACAAGTATCTCCCCTGGAGGTTCAGTTTCATCGAATTCTTCGGGTGTTGTATCGTTACCAGGTGGTTCTGTAATTTCTTCAGAACTTTGCTTGGATGGAGTGAAAAGCGAGCGCAAGAGGCGAAGGGGACTAGTAACTTTCCAACTAAGAGAGTTCAAAATTAAATTCTGGGCTTGCACTAATTGAGTAATATGCAAAGTCAGATGTTCCGATTGATCTTTCAGTTGCATGATGCGTAAGGTTAGATCTTTTTCCATAGTTTCTTTGGTATGGATCAAAGTATCTAGTTCTGCCCGGCTGGCCGCCAGTTCTGAATCTTTCTTCTGAATTTTTTTCCGTGAAATTTCCAATTTCTGTTGGTTGAGCTCTAGAATATCGTTTAGTTTGCCACTTTTTTTGTATTCTTCTTCGAGCCGATTATTTGTAGTGCTCAGCTGCCCAGTTAGCTTGCCACTTTTTTTGTATTCTTCTTCGAGCCGATTATTTGTAGTGCTCAGCTGCCCAGCAAGATCATTTATGGAGGCAGACTGATCAAGTTCCCCAATGAGCTGGTTAATATCCTCGCCAGTCCAGAGTGGCTTCCATTTTTCGAAAATAGCGGCGCGCGCTTTTCCCAGCTTGTTGATTGCACTATATCGGTGGGAATGATCTCCTGGCTCGGTATCCGAATCACCGCCCTGCCGGTAGTAGGCTGATATCTTGTCGATGTGATGAAAGTTGGTGTCTCTACTCAGTTGTAGCCAGAAGTCCCAGTCCTCATAGATATTGAACGCTTCGTCAAATCTGCAGCCTTTTTCTACAAGTGAGCGAGCGAAAACCATAGCGTGAATCGGGATGTAGTTATCACGCATTAAGGTAATCGGATCATAGTCACTTTCAAACACATAAGGGATATCTTTTCCTTCCGCATCAGTTTTTTGAACACTACTATAAGCAGCCTTGCTATCGGAGTGGTTATTAAGGTAGTTCACCAGAGTTGTAATGTGATCTGTATCGATCCAGTCGTCGTCATCCAAGAACATCAGGTAATCACCGGTAGATGCTTCCAGTCCTGCGTTTGCTGCCTCGGACCGTCCTAATGGTCTTTCAAGGCAAACCATTACCGTGTTTAAGGATTCAATTAGGGTTTTGAATATGGATAAATCGCTATTGGCTGCATTGACCAAGATGAGTTCAATATGGGGATAAGTTTGCGAGAGTACTGATTCAAGGGTATGGGTCAGCACGGGGCGCCCAACCGTGCGGCAGATTATAGAAACCAGTTTCTCCTGTCCCGATGCATTTTCAGTAACCATAAAAGGAAGGATTCTGGTTTATTTCCACTGCGTCAAGCAATTTAACGCTCATCTATTCTATGTTTGCTAGTAGCAATCTATCCAATGCTGCTCCGACAACATGCCCAATAAAATCCAGGAACAGGGTGTCGAGATTCACATTAAAGTAGTTTTCAGTCCGATTGCCAAAAGCAAGTAGAGCCAGTATTTCACTATTACTAATTACTGGGCACAAAGCAGTTGAAAGAATTTTCTGGTCAGAGTCGGGGAACAGATAAGCCAGATGTTCCTCAGTCACAGCGCCGCAATGGGTGCGTTTGAGTCTGAATACATCGTTAAAATCATTCTTTAGTTTTTCAAGTGATTCTACTTTTATTAGTTGTGAGACATTCAGATCGGGATGCTCTACTAGGATAATCTGACAGGCATCGATGTTGTCATGTTTAAAGAGCTGATTCCGGGTAACTTCTGCAATTTCGGTCACGTTCCCAGCGCGCATTAATGAAAGAACTAGGCTGCGAGTTGTCTCGAAAAGGTTATCGTTGTTACGGGCGTTTTTGAGTAGATCATTCAGTTTGTGACGGGCTTCGATGCCTCGATCACGCAGGATAGTGACTTGTTTTTCCAGTAAGGAGATGGCCTTACCACTCTCATGTGGCAGAGAAAGATCAGCAAGCAGGTCTTCCTGCCGAATAAAAAAATCAGAATTGTCGCGGAGATAAGCCACGACCTGCTCTTCAGTCAATCTCGATGCGCTCGTGCCATTTTCACTGCAAACTTGTTCTGCGGCTGAAGTTTCATTACTCATAACTCGATTGTCCCCTCATATACGGTGCTCACCGGGCCTGTCATTAGCACCGGAGAANCTTCTCCTCGCCACTCGACGATNAGATGACCGCCCCGCAGNTTCACCTTGACCGTATCATCTAAGGCTCCCAGTAGGCAACCGGCCACCATGGCAGCACAGGCACCCGTCCCGCAGGCTAGGGTTTCTCCGGCCCCNCGTTCGTATACTCGTAAATTGATCTCGCATCTGGAGATAATTTGCATNAATCCGACNTTCACTCCCTGCNGGAAGTCGNNGTGATTTCCTAGCCCTTCNCCAATATCTTTTACGGCAGTTTCGTCAAGGTCTTCAGCTATAATAACTGCGTGGGGATTCCCCATCGATAGTGCACAGAATTCCACCGTGGTCTCGTGTCCATCTATTGTTATTANGCGCGTGTAAGTCTTGGATACTAANTTAGTTTGGAAGGGAATTTCTTCGGGCNTAAATATTGGTTGGCTCATATCTACGGTGACCTCTTCTTGGTCGTTCATGCGNAGAGCTAACACACGGTTAACAGTTTTCACCGTAAGTAGATTCTTGTTGCTGAGCCCTTTTTGTCGAATGAAACTAGCTAAGCAACGGGCGCCATTGCCACAGTGCTCCACTTCGTCTCCGTCAGCATTGAAAATCCGGTAATTGAAATCAATAGCAGGGCTGCTGGGTGGCTCAACTTGTAGGAGCTGATCAAAGCCTATACCGTAATGTCGGTCGGCGAGTTGTCGAATTTGTTCAGAGGTCAACGATGCGCCATTGGATACCAAATCCAATACTATGAAATCGTTTCCCAATCCATGCATTTTTGTAAATGGAATTTGCATACTTTGATTCTCATTCACGCTATTTCGGTAAGCAGGACTCGCCGGCAAACAGTTCAGTAATCGTTTCTCGTGGGCGCACAAGGTAACTTTTGTCGTGGTCAACCATAATTTCGGCGGAACGGGGTCGTGTATTGTAGTTTGAGCTCATAGCAAAGCCGTAAGCGCCCGCTGATCTGACAGCCAAAAGATCGCCGGCCTTAATACATAATACTCGTTCTTTGCCTAGAAAATCGGAAGATTCACACACAGGTCCTACAACATCATAGGTAATTCCATCACCTTGGCGTCTGTTCACCGGAATGATCTCCTGCCACGCTCCGTATAGAGCTGGCCTCAGTAAATCATTCATGGCTCCGTCAATAATTGCAAAATTCTTGTGGTTGGTTTGCTTAAGATATTCTACTTTCGTTACAAAAATCCCTGCATTTGCCGAAATCGTTCGACCAGGTTCAATTAGTAATGTCATTTCCCGGTTAGCGAACCGACTTCTGATCATCGCAATCAGTTCAGAAGGATGTGGCGGTTCTTCTTCCCCATAGGTAACCCCTAGTCCACCGCCCACGTCAAAATGGGTCAGCAGTATGCCTTCATTGGCCAATCGGTCAGTCAAGGTTAGCAATCGATCGGTAGCGTCCAGAAAAGGTTCGACACTTGTCAACTGTGATCCTATATGGCAATCGATGCCAAGAATTTTTATTCCTTCTAGGATGGCGGCACGACGATATATGTCGATCGCCTGTTCATAAGAAATGCCGAATTTATTTTCTTTTTGGCCGGTAGAAATGTAAGGGTGCGTATCTGTATTCACATCTGGATTTACACGCACGGAGATAGGTGCTTTTTTGCCCAGTCTCTGGGCAATCCGGTCAATACGGTCCAATTCGGCTCCTGACTCGATATTGAAGCAATAAATACCCAGTTGCAGAGCTCGTTCGATTTCAGCTTCGGTCTTACCTAGACCTGAAAAGATTACTTTGCTGGTATCACCTCCGGCCGCGATCACCCTTTCTAGTTCTCCCCCGGATACTATATCGAAACCGGCACCGAGGCGGGCAAGAACGTTTATGACTGCTAGGTTGGAATTCGCCTTAACGGCAAAGCATATAAGATGAGGGCATCCCTCAAGTGCTTCCTGGTAAACACCGTAATGGCGTTCCAAGGTGGCTCGAGAGTAAATAAAACAGGGAGTACCGTATTTTTGGGCAATATCTGCAACAGGTATCGCTTCGGCAAGCAGTGAGTCGCCTTTGTAATTAAAATAATCCATTGGGTTTTTAACGATTTGATTATTTNGTATCCCTCTACAGAGGGCAGTTATNTAGAGGNGAGTGTAAGCTCGNNTTGNTCGGGGCGAGTTAAACCGCCTTTCTGGCCACAATGGGCAAGAAATAATGCAAATACGCCAATTAGCAATAAACTAGTAATTCGGTTCATTGTTGAGTAACGCGTTTAGTAGCCTCAGGGAGGCGGCGATTATAAACTGTCGGCGCCTATAAACACAGTCAATTTTGATCTTCTTCAAAAAACTGTATGTTATTCTAGTTCNCTGATTTATATGAATATTATATTGTTTCTCTTGTTGTCTTGAAAATTCAATAGCACATGCATTATAGTTGCCGCTCAAAAATTTACAGATATGGCTTCACCCCATCGACCCTCATAATAAGAGGAANTCGCTGGTAAAAATTTAGGACTAAAAAGAAAATGATTGAAATAGCTAATCTCACTAAAAAATTTGACCAATTTACCGCTATTAATGATCTTAATTTCAATGTGCAAGAAGGTGAAGTATTAGGTTTCCTGGGCCCAAATGGAGCAGGTAAATCGACGACAATGAAAGTCATTACCGGCTTTCTTTCCCCTACAGCCGGGACCGCAATTATTGACGGCTTTGATATATCTGCCAATCCCATGGAGGCTAAGGCATTGATAGGCTATCTACCCGAAGGTGCACCTTGCTATGGAGACATGACGACGCAGGGGTTCCTGAATTTCATAGCTCAGATACGGGGTTATCGGGGAGAACAAATAGTCACTCGAGTGCAACATGTCATCGAAGAAGTGGAACTACAATCGGTCTGTCAACAAACCATCGATACTTTGTCCAAGGGATTCAAAAGACGCGTCGGATTAGCCCAGGCGATTATGCATAATCCCAAGGTATTGATCTTGGATGAGCCAACTGATGGGCTCGATCCAAATCAAAAGCATCATGTTCGAGAGCTAATCAAGAACTTAGCGCAGGATAAGATAGTTATTATCTCTACCCATATTCTCGAAGAAGTCACAGCCGTTTGTACCCGAGCCATAATTATTGCTGAAGGCAGGATAGTGGCNGATGGAACGCCGACTGAACTGGAAGCGAAATCCAAATATCATCATGCGGTCAGTGTCAAGTTAACCGATGACCACGATTTGGCAGTTGACCTTGCGGGGATTCCGGAAATAGGAGAAGTCGAAAAGGATTCAGAGGATCAACTTAGTTACACAATATTGACAAAGAATGGCCAACCGATCTTTACCAAGGTGTCTGAAGTAGCGCACTCCAAGCAATGGCCTGTGACCGAGTTTCACGTGAACCGCGGTGAGCTGGAAGATGTTTTTAGAATGGTTACACAGCATACGCAACGAGAGGTGGTGTGATGGGTAATCTTGGCATTATTTTTAGACGGGAACTGTTAAGCTATTTTGCTACGCCATTGGCATACATCTTTATTGTGATCTTTCTTATTACTAATGGCATCTTCACCTTTGATTTGGGTGGCTTCTATATACGGGGGCAGGCAGATCTCTTGCCCTTTTTTAGTTTTCACCCTTGGCTCTACCTTTTCATGGTGCCTGCTATTGGCATGACGCTGTGGGCAGATGAACGCAAGACTGGCTCAATAGAATTACTATTAACACTGCCAATAAGATTATCTGATGCAGTTCTTGGAAAGTTTCTCGCGGCTTGGGTATTAACGGGCATTGCCTTATTACTAACTTTTCCTGTTTGGATCACGGTAAATTACCTGGGGGATCCAGATAACGGAGTGATTGTTGCCGCCTATATTGGCAGCTGGTTCATGGCGGGCGGATTTCTCGCCATTGGTTCCTGCATGTCCGCCTGTACCAAGAATTCTGTGATCGCCTTTATCTTAACGGTGGCCACCTGTTTCCTTTTTGTAATAATGGGTTCACCAATTTTGCTCGACGCCTTTCCAGCGTGGGTGCCTCAATTCTTGGTAGATGCCTTTTCGGCTATGGGGTTTCTCACCCACTTTGATTCGATTGCCAGGGGTGTTCTGGATATTAGGGATTTTTTATTTTTTACCGTTTTTATTNCGGCCTGGTTNTTGGCCAGCGCTATTGTCATTGAAATCAAGAAAGCTAATTAGAAGAGGGGTGCAGCAATGAATACAAAATCTCTTTTCTCATCACTGGGTTTAGCAGGTATCGCAGTCGGACTGGTCTTATGTGTGGCTATTATCAGTTTGCTACCCAGTCANCTGAGAATAGATCTTACCGAGGATGATCTTTACTCACTGTCTGATGGTACCCGCAATATTGTCGCAAACTTAGAACGNCCAGTAGAATTGATGTTCTTCTACTCTGATAGTGNTACTGAAGACATTCCACAAATCAGAAGTTTCGCAACTCGCGTCCAGGAGTTACTGCGTGAAATTGAGATTGCAAGTAACGGTAACTTGCGGTTAAGCATGNTTGATCCTGAGCCTTTTTCGGAAGATGAAGATGTGGCTACCCAATTTGGTATACAGTCGGTTCCCGTGTCACAGGGCGGAGAAGAAATCTACTTTGGGTTGGTTGTCACTCGCGACTCGGGCGAGGNCGTGCCTTTTGGAATGCAGGTTTCGGAGACAATGCCGTTGATTCGGCCCGACCAGGAAGAGTTTCTTGAGTACGAGGTAATCAAGATGATTACCAAAGTAAATAATCCAGATCTTCCGGTGGTCGGATTGCTAACACAACTAGATATTGATGGCGGCTTTGACCCCGTGCGAGGGCAGGCGACAGCGCCATGGATAGTCATGGAATACATCCGTCAGCTCTACGAAGTTCGTCGCATAGACATAGACGGCAATCACATTGATGAAGAGATTGATATTCTCATGGTAGTGCATCCGCAGGATTTGCCAGAGCAGATGCTCTACGCGATCGATCAGCATATTATGCGCAGNGGAGCACTAATGCTATTTCTTGATCCCAATGCGGATTCCATGATTACCCAGTCTCCACAGGGAACTTTGATACCTGCAGGGATGAGCTCAGAGCTGCCGAAATTGTTAGAGGCTTGGGGCATCACGTTCGAAAACGATAAGGTATTGACTGATAACGAGTTGGCCTTGAGGGTTNTCATGGGACAGGCTCAGCGNCCCTCCCCGCATCTAGGTATGCTGGGGGTGCAACGTAACTACCTAGCTCAAGACGACATCATCACCAATCGGTTAGAGACCATCAATTTTTCCTCCGCCGGTGCTGTTTCTCAGGTTGAGGGTGCTATTACTAGTTTTGAACCACTGATTGAATCATCCACCGATGCCATGTTGATGGATGCTTCATTGTTAGAAAATGTAGCTGATCCGTCGGTGTTGTTCGATGAATTTGTTTCCTCCGAACAAAGCTATGTACTTGCAGCTAGGGTCAGCGGTGATCTTGGCAGTGCATTTCCTGACGGGCGCCCGGTAGTTCAGGAAGAAGGCGAAGAAACGGAAGATGGAACTATCGACCCTACGAATAATGCGGCTTCAGAAAACCCAGCTCTTGCGCAGGAAATAATTGACTCTGAAGAAAACGGAGACGGAATCGTAGAAGCAGACGCTGAAGAGGAAGAGCTACCTGAACATATAGCGGCTACTACTGGGGCTGCTAACATCGTGGTCTTTGCGGATACTGACTTTTTAAGTGATCGGATGTGGGTTCAAGTTGCACAGTTTCTAGGGCGTCGAATTCCCCAACCATTTGCAAATAATGCAGACCTGATTATTAATGCGCTGGATAATCTGAGCGGTAGTGCTGACCTCGTAAGTATTCGAAGCCGTGGACGTTATTCTCGGCCTTTTACGCGCGTACTTGATTTGCAACGCAAAGCCGATGATCGGTTGCGAACTGAGGAAGGGGAGTTGCTGAGCCGCTTAGCTGAAACGGAATCATCGCTCGCTGAGCTGAATCAGGCGGAGGATGGCGAGCTAGTTGGTCAAATCACACCAGAAATTCAGTCAGAAATAGATCGCTTCAATGTCGAATTGTTAGAAACGCGCCGTCGACTGCGAGATGTACAGTACCAGCTAACAGAGGACATTGAACGACTCGGTGCTAATCTCAAGGCAATCGACACTGCGCTGGTTCCAATATTGCTTACTATCGTCCTATTGATGATGCACTATATGAGAATTCAGCGCCGTAAAACTTTAAAGTGAGTTAAATCTATTGCTTAGCCTCTGAGCTCGGAGGATGACGAGGCAGACTCACTGTCAGGCGAGTTCCCTTCTCCATTTCACTGTGTATTAATAGTGAGCCACCATGCGCTTCGGCGATTAGGCGGCAAAGATATAATCCCAGCCCGAATCCTCCAGTATTTCGTTGCCTGGAGCTATCAGCTCGATAGAAGGGTTCGGTGATCTGCGACAGATGTTTTTCCGGAATGCCTTCACCGTGATCGATTACTTTGAGGATAACTCTATCCTTATCGAAGCTGACTTTCACGAGGATGGGCTCTGCCTGGCCGTGCCGTATCGCATTGTTTAAAAGATTGGTTATCAGCAAGCGAACTCTGAGTTTGTCGAGATGAAATATTTCGTCTTCTTCAGGNGTGTCGATTTTGAGACCGCCTTCATAGGTTTCGAACTGCTTAGCAATTGACTTAACAAATCCGGCAAACTCAACTGGTTCGGCAACCAGAACGGAGTGTTCATTGTTCAGTTGCTCTGCTTCCAGCAGGTCAGAGATTAGTAAATCGATCTCATCGATATCCTCCCTTAGTTGTGTTTTTTCTTCACTTGTCGGCATGAACTCGAGGCGTAATTTGGCTTTGGTGATTGGTGTTCTCAATTCATGGCTAATAGCCATTAGTAACTGGCGCTTGGCTTCTAGCATTGATTGAAGTGAATCCGCCATATGGTTGATGCTTTCCGTCAGCTCTCCCAGTTCATCTTGCCGATTGCTCTTTACCCGAAAATTTAGATCGCCTTTTTCAATTCTTTCTGCTCCTTCTTTTAATAAACGTACTGGGTCCAGCAATTTGTTAACCATGAGGTAATTTATAAACAGGACAAGCGCAGCCAATGTAAGACCAATATANAGCACAAANTAGNTAAAGNTGTTGTCATTCATAGANCGCGGATAGAAATAGAAATCGTAACCGCCGCGTTTCACCATGATTATGTNTTCGTTGNTAATAGTTCGCNTTTCAGCTTCGGTGGTGAGCGTTTCTAAGTACTGAGAGGNATCTACGTTNAGTCTGTTTTCCGCGTCTGAACTCCAGCGCATNATCGGATTGCGAATATTGATNGTCCAATCAAGCTCATNTGCAAGCCTCATCGCGTTACNGAGATTCGGTGGAGCCCCAATGTCTTGAATGACTGATTCAACATTGCGCGTAAAATAATCAGGAATAGTTTCTATCGCACTNTCNCGNTCATNACNNGTTANTTGCAGNGAAGCAAATATAATAANTAAAAATAGAACGAGCGTTATGCCAAATATAAGAANCAATCTNAAAAAAAGNGATTTNTTTACCGGTTCTANTAAAGTGATCATTNCTATTNGGGGTATAGNTATAANTATTNGNNTATTATTGCAAAGGAANAGTCACATTTGTTCGCCAACAAAAGTATAGCCACGGCCCCATATTGTTTTAATAAANCGAGGNGTCTTTGACGTATCCTTNAATTTATTTCGTAATCGACTGACTAATGTGTCTACGGCCCGAGAGAACAACTCTGCGTCTATGCCACGTAGGCGGTTCATTAGCTCATCTCGGGTAAACGTCTTATTGGGAAATTGCATGAACAAGATAAGCAGTTCATACTCCATAGTAGTAAGTTCGAGGGGGTTGCCATCCATTTTTACCTCTCTTCTTGAAACATCTACTTCCAATCCGTTGATTGGTTTTATCTCTCTAGTATTATGATCTTCACTACTACGTCTAAGTATGTTGTGAATACGAGCTACCAATTCTCTCGGCTCAAATGGTTTTGGCAGGTAATCATCTGCGCCAAGTTCTAACCCGACGATTCTGTCGGTAACTTCAGCATGCGCAGTCAGCATCAAAATTGGTAGTTGGCCGTAGATAGATGACTTGGCACGAATTTCCCGGCACACTTCGAAGCCATCTTTTTCTGGCAACATTACATCTAGGATGAGCAAATCCGGTTTTAACTTCTTGATCAACTTGAAACCTATGCTAGGGGTTATCGCGACGTAAACTTTCATGTCATAGCGTTCGAGGTACTGGGTTAACAGTTGTCCCAGCTTTTCGTCATCGTCGATAATCAAGATATTTTTCATACAGGGGGTCGCAGAATAGGTAAGGAAAGAACCTCTGTTTAGTGGATAATAGTACGAATTCAATCCATTGAAAGCAATTCCACGGAAAGTAATTAAAAAGCAAGAGGTGATATGAAGTGCGGCAGGAAAGATCTAAACACATGCAAGCTTAGCTACACAAGCGAATGAATAGGTAGCCTTGATCATATTCCTCGAGATTGAGAAGGTCTCCATATTTCTGATGCCATCGACCTGTTTCCAGATCATTTCGCAGATTTTGTAGTCCTTGGTCGAGATACTGTCGATCCAGTTTCGCAAATGAAGAAATGCCTCTTCGGAATCCTTTCTGAAGATATGCCTCAGGATGGGCCCAATCTGCAGAGGAGAAATGGTCAATTAGATCTTTGGGTAAAGGGAAGGATATGCGCTTAAGAGTGGCTCCTAGGGATTCGGTTACGAATTGGGTCAGGTCTTCCATAGTTGGTGACCGTGCGTTGTCAATTTCGACTAACTTAGGAAAGTAGTCGAACAGCCAAAATTTTGTTTTGTGGTTAACATCAAAGGCAAAGATGATAAAGGGACCAATCCCTGTTACGCGCAATGCCTCACTAATACTCTGTCGCCAATCCTTCAGATGGTGGAGGGCTAAAGTCATTATAGCGCCGTCAAATTGGTCGTTAGCGAAAGGCAGTGACTCGGCGATTGAGGCGACCCAATTTAGACGGGTGTGAGGCTTAGCTTGTTGGCGCATTGCCTGTGACGGCTCCACCGCACTTACATTAAATCCATGTTTCGCCAGCGCCCAGCTATAATTCCCTGTTCCGGCTCCGATATCAATGACGGAACTCCCTTTCTCTAGGGCCAGTAATTTGATGAGCCATTGAGTGATCCGAGGATCCTCGGTCCGCGTAAGTGAGTATGTTTTTCCTATTGTGTCATAGTGGGGGTCCATTCATGCTCTAGTATAACATGGGGAAATTTCGGGGATTGGAGGGCTACTTGAAATTTGGCAATTAAATCCCATTTACAGATTTATACGTTGCTGGAGAATCTATATCCATGAATTCCTTGCGTTATGTGCTAATTAGCCTGGTAATCACCGTGATCCCATTATTTGGCATTGCGAAACAGCCGGACTACAGACAATTCAAGACTGTCGATGAAGAAAACAATATAGAGGTCTTCAAAAGAGCTAGTCCATCGGTTGTACATATAACCAACTCACGTCTAGTTAGGACTTTTTATTCACTCAATCCGCAGGAGGTTCCACAGGGGAGTGGCACTGGTTTTATTTGGAGTGCGGAGGGGTTTATTGTTACTAATTATCATGTTATCCAGCAGGCGAATCGCGTCACGGTGACCCTGCAGGATGGCACTAGCTACAATGCTAGGGCAGTAGGTCTGGATCCAGACAAGGATTTGGCGGTATTGAAGATTGAAGCGCCAAGTGCGGAACTAACTCCGATTTCAATTGGTGATTCTTCATTGCTTGAGGTGGGTAGGAAGGTCATTGCGATAGGTAACCCTTTTGGTCTGGATACAACTATGACCGTTGGCGTGGTCAGTGCTCTGGGAAGGGAAATCGAGTCTATAAGCCAGCGTACCATTCGCGATGTAATTCAGACCGACGCGGCAATAAATCCAGGGAATTCCGGTGGACCGTTACTGAATTCACTCGGGCAATTGGTTGGAGTGAACACTGCGATTTACAGCCCTACTGGAGCCAGCTCAGGGATCGGATTCGCCATTCCAGTAAACACGGTCAAACGAATCGTGCCAGAACTTATTGCATACGGCCGTGTGCAGACTCCGATACTTGGTATCACTCGGATTCCTCAACCAGAATACTATCGCGAGCTGTGGGGAGTCGATGGCGTGATCATCCTTGATGTTATTGCAGGGACGAGTCCGGAGCGCTTAGGTATGCGAGGACTTAGAAGAGTTCCTACCGGCAAGATCCAACTTGGGGACGTTATAGTTGAGATAGATGGTCAACCGGTAGCTAATGAAGACGATTATGCCTCTATCATGGAACAACATCGTCCGGGGGATATCGTCACGGTGAGGACTTTGCGTGACAATCAGACAAGGGAATACGAGATCGAGTTGCAGCCACCCATTAATCGCTAACGATTGCCTAGGGTTTGCTGCGCTTTCTTGATAGCCACTAGTACCTGTTGTGGNGCCGTTCCACCTATATGGTTTCTNGAATTAACTGAACCTTCNAAGCTCAGCACCTCNTAAACGTCGTCTTGNATAGNTTTAGAAAATACCTGCAATTCATTAAGCGANAGCTCNGNTAAGCCTTTGTTCGCTTCTATGGCAGCGGCTACGGTCTTTCCAACAATCTCATGGGCATCTCGAAAAGCTAGGCCTTTTTTAACCAGGTAATCTGCAAGGTCGGTAGCGGTAGCGTAGCTCTGGCTAGCAGACTGATGCATTGCGTCTCGATTGCAGCTAATAGCTGGTACCAACTCACTGTAGGCGAACAGACAGTCTTTTACGGTATCAAGTGAGTCAAACAATGATTCTTTNTCCTCTTGGTTATCCCTGTTATAGGCAAGTGGTTGAGATTTCATCAAAGTTAGAAGTGACACCAAGTGGCCAATGACTCTGCCAGTTTTTCCGCGAATCAATTCAGGGACATCAGGATTCTTTTTTTGTGGCATGATGGAAGAACCAGTACAGAACCTGTCTGGCAGAGTTACGAATCCAAACTGTTCGGAAGTCCACAACACCAGCTCTTCTGAAAATCGTGACAGGTGAGACATCAGGATACTTCCAGCGGCGGCTAGCTCAATCGCAAAGTCGCGATCGCTGACAGAATCTAGAGAATTTTTGGTCGGTAGGTCAAACCCAAGCAATTTTGCTGTGTATTCTCTATCGATAGGAAAGCTCGTCCCTGCCAGAGCAGCAGCACCCAAAGGGGACAGGTTTACCCTTTTGCGACAATCCAAAAACCGTTGATAATCACGATCTAGCATTTCATACCAGGCCATCAAATGATGTCCAAACGTAACGGGTTGCGCAATTTGTAAGTGGGTAAAACCCGGCATAATCGTACTGGCTTCCCTAGAAGCAATTTTTACCAATCCTTCTTGGAGCCTAGTAATCAGGTCGGAAATTTGATCAATTTCATCGCGCACATACANTCGCAGATCAGTGGCTACCTGATCGTTACGGGAGCGGCCGGTGTGNAACTTNTTNCCTGCATCGCCAATTCGTTCAGTTAAAGCAGACTCGATATTCATGTGTACATCTTCATGAGCGACAGACCATTGGAAANTGTCATTCTCAATTTCTTTACGTATTGANTCTAGTCCCTTTAGGATGGACGTTTCTTCTTNACTTGTCAGAATTCCCNCTTTGTGTAGCATGCGGGCATGCGCAATCGATCCATCAATATCGTATGGATAGAGTCGTTTATCGAAATTCACNGACGAGGTAAAAGTTTCCACAAAAGCATCTGTCGCTTCGGTGAATCTACCAGACCACAGTTTGTTCGATTTGCTGTCTTTATTGTGAATGCTCATAGTGAGACCCATTACCCTTTTGAAAGTGCACCTTTGGCGAAGAGATGGGTCAGTGTCCTTCGTGGCAGGCGATTATAGCAGGATACCTCAGGCTTAATAAGCGCATAAGTCCAGTCGNCAGGTNTGATCGGACAAAGTGGGGCAATTATCGTAAAATGTTTCTTTCAGGATGAATAAAAGAAACACTTAAAGGCATATGGCAGAACGATTGATGAGAATCGCAACACGCAAGAGCCCGTTAGCTTTGTGGCAGGCTAACTATGTAAAAGAAGCGCTTGAAGCTTTCCATAGTGGGCTTGTGGTGGAGCTGGTACCCCTAACTACCCGAGGAGACAAGATCTTAGATACGCCTTTGGCAAAGGCTGGTGGCAAGGGCTTATTCGTTAAGGAGCTTGAGCGAGCNGTGTTAGAAGGCCAGGCGGACATCGCTGTGCATTCGATGAAAGATGTACCAATGGAATTTCTCGAAGGACTTGGGCTTGCTGTTATTTGTGAACGGGAGGATCCAGCCGATGCATTCGTGTCCAACAATTATAATGCTATTGAAGCTCTCCCTGCTAAGGCTCGGATAGGAACCTCGAGTTTCAGGCGGCAGTGCCAGGTAAGACACTTAAGACCCGATCTATCAGTTNTTGATTTGCGCGGGAATGTTGGTACCCGCTTGGAGAAGTTGGACAGTGGTGATTACGATGCCATCATTCTGGCGGTTGCCGGACTTAAACGCTTGAGCTTGGAGAGTCGTATCACGCAACGTCTAAGCTTCGACCAGTGTTTACCTGCCGGCGGCCAGGGGGCGGTGGGCATAGAGTGTCGCACTGAAGACTTGGACACTCTTAAACTGGTCGACTTTTTGCATCACCAAGAAACAGCTACCCGTGTATTGGCAGAGCGCGCCGTGAATTCTAGATTGCAAGGAGGTTGTCAGACACCTATTGCCGCTTTTGCTGAATTCAATGCGGGTNCACTTTTCCTCCGAGCGCTGGTTGGAGATGTCGAAGGAGACAAGGTTTTACGGAGCGAACTCACTGGCGATCCTCACCACGCGGAACAATTAGGTATTACTGTTGCGGAGGATCTATTATTTCAGGGTGCATCTGAAATTCTGGAATCGCTAGCAACATAGGCGCTACTATTTCACCGATGAATTTGGCAAGCCTACAAGGATTAAATGTGTTGGTCACCAGGCCGGCTCCGCAGCAACAGTCAATAAGAGAAGCGATAAAATCTCTAGGNGGTCACGCNATCCATTTTCCTCTTATCGATATTGTACCGTTGAGAGGCACGGAAAACATTCAGGAACTGGAACAAAAGGTTAGAGCATTAGATAGTTACCAAGTTCTTATTTTTGTAAGTACNAACGGNGCTCGGTTGGGNAAANAATGGTTTNCAAANTACGCAGCGAAAATTCCTGACAAGATTGATGTGATTGCAGTAGGACCTACTACTGCAAAAATGGTATCAACGCTATTTGAGTGCACCGTAATGCATTCTGATACTGGCATGACTAGCGAGGATATACTGTCACTTCCGGTGCTCAAGGAGATAGCCGGCAAGCATATCGGCATAGTACGTGGTAAAGGAGGTAGGGAGCTGCTGGCGAAGGAGCTTTGCCAGCGAGGCGCAATAGTTGATTACTTTGAGGTATACCAACGAGAAATCCACGTATATGAGCCAGAAGAACTAATAAATGTTGTGAATTGTGAGCAGATAAATGTGGTTACCATAACTTCAGGAGAGGCATTGGCTCGGTTTTCAGACTTGGCCATCGATAACAAAGCGGCATTGAGTCTGATACCATTGGTAGTTCCTTCGGCAAGACTTGCAAGTCAGGCCGAACGACTTGGGTACAAGGTAGTTAGGAATTCTAATGGTGCCGACAACTCATCAATGCTGACGGTGCTGAAGGATATTGCAAGTAGTGGCAGCATTAGAAATGAAGGTTAAATAACACTTTAAATAGGTAATTCCCTTGGCAGAACAGCCTGACACGCCCAAGATTTTAAACGAAATTTCTAAGAGTAATAGTGCCAGGGCAAAAACCCCGGCAAGTCGCAAGCAACAAAATGCGCGACGTCGATTTATCATCGTGGTGATGTTCTTTTTGCCTGTTTTGTCAGGTATCGTTTTTCTCGCCTACCAACAAGTCCAACTGCGCAAAGAATTGTTAGCATTTCAGCAAGAGGGCCAAAATCTGACCCAAGCACTGGCTGCACAGGAAGCCCGGATGCAGCAACTCCAACAGCAGCTAGCCGATCCACTGCAATTGGTTCCAATAGAAAATGGATCAGCTCAACAACGTGAAGCTGATCTAAATCAGGAGTTGCTTGCAATTCGTCAGCAATTGACAGAACTGCAAAATCGTCCTGCAGTTGTAGAAACTGAACCTGATCTTCAATGGAAGCTTCTGGAAGCTGAGTATTTACTAGGTTTAGCAAGCAAAAAATTACAATTGGAACGGGACAGGGTTTCAGCTCTCGCGTTGATGCAATTGGCCGACAGTGCGCTGTTGGAGTCTGGAAACGTTAATGTGTTTGCTATTCGTCAGGTTATTTCCCGCGAGTCAGCTCAGCTCCAAGCTGTTCAGATTACAGACCAAGGAGGCCTTTATCTCCGCATCGGCAATGTCGCCATGAGAGCGCAAAGTATCAGCTTATTCAGTTCCATGCGGGAAAATTTCGAAAATCGGCGCAACACTGAATTGGCCTCTGAGGAAATTGGCGCCGCAGAGGGTGGTTTTGTTAGTGCAACATTGTCATTCTTGAGGTCGGTTTTTGTATGGCGCGAATGGGAGAGAATACCCGAAGCTATGCTGGCATCCGGTCAGGATGTTTACATTAAGCAAAACTTACAACTTATGCTAGAACAAGCTAAGGTCGCGGTTGTTTCAAGGGATCAGACCCTCTATCGAACAAGCTTGACCAATGCTGGAAATTGGCTGCAGCGTTATGCGGTGATCGACACGGAAATTGGACAAACAATANTGGCAGAAATAAGCGATCTTGCTGGAATTGATCTAAACCCTTCCCTGCCTCTACCAAATGAATCACTGAGTCTTCTTAAAGGACTCATTGTCAGCGGACAATAGCGCAATATTATGGTACGCCTATTTGTCTTTAGCCTGCTGATTATTGTCGTAGCTCTTTGGGTGACTTTTTATTTAGGGTTTCCCGCTGATCCAGGTTATTTNCTGATCGCTTTTCGAAACTATACATTCGAAACTAGTTTATTTACGTTGGTCGTAACACTCGNTGCTATCTATTTATTGTTCCGGCTGCTGGTTATCATATTTAGATGGGTCAATCCCGCTAAGCTAGTTCGTGCTGGAATAGCTATTAATGAAAAAAGAAAAGCTCGTGAGCGCAGTAAAACNATGGAAGGAATGTTGTATTTAATTCGGGGTAATTGGCAATCTAGTTACAAGCTGCTCAAAAAAAGTATGTCTGATCAAGATGCTACGGTTATTAATTATCTTGCAGCGGCCTATGCTGCTCAAAAGCTGGATGATAAGGATTCGTGGGAGCGATGTCTGGACCAGGCAGAACGTGAATATCCGGCCNCTCGGTCTACTGTTAACTCGCTTCGCGCTCAATTGCTGTTCAGATCGGGTCATCTTGAACAGTGCCTGGCGGTGCTAGAAAAGCTCAAAAAAACCTCATTAAACGATGCGGCACTTTTGCTGCTTCTCAAAGAGGTTTATATACGGCTTGAAGTTTGGGATCTGTTGAAGGAGCTATTACCTTCGCTAGAGAAGAANAAAATTGTTGACGATGAAGAGAGTGCGAAAATTCGCATGCGTATCTTTGTTGAAGAGTTATATGTTTGTTACGGCGAGCCCCAAACGAGATCAGATAAGCAGGAAGTATTGCGTCGTTTGATTCAACTATGGAAGAAAGCGCCAGTAAGATATAAGGAAAATGAAAAGGTTGTTAAGCATTATTCTGAATTAATGATTAGGCTAGATGACAAAGCTGCAGCATCTGAGGCATTAGAAAAAGCAATTGCGAGGAATTGGAGCGATGTTCTAGTGATTTTTTATGGAGAGCATGATTTTAGCGCTAGCCCACAACAACTTTTGGTTGCGGAAAGCTGGCTCATGGAGCGTCCTGCCAATTCGAATCTTTTACTGAGCCTTGGGCGAATCTGCATGCGTAACGAACTCTGGGGTAAGGCTAAAGAGTATTACGAAGCAAGTATCAAGATCACTCCCTGCGCCGAAGCTTATGGCGAACTCAGCAGACTTTTGAAACATCTTGGAGAATTAGAAGCCAGTGAAATTTGTTTGAAAAACTATGGTGATTTAATTGGAGTAAAGTTNCCAGAACTCCCGATGCCGCCGNCCAATAAAATCAATCACTAAGCCCTAGCTCTTTCCAAAGTTGATCGACTCGATTTTTGACTTCGGCACTCATTTCAATTGGGGTTCCCCATTTCCGCGTAGTTTCCGCTTCCCATTTATTAGTAGCATCAAAACCCATTTTTGAACCCATGCCTGAAACGGGCGAGGCAAAATCCAGGTAGTCGATTGGCGTATTTNCCATCAGTACTGTGTCCCGGACTGGATCCATTCGGGTAGTTATAGCCCAGATAACGTCTTCCCATTGTCGAATATTAATATCATCATCAACGACAACGACAAATTTCGTATACATGAATTGCCTGAGGAACGACCAGATACCCATCATGATTCGTTTTGCATGACCAGGATACTGCTTTTTAATGCTCACTACAGCCATTCGATAAGAACAACCTTCGGGAGGAAGGTAGAAATCTACAATTTCAGGAAACTGTTTTTGTAACAGTGGAACGAACACNTCGTTCAATGCCATACCTAACATGGCAGGTTCATCCGGCGGTCGCCCTGTATAAGTACTATGATAGATAGGGTCTTTCCTGTGTGTAATTCGNTTTATGGTAAAGACTGGAAACTGCTCAATTTCATTGTAATAACCCGTGTGGTCTCCGTAAGGTCCTTCATCGGCGAATTCGCCCGGTTCTATTACTCCTTCAAGGACAATTTCGGCGCTTGCCGGTACCTGTAGNTCATTGGTTAGTGATTTAACAACATCAGTCTTGCTTCCACGCAACAACCCGGCGAACGCATATTCCGAAAGTGTGTCCGGCACTGGGGTTACTGTCGCCAATATGGTGGCNGGGTCGGCACCTATAGCGACGGAAACGGGGAAAGCTTNGCGAGGATACTTTTTCTGCCAGTCCTTGAAATCTAGTGCTCCACCGCGATGGGACAACCAGCGCATTATGAGTTTGTTGCGAGCGATTGGCTGCATGCGATAAATGCCAAGATTCTGNCGTTCTTTCTGAGGTCCGCGCGTTATCACTAATGGCCAGGTNACCAGCGGTGCNANNTCGCCGGGCCAGCANGTCTGGAGNGGAAACATAGACAGATCAACATCTCCAGCNTCAATCACTACATCTTGGCATNCAGCTGATTTTTTTACGTTNGGCGAGACATTTAGTACTTGCTTGTAACTAGGAAGTTTTTGCCATACATCTTTCCATCCAGACGGTGGGGTTGGTTCTTTTAAGAACGCCAATAACTTTCCGACATCTCTTAATCCATCGATATCTTCTTGGCCCATAGCCAACGCGATGCGCCGACTATTACCAAACAGGTTAACCAGTAAAGGTACAGAGGAACCTTTGGGGTTTTCAAATAGAAGAGCNGGACCGCCCGNACGCAATACGCGGTCTGAAATTTCCGTTACTTCGAGATANGGATCTACTTCGGTAGAAATGCGTTTTAACTCACCCTNTTTCTCGAGTAGTTTGATAAAGTCTCGTAAATCTGAAAATNCCATGGGGTGATTTTGTGGTTCGGNCTTAGATTGAGATAAGCGTTAACCTGGAAANATGTTGTTAAAGAGTTATTAACGTTTCATGGCGTTAAAGAATTCTTCGTTTGTTTTAGTATTTTTCAATTTATCCAGGATGAATTCNGTTGCCTGCAAATCTTCTTGGGAACTTAGCAGCTTACGCAGGATCCACATACGCTGTAGTTCTTCTTCGGTAGTTAGTAAATCTTCGCGACGTGTACCGGATCGACGCACGTTGATAGCCGGNTAAACCCTTTTCTCGGCNATTTTCCTGTCTAGAATCAGTTCCATGTTGCCGGTACCTTTGAATTCTTCATAAATTACTTCATCCATTTTCGAGCCAGTTTCAATGAGTGCAGTAGCGATAATGGTGAGGCTGCCGCCTTCCTCAAGGTTTCGCGCTGCGCCGAAGAATCGCTTCGGTCTTTCTAATGCGTGCGCGTCGACCCCACCTGTTAGCACTTTTCCAGATGAGGGGATGATAGTGTTGTAGGCTCGTGCGAGTCGTGTAATGGAATCGAGGAGAATCACCACGTCTTCTTTGTGTTCAACTAGCCGCTTAGCTTTTTCGATCACCATTTCTGCCACTTGCACGTGACGTGAGGGTGGCTCATCGAATGTGCTGGCAACAACTTCACCTCGCACTGAGCGTTGCATTTCTGTTACTTCTTCCGGTCGTTCATCGATAAGTAATACGATTAGGCGACATTCTGGTGAGTTATGTGTAATGGATTGTGCAATGTTTTGCAGAATTAANGTTTTACCTGCCTTGGGTGGCGAGACAATTAAGCCGCGTTGGCCTTTGCCTATAGGGGTGGTAAGGTCGATTACCCTCGCGCTTATATCTTCGGTGCTTCCGTTGCCGACCTGAAGAGGGAGACGTTCATCCGGGAAAAGAGGGGTGAGGTTTTCGAAAAGAATCTTGTGCTTAGAGTCATCGGGCTNNCTGAAATTGATTTCGGCGATCTTGAGTAATGCAAAGTAGCGTTCCCCATCTTTTGGNGGTCTTATTTTTCCNGCGACCGTGTCACCCGTTCGAAGATTGAAGCGGCGAATCTGGCTGGGTGACACNTATATNTCATCTGGGCCGGCAAGATAGGAGGAATCCGCAGAACGTAAAAAACCAAATCCGTCTTGCAAAATTTCCAATACGCCGTCGCCNTAGATNTCCTCGCCGTTTTTTGCATGTTTCTTGAGNATAACAAAAATAACATCTTGTTTACGTGTGCGCGAAATATTTTCCAAACCCATCTCATGGGCGGTATTCAGTAGTTCGCCAATTGGTTTCTGCTTAAGCTCTGTCAAGTTCATTGTAAATTTCTTCTAGTGGGAAAGTTAGGTAGATTCAATTTGATTTTTTGTGCGTGAACTGCCCNAGCAGTGCTCGGCAGTGCACATTGTTATGGATGTAAAGNGTAAANCTTCACGCGTTGCTGATTGCTAAAAGGATTACTAATTGGTTTAAGGGTTGTTGTAAAACTATTGTTAAGTGTAGAGCGGAGATTTTTGCTCGTTGAAAATAGTTNACAACTGTTACATGGCCTATTTGGTTACTATTGTGGATTTTTTATTTGGGGCATTTGGTTTTTAGTTTTTTATGACTTTCTAATGAGCTTGCTTGTTGTTTTGTATATTTTAAGTATCTAGTGATCCAGGCTTTTTCAATATAGACCTACTNTATAACTCTGTCCAGAAAAATGTAGCTAGATATTTGTTANTATTATATCGGTTATACGCTTAGGTACTTTTAGGCAATAATCGTCTGAAATTGATAATAGCTAAGAAATTGATGTACATNTTTCTTAAGTACTAACCAGGAAATTTATCAAAAGCTAACAGGGGGTTATGAAANTTGCCGCTTCCTGTGGTGCCTTGTCTACAAGCGCGGGANCACATTAAACGCAATTTATATGACGCTGTCAATAAAAGCAGANAACTGAGATTTAGATACGGCACCAACTTTAGTACCGGCAACATCGCCGTTGTTGAAGACGATCAGCGTGGGTATGCCGCGAATGCCATATTTTGGTGCAGTTTCAGTATTGGAATCGACATCCATTTTGCACACTTTCAACTTGCCGTCATAATCTTCGGCGAGCTCTTCAAGCACTGGGGCAATCGCCTTGCAAGGCCCGCACCATTCGGCCCAGAAATCCACTAAAACAGGGNCTTCAGCCTGAAGTACGTCTTGTTCGAAGCTATTATCTGAGATGTGAACGATTTTNTCGCTCATACGTTTTTCCTTTTTTGATGTGGAAGATAAGATTTAAGTATTCGAGGTGACATTCACAGAATTCGCACCTACTGCGTTGAGGGCTCACCTATTAATAAATGTTGCANCTAATAATAATGCCAAAAANTAAGGATTCAAGGTATCGATTATGAAAAGTATTTTGCTAGAGTGAAAGTACGCACATTACCCAGACTTGTTGCATAGTATCGNCGCAGCTTTCTTGGCAAAGTAGGTAAGGATTGCATCAGCTCCCGCCCGTTTGATGGCGAGTAAAGATTCCATAGCGACAGCATCTTCGTCCAACCAACCGTTCTGGGCAGCAGCCATGTGCATTGCGTATTCACCGCTCACTTGNTAGACACATGTGGGTACGCCGAATTCTTGCTTTACGCGGTATACGATATCCAGATAGGGTAATCCTGGCTTGACCATTATCATGTCGGCTCCTTCGGCCAAGTCCAATCCCACTTCCTGTATAGCCTCATCGCTATTAGCCACATCCATCTGATAATTATATTTGTTCCCACTACCAAGATTGCTGCTAGAGCCAACGGCATCACGGAAGGGATCGTAATAGCTGGAAGCGTATTTGGCCGAGTAAGAAAGAATACGAGTGTAGATCAAGCCATTCTCTTCGAGTACCGAACGGATGGCGGCGACCCGTCCATCCATCATATCGGAAGGAGCCACGATATCAGCACCCGCCTCGGCATGGGACAAGGCNTGTTTGGCCAGTATCTTTACNGTCTCGTCATTAAGCACNTAACCATTTNCATCAATAATTCCATCCTGTCCGTGGGTTGTGTAGGGNTCAAGGGCGACATCNGTTATTACTCCTAATTCCGGTTGGGCTANTTTTAGTGCACGCACGGCTTNCTGAACTAANCCATTGGGNTTGAAGGATTCACTTCCATCCTCGGTCTTTATGGAGGCATCTAGAGATGGAAACAGAGCTACAGCTGGGATACCGAGGGCGACTANTNCAGCCGCTTCTTTTANGAGCTGATCAATACTCAGCCGAAACATGTCGGGCATAGATTCGATAGGCTGTCTCTGCTTCGTACCACCAACAATAAAAACCGGGAAAATTAGGTCATCTGTTGTCAAACTGGTTTCCTGCATCAGGTGCCTGCTGAAGCTATCCTTGCGCATGCGNCGCATNCGGGTGAATGGAAACTCTCTATGGNATTTGTATTTTGNCACGGACTAGAATCTCTTAACTTATGACAGGTAAGCGTTTATATTNGATGGNAAGCGCGATATTCGGCTTCTGTAGTATCGATTGCAAGAGGTTTATAGCACATTGCATTTCGATAGCAAGAATAAATTAACCCAGACCGACACCACCAAAAATCGGTGAAACCCACGCTATTCCTACTTTACCGCTACCTTAGGGATTACTTGAGTGAATATAACTAGGATCTTGGTAATAGCGCTTATTGCTGTCGCAATTGGCGGATATTTTCTATTTAACTTAGATCAGTACCTGACTCTTAACTATGTCCANTCACGGTTCGCTGAAATTCAACAATTCCAGAATGAAAACTTTACGTTAACTGCACTCATTTATTTCTCTGTTTATGTAATGATCGCTGCGTTGTCTATTCCGGGCGCTGCAATTATCTCGCTACTTGGAGGCGCAATTTTCGGTTTGGGTTGGGGAATCATTATTGTTTCATTTGCGAGCAGTATCGGAGCTACACTGGCATTCTTGGTGTCACGTTCACTACTTCGGGATTGGGTGCAAAACAGGTTTGGCGGNTACCTAGCGTTAATAAATCGCGGGATAGAGAAAGACGGCAACTTCTATTTATTCAGTCTTCGCATGGTGCCTTTGTTNCCGTTCTTCATGGTTAATCTAGTAATGGGATTAACNCCNATTCGAGCTGGCTCTTTCTATGTAGTTAGCCAGGCNGGAATGCTATTGAGTACTGCCGTCTATGTAAATGCCGGATCAGAATTGGGNCAGATAANCTCATTATCCGAACTAATGAGTGGTCCAGTAATTATTTCTTTGGTTCTTCTNGGGTTGTTTCCCTTTGGTGCGAGATTTCTGGTGAACATAATTCAGCGCAGGTCGATCATGAGAAAGTTTTCAAAACCCGTTCGGTTTGATGCCAACGTGGTTGTTATNGGCGCTGGCTCTGCGGGTCTGGTTGCGTCCTTAATTATTGCTCGGGCTAAGGCCAAGGTAATTCTCATCGAAAAAAACAGAATGGGTGGAGATTGTNTAAATACTGGCTGTATACCCAGCAAGTCATTTATTCGAAGCGGCCGTATCATGTCGTACATAAGACGGGCGACTGAATTCGGCATTGACAATGCCAGTGCCGACGCGAATTTNTCAAATATTATGGCTCGTGTTAATAAAATAATCACTAAGATCGAGCCTCACGATTCGGTGGAACGTTTCACTTCGCTTGGCGTCGAGTGTGTTATCGGCGGAGCTCGAATCGAATCACCGTATACTGTTAGTGTAAACGGGCGTTCCATTAATACCCGCTCGATCATCCTTGCAACCGGAGCACGACCTATAGTGCCTACTATCCCCGGACTCGAGGAAATTGATTACTTAACGTCCGATACGGTGTGGTCGCTCCAGGAATTACCAAGGCGTCTGCTGGTTGTTGGGGGCGGACCAATGGGCTGTGAACTTGCCCAAGCATTTCATAACCTTGGTTCCGAGGTTACTCAGGTAGACATGGCATCGAGACTGCTACCGAGAGAAGATCCTGAAGTTTCCCAGGCTGTTATGGATAAATTCATAGGGGACGGAATAAAAGTGATCACAGGTTGCCAATTGGATAGTTTCGGCAATGACGGCGGTCAATTGTTCATAAAAATCCGGCACCAGCAAGAAGAGAAGCGGGTCTACTTCGATAACGTGCTACTGGCAATTGGGCGCAAACCAAACGTGGAAGGTTTCGGATTGGAGGAGCTGGGGGTGCCACTTACCCCACAAGGAGGTGTGCAGGTAGATAACGCCATGCGAACGGCCTACCCTAATATCTACGCTTGTGGTGATGTGGCTACGTTGTATCAGTTTACGCATATGGCATCCTTTCAAGCATGGTTTGCTGCGTTGAACGCATTGACTGGCTCATTGTGGTTATCTCGCGCGAAATATAATGTGGTACCGTGGGCAACGTTTACCGATCCTGAGGTTGCCAGGGTTGGTTTGAGTGAGCAAGAGGCGAAAGAGCAGAATACTGCTTACGAGATCACACGCTACAATATGGAGCAGCATGATCGTTCCCTAGTAGATGGCGAAGCCCATGGCTTTATCAAGGTATTGACGATTCCTGGGAAAGATAAAATCTTGGGTGTAACCATTGTTGGGCATCATGCAGGGGAGCTGATTGGAGAATTCACGTTTGCTATGACCCATGGGATGGGCCTAAAAAAGATAGCAGCGGTTACACATATCTATCCGACTCTTCTTGAAGGTAATAAATTTGCCGCTAATGCTTGGCGAAGCGCACGATTACCAGAAAAATATTTCACTTTAATGGAAAAATATTTCCGGTGGCAAAGAGCCTCTAAACAGGTGTCAATGAAAAAAGATAGAACAAGTGTCAAGAACAAAAGCTAAATATTTGGGCAAATGTGCCAGCTTTGGTAACTAGTTTGTGCTTGGTTGATGGCGGAATGCCATGTACATGCAGGTACTGAAAAGCCCAACAAAGGCTACCATGGCCATTTCAGGGATCGAAAGCAACCCGAACAGTCGAAACTGAACCTCGGCGCAGTTACCATCGCCTTTCAATAGAAAGTTGAGCATTTCGATAAAAGGGAAGTTTTCGTAGATGTAGGTTAGACCTGGGCCACATGCTGGAACTAGGTCTAGTGGTAGATTCTGTAACCAGATCTGCCGGATTGCAAAATAACTCCCGAAAATACACATGGAAGCAGCCCCAAAGGCATAAAGCTTCTGGCCCTTGATGCTAGGATTGTGAATAGCAGAGCCTAAGCACGCCAGGCCACACATAATAACGAATACGCGCTGCGTGATACAAAGCCCACAGGGTGAAAGAAACATGACGTGTTCCATGTACAGTACGATCCCGATAGTGGTCATACAGATAAGAAAAACGCCGATGTTTATAATACGGTTTTCGGGAATTGTTACAGCCATCATTTACTCCTATTTCTATGCTTTCTACACTGGCGTGATATTTTACACTAGGCAGGATATTCGTGAGTAGGGTGTCAGCATTAGGGTTAAAATTTGTTCCATTGTTCTAAGAACTCATCGAAATTTAGTGTATCGGCTGATTCAATTCTTTTTTGTTTTTCTGTGGAGTACATGCTGGTTTCCTGCATATGCCTGTTTGCCTCTTTATCCAATTCGCCATCCGAAAGGAAGTTTCTATGAATTCTGCTCTGCTGCATGGAGAACTCAAAGAAGGATAACTGACCCTCTTTCATCTCGGAAATCATACGGCCCGAAGGAGTCAGTTCAGGGTTCTCAATTTTGCGGATCTGGTTATTAAGACTGTGCGTGTACATATCCCCGCCGTTAATATGATCCAGTATCGTAGCGCTGTGAACAAAGTCATCCATCAATTGGTTCGCCCAGTCTTTCTTCGAGATGGGTGACGACTCCAAGTTTAGTACCAATTGTGGATCTCTTCCATGTTCAACCACCTTTGTGAGATTACTAGCGACCTCAAAAAATTCACGTTCATTACATAACGCACTCTCAGCCAGTAAGCAATGCAGTAGGAATATGTCGAGAAACCTTATTTGTTCAGCATCAATGCCAAGTGGCGCGTAGGGGTTTAGGTCTAGAGCTCGGACTTCCACGTACTCTATGCCGTTATCGGTGAGGGCTTGAAGCGGTCGCTCACCGCTCTTTACATTTCGTTTTGGCCTAATGGTGCTGTAAAACTCGTTCTCCAACTGCAACAGGCTGGTATTCATTTGCAAGTAGTTGTCTTCTTCTTTTTGCCCAATTGCCTCGTACTTTGGATAAGGTGTGTGCATGGCCTTATGTAGGCAGTTCACGTATGTTTCCAGCTCGTTGTAGCAGACGAATAATGATTTCTGTGCATCACTTTTGTATCCGAGGCTACTCATCCTCAAGCAGGTCGCGTAAGGCAAGTACAAGCTGTATTCATCAAATTTTTTCAAGCTGTGTTCGCGGCCGTCAACAAAGCTTTTACAGGCAGCCGGTGAAGCACCAAACAGGTAGATTAGCAACCAAGAATAGCGATGGAAATTTCGAATCAAATGCAAATATTTTTCTGTTCGAAAATGTTGCAGTTTCCCTTGATGTTTACACATCGCTTGGTAAGGTTCCCAGAAACATTCCGGCATCGAGAAGTTATAGTGCAATCCCGCGACGATCTGCATTAAATTGCCGTAGCGATGGTTCAGGCCTTGACGATAAAGTGTTTTTAGTTTGCCGATATTGGAAACACCATACTGAGCGATCGGAATATCAGCTTCAGCATTCAGCAGGGAAGGCATACTGCTCACCCAGAACATTTCATCATTTTCTAGGTTCTGCAGGGTGAAGCGGTGAATGTTCTCTAGCACCTTGAGACACTCAGCGATATCCGGGGAGGCAGGTGTAATGAATTCCAACAGTGCCTCGGAAAAATCGGTGGTTATGTAGGGATTGGTGAGGGCTGAACCTAGGGCCCTTGGATGACTGGTAAGAGAGATGTGGCCTTCAGGAGAGACGCGCAAGTTTTCCTTTTCGATGCCGCGTTTTATAGCTCCCCACTCGGCACTAAATTCAGGTAACTTATAACGCTGCAGGCACTCAACGAATTGCTTGGCCAAACTTACTCCTGGTTATTCAGATTCCTGAATCCCTGCCTTTCCGACTTGCGTTGCTTTCTTTGTAAGGCGCAGTTGTATTTGGGTGGCACTGTCTAGCTGGGTTGCCGGTGACGCATTATGACAAATATTAACTTTGAGCGCTAACGCCCCTCCAGGCTTAGCGTGCTTCCCGCTGTTTGAAGCGATTAAGTATGCGTCGTTGCTTTTTGGTAGGTTTTGTCGGTATGGGCCAGTATTTTGGCTGTGCTTTGCGTTGCTCGGCTAAACGTGCACGACTGGAAACACTCTCTGGGGTTTCTTCGTATAGCAATTTAGCCTCCGGCGCACCGAGACGTTTTTCTGACAAGGCTTTCACGATAATGGCTTTCTCATCAAATTTTGTCCTCAATTCCAATTTCATGCCTTCTTCTATTTCCTTACTTGGTTTGGCGCGTAATCCTTCACAATACACCTTGCCACCCTCTACAGCTTGTTTTGCAATAGCCCGTGTCTTGTATAAGCGTGCCGCCCACAGCCATTTGTCCAGGCGGGCTTTAATCCTTGGTTCATCACTCTTATTCACTTTCTTCGCAGCCATTTGTTTCGGTTACTCGCTAATCATACGAGGAGGCATAATGTCCTTGAAATCTCCTATTTGTGGAAACTCGGCAGGTGGAAGAGAGGCTTTCTGGCTGTCTGGTTGCTTAATCCCGTAGAGATACTTAATACCTTCTCTTTTTGCTTGTCGCAGGACTGGCAGTGAATCATCAAACAATAAAGAGCGTTCCGGTTTGTAAGGTTCTATTTCTTGCAGAGTTTTCCAGAAACCATGATTTTCCTTTGCCAGCTTTAATGTGTGAGAACTGATATGTTTATGAAAGTATTTCCCGATGCCGGTATGTTTCATTTTAATTGCTAGGCTAGAAGGGTGTGCATTGGTAATCAGCAAAAGCCGCTTGTTGTTGATCCGTAATTCCTTCAATAGCTTTTCTACATTAGGTCTGGAGCATATCTTGTGTTTGATTGTGGTTTTCAGTTCGGTGATATTGAGCCTCAATTCTGCTTCCCAGTAGTCCAGGCAATACCAGTTAAGTGTGCCATGCGTCTCCGCATACTTTTTATGGAGTATAGCCTGAGCCGTCTGTTCAGAAACACCATGTTCCTGGCTATATGCCTTGGGAACCAAAGTGAGCCAGAAGTAGTTATCAAAGTGTAGGTCCAGCAAGGTACCATCCATGTCGAACATTATTGTGTCGACAAGCGACCAGGGCGGCATTGATCCCTCCATAATTTTCACTTGGCAAGTTACTGTCTGTAATGCAACATGCCACAGGTTGGGTTTATTCAATTAGAACCAATTAAAATCCTATTCGACAGGAAGATCAATGCAAGCAGACAGACAACTCGAAGCCTTAAAGGAAATAGCGGTGGCCGCTGGCCAGGAGATATTGGCTGTTTACAATCAGGAAGAAGTAATAAACGTTACGCTTAAAGACGATAATTCGCCATTGACCGAAGCAGACCGTCGGGCCCATAGACTTATTGTAGATAGATTGGCGTTATTGACTCCAGGGGTTCCCGTTCTTTCTGAGGAGTCCGAACCAACTGACTGGTCGGTGCGTTCACAGTGGGATCGCTATTGGCTGGTAGATCCGCTGGATGGCACCAAGGAGTTCGTAAAACGTAATGGTGAATTTACCGTCAATATTGCTCTAATTCATAATGGAATAGCGGAAACTGGCGTGGTGCATGTCCCGGTGAGCGGAGTGACTTATCTCGGCACAATTCGCACTGGAGCGTGGCATGTATCGCGCGCGGGTGCGTACCAATCAATCCAGTGCAAGTCGCTGGACAACACTCGAGTTATAAAAGTAGTCGCCAGTAGAAGCCATCGAGGGAAGTCGCTTGACCGAGTAATGGCAGCAATTGAAGCTGAGCTTAATCGAACNGAAGTAGTCAGTATGGGCAGCTCTCTGAAAATTTGCCTTTTGGCTGAAGGAAAGGCAGACATCTATCCCAGGCTTGCTCCAACTAGTGAATGGGATACAGCGGCAGCACATGCCGTGCTTTGTGCAGCGGGTGGAGAAATNTGCGATACTGAATTTCGCCCTTTGCGCTATAACCAGAAAGACGACATTCTCAATCCGTTCTTCATTGGTCTGGCAGATACAGCTTATGACTGGAAAGAAGTTTTAATACCGGCATTTTGATAATGAAAAAAACACTTGGGCATTTGTCAGCAATAATTCTAAGTGTGCTTTGCAGTAGCCCAGGGTATCCACAGCAGGTAAGANTGGTTCCAGCTGAGAGTGCTGGCATGTCGGATGTTGCCCTCAATGTTGCAACTGAACGCCTCCAGCAACATATTGATGATGGTGATATCGCCGGAGTAGTAGCTGCGGTTGCGAGAGACGGAAATATTGTTTACTTCGAGGCGTTGGGTTACCTGGATCTTGAAAATGTCATCCCTATGCCCGCCGATGCGCTTTTCCGTACCTATTCCATGACTCGTCAGATCACTAGTGCAGCTGTACTTATGTTGTACGAGCAAGGGAAATTTAAATTCGATGACCCCATCAAACAATATTTGCCTGAGTTTGAAGATCAGAAAGTCTTACGTGACCCCAGCAGCACAGATCTAAAACAGGTGAGGAACCGGATAGGCGACATTACGGTTGCTCATCTTCTAACTCATACTTCGGGGTTAGGTAGCAGAAGTTCAAGGCTTTATAGAGAGAATAATGTCAGAGATAAAAACATTACCCTTAGCGAGATGGTCACTAACGCAGCACGTGTCCCTCTTTTTCATGATCCGGGAACGCAGTTTAGGTACGGTATACACGCCACTATTCTTGGGAAACTGATTGAAGTTTGGTCTGGGCAGCTCTTTGAGGAATATCTGCAGGAGCATCTACTCAATCCCTTGGGAATGGACAGTACTATGTTCTGGGCGCCGGAAGAGGATCTAGATCGTTTGTCAGTAGTTTATCGACCGGTCGATGGCCGCTTGCTCTCTTATCAAATTGAAACAATTCCTTACACCTTGCGGCCTCGATTAATCGAAGGTGGCGTAGGGTTGCTTTCATCTGTTATGGACTTCATGCGTTTTTCTCAGATGATTCTTGAGGGCGGGTTGTTCAATGGCGACCGGATTCTTCAGGAGGAAACTGTCGCATTGATATATGAGAATGCTGTACCAGACCAGGCGATGCCCATTGGTGGCACGGGTTATTGGCAGGGCTCTGGATGGACATTGGGAGGCTTCAACCTCGTCCTGGATAATATGGATTATAATTTTTCTGTTTCTACCGGTACTATCTGGTGGGACGGATCGGCTGGTACTCGCTACTTCATTGATCCTGTGCAGGGAACAGTCATTGTTATAATGGCTCAGGTTTCCCCTTCCAGTGGCGGTGGCTTTAGGGAAAACTTCTCCAACATGGTTGATGCCGCTATCACCGATCGCCGGTAGTGCCACTTACCCAAAGCTATTGCGCTTCTCTCCGAGTATTTTATTAACTAGCTAGCCAATACTGTATCTATGAAAATAATAAGAACTCAGATGGGCCATGAAAAAATTCTTGCGAACTACTTCACAGCTAACGAATCACACCTAAAAAAATGGAGCCCCGCAGTATCCAAAGGTCACCATTCAGTGGGTTCCTGGAAGCGGCGACTGGAAGAGCAAAAGGTCGAGTTTGAAACTGGCTTGTCTGTTCATTTTATTGGCACCGACCAGGAAGAATCTCATGTAATTGGTAGTTGCTCACTTAGTAATATCGTAAGAGGTGTATTTCAGACTTGCTATATGGGTTATTCCGTCGCGAAGTCTTACGAGGGCCGCGGTTATATGAAGCAAGTAGTCTCCCACGCCATCGGCTATGCATTTGATGAGATCAAGCTGCACCGCATTATTGCAAATCATATGCCGACAAATGAGCGATCTGC
>NZNL01000052.1 GCA_002694855.1 Gammaproteobacteria bacterium
ACCCTGGCCGATGCGGTTTGGTCCTCCTCCTAAAATGATCACCTTCTTACCTGCTAAGGGGGAAATCTCGTTTTCTTCATCATACGTGGAATAACAATAGGGAGTAAGGGCTTCAAACTCCGCAGCGCAAGTATCAACTACTTTAAACGCTGGAAAAACAGATTCCTTTTTTCGTAAATCCCGAATCTCTATTTCTGTTTTACCAGACATACGCCCGATCTGTTTATCAGAAAACCCGTTATGTTTTAATTCCCGTAGAGACGTTGCATGCAACGTCTCTACACTATTTGTATTAGCCAATTGTTTTATTTGCTGTAAAAACCAGGGATCAATTTTTGTCACATTAAATACATCCTCTACGGATTGGCCTTCTAAAAATGCCTGACGCACTTTCAATAAGCGGAAGGCAGTGGCATACCGTAAGGTGGACATATCCAAGGATCTCGCCCGGTTTACATCAGGATCTCCACCGGCGGGTGGTTTGGGTTCCAGGCCATCCAATCCCACTTCCAATGAACGATAGGCTTTTTGCAGCGATTCCCGGAACGTTCGTCCGATGGCCATTACTTCACCTACACTTTGCATTTGTACACCCAAATGACCAGATGCGGATGGAAATTTTTCAAAATCAAAACGGGGGACTTTTGTTACAATATAATCGATGGTCGGTTCAAATGCTGCCAGTGTTTTTCCGGTGATATCATTGGGGAGTTCATCCAGTGTATAGCCAACAGCCAGTTTGGCCGCTACCTTGGCAATGGGAAATCCCGTAGCTTTGGATGCCAAGGCGGATGAACGGCTTACCCGGGGATTCATTTCAATGATGATCATGCGCCCATTTTCAGGATTTACAGCAAACTGAACATTAGATCCGCCTGTTTCAACGCCTATGGTTCGCAGACACTTTATGGCCCAGTTGCGCATTCGTTGGAATTCTTTATCCGTCAAAGTCATGGCCGGCGCAACCGTTACAGAATCACCGGTATGAACGCCCATGGGATCAATATTTTCGATGGAACAAACGATAATGACATTGTCTGCTTTATCCCGTATGACTTCTAGTTCGAACTCTTTCCATCCAAGTAGAGATTCTTCTATCAGCACTTCCGTGATGGGACTAGCGTTCAACCCATTCTCCACCAGCCCCTGAAATTCTTCATAATTATAAGCTACGGAACTGCCTGTGCCGCCCAGTGTAAAGGATGGTCGAATAATGATCGGAAACTGTATAGTATCCAGCAATGTTTCTGCTTCTTGCCATGAGTGGCTAAAACCGCCTTGTGCCGTATCAATCCCAACCGTATCCATGGCTTCCTTGAAGCGTTCCCGGTCTTCGGCTTTTTCAATGGCATCCACTTGGGCACCAATCAGTTTAGAACCGCATTTTTCAAGGATCCCTAACTTGTGTAAATCCATGGCAATATTCAAGGCCGTTTGACCACCAACTGTTGGCAGGATGGCATCCGGTTTTTCTTTTTTAATGATGGCTTCAATGTATTCCGGCGTGATGGGTTCGATATAAGTCGCATCCGACAAATTCGGATCTGTCATAATTGTGGCAGGATTGGAATTCACTAAAATGACGCGATAGCCTTCTTCTTTTAAGGCCCGGGTGGCTTGGGTTCCGGAATAATCAAATTCACATGCTTGCCCGATAACAATGGGGCCAGCACCAATAATTAAAATAGATTCTATATCAGTTCTTTTTGGCATCTTCCATCATAGAAATAAATTGCCGAAATAAGTATCGGCTGTCATGTGGACCGGGACTGGATTCCGGATGGTATTGCACTGAAAATGCCGGAACATCCTTACACCGGATGCCCTCCGATGTATTATCATTTAAATTCACATGGGTAGGAATAATATTTTCAGGCAGAGAATCCAGATCAACTGCAAAACCGTGATTCTGGCTGGTGATCTCTACAGCGCCTGATTCCAAATTCTTAACAGGATGATTGAGCCCACGATGACCAAATGTTAATTTAAATGTTTTCGCGCCCAGGGCCAGTGCAAGGATTTGATGACCCAGGCAAATCCCAAAAATGGGTTTCTTGCCCAGTACATCCTTGACCATACCGATTCCGTATGTCACCGCTGCCGGATCGCCCGGCCCATTGGATAAAAATACACCATCCGGATTAAATTCAAAAATTTCAGCAGCTGTTGTTTGGGCAGGAAAAACGGTCACATTACAGTTATTACTTTCTAACAGGCGCAAAATATTCATTTTAATTCCATAATCAAGGGCTGCAACTTTGTATTTATTCGTACCGTTATTATTGTATTGATAATTTTCCTTGCAAGAAACTTCCTGGACCAGATCCAATCCAATCATATCGGGAACTTTGGCTAGTTTCTTTTTCAGACTTTCCAAATCCGAATCAATGGCAGAAATAATACCATTCATGGCTCCGTTCTCACGTATGTGACGAGTAAGCGCTCTTGTATCAATACATGAAATACCAACAATATGTTTTTCTTGGAGATAATCGCCAATGGATTGAGTAGAACGCCAGTTGGATGGAATACTGGTTTCTTCTTTAATGACAAATCCGGCAACCTGAATTTTATCTGATTCAATATCATCCGGATTGACCCCATAATTGCCAATATGGGGAGCTGTCATGGTGACGATCTGTTTACAATAGGATGGATCCGTCAGGATTTCCTGGTATCCTGACATACCCGTATTAAAACATACCTCTCCAGTTGTTTCTCCCTTTGCACCAAAATTTTTACCACAAAAAAAACGGCCATCCTTTAACAAAAGGACGGCCGTTCTAGGATTTCCCATAAACGAATTTATTACGTATTAATGGTTTTAATGAACGCCAATTTCATCATTTTTTAGTCAGTGCCCAGGAACCATCCCAATCATCACCAGGCGGATTTTCTTTATAATGTTCGCAACGAGGAATATAAACCCGGCTGGGATTGGTCTTGCGGCCGGGAAACATGTCTTCCAATTCATCTGATGCTTTAAAAGCTTCTATAGCCTTTACCCAATCCTGGTTTCGATATAATTTTACTGCTTCGTGATAGGCAGGGAGGAGTTTATCATATCCAGAAGGCATGTTACCAGCTTCAGCAATCAACTCAAAAACCTGTGCCGGTTCCGTTTTTCCCATGACAATCACATAATCCAGATCGCGCCAGATGAATTTATCTTTACAGACTTGATACGTTTCTTCTGCCACCTGAATATACACACCATACTGTTTGGCGGAGGCCTCCAGACGGGCTGCAAGGTTCACCGTATCACCCATCATGGTATAATTCATGCGCATGGTGGAACCCATATTTCCTGTTACCATAGGACCGGTATTGATACCAATCCTGTTTTGCATATTATGAACGATTTCCGGCCAGCGATCCCCTTCACCCTGCCATTTCGCGCGGAGTTCAGCCAACCCTTCCTGCATTTTTACAGCCGTTAGACAGGCCCAGTATTCATGGTCGTCTACAGGAGCCGGGGCACCGTAAAAAGCCACGATAGCATCACCAATATATTTATCAAGCGTCCCTTTATTATCCAACAGAATGTTAGTCATTTCTGTTAAGTAACCATTTAAAAGTTCTACCAAATCAGAAGCACTCAATTTTTCTGAAAAGGCTGAAAAACTTTGTATGTCCGTAAAAAAGGCCGTGTGATACCCTTCTTCGCCACCCAAAGATGGTTCTTCTTTNGCATCGAACATCTGGTCAATCAGTTCCGGTGATATATATGTCCCAAAGGTATCTTTTAAGAAACGCTTATCTTTTTCAACAATCAAAAAATTATAAAGGAATATTCCCAAATAGGTTCCGCCCATGGAAATGGCCGGGCGAATAACCTCCCACATTTTCAAATCGTTGAAAAATGCATTATAAGTGAAAATCACCCAAACAGCAATAGCCAACAAAGGAACCGGCAGGGTGTATAACGGTTTTGCAGGTATACTAACTAAAACGCCCAGCAGGATGCAAATGATTAGGAGTGCCCAGAGATTGGTCTGCGCATCAGTGATGGATACAAATTCATTCTGCAGGACGCTATGAATAACATTAGCGTGAACTTCCACCCCGGCAAATGTTTCCTGTACCGGCGTATTACGTAAATCCATTAATCCAGGCAGTGAAGCACCAACCAAGGCAACTTTTCCTTCCCAATAGGAAGGGTCCAGCATTTCTGGATCGAAACAATACATATATGGCAGGTAATAAAAAGTTTTAAACCGGCCGTAATAATTCACAAACATGCGGCCCTGGTCATCAATGGGGATTTCTCTTATCACTGTGCCCGTGGTATCGCTGAGTCGAAGAATTAAGTTGTCAAAATCATAATCAAATCCATCTGCAGGAATACCAAGAATATCCATTGCCGCGGCCAGGACAAGCGTAGGATACACATGATTCGGTCCTTCAAAGTATATTGCTGTAGGCGCCCGCCTGATGATGCCATCCTGATCCTGAGGGAAATTGGCACTGCCGGCACGTTTTGCAGCATTAATAAGATCCATATGCGTATTGGTTAATCGATCACCAATCGGTAGCCGCTGGGCCTGATCCAGAGGAAGGTTGATTAAATGATCCGGACGGTCATATCCTTCCGGTTCACTATCCATCTTGTATTGAAAATTCAAAGTATCTTCCAATTCAAACACAAGTGCATGATACACTTTCTGGCTTTCAAAAGTTGATAATACAAAACGGGAAGGATCATTACTAACCAGGTACTGGTCGGTTGCCTGGGAAAGATATTCTTCCTGTGGTGCGTTCTCGCTGGTTAGGGCATTCACAAGTTCATAATTAAATGTGTTTTCCGGATCAAAAATTATGTCAAAGAGCAGTGCTTTCGGGTTTCCTGATGTGACTACATCAATGAGTTGTCCATGGTAGGCATGGGGCCAATCATTATAATTTCCAAGGCCCTCAATAGAATTCTGTTCAATATCAATGATGACAACGCTATCAATGGAAGATTCTTCCACATTCTCTACCCTGGTCCGCATGCGGCTGTCATATGAACCGAACTCATAACCGTCTAATAAATCTTTGACAAAGGAAATTTTTTGGCTGCCGATACTAACAGCAATAGCAACAGCCAATCCAATAAGTGCACCGATGCCTAGGCGTTTTAACAGTTCATTCATGAATGATTAGATGGATTATTCAAGTGTAATAAATAAAAAGTGCAAAATACAAATATACCGGCTTATTCTTCAGCAGCGTCCAGTTCCTTGTTCCATTGTACGAAATCCAGATCACCATCTTTGGCCTGGTCAAACTTGAACATATGGTATTTGCCGTCCTTACGCACATTGATCTGCATGCCTTCCACCAAGCTGATCCAGTCTTCCAGCGTTACTTCATAGGGGCCGGACACTTCCGTTACAGGTCCCAATGTGAATTTTGGTTTTCCAGGTGCACTACCAGGATCTAGGGATTTACGTTTTTCCTGGCGTTCATCAATAATATTCTTGGCAGCATTCACATCCACCTTGCCATCATATACCAATACCTCACTCTCGTCATCACCGGCCTTGGCCCGATACTTGGTTCCACGGATAGCTGCCACAGCAGTGGGTGTACGCACTGATACACTTTTCTTTTCGCCAAAGACTGCCTTGGCCGATACAAATATATTTCCTTTTTTCAAATTGGCACTGAAATTCTTGGCCATGGGTTTCACATTGGCCGCAGTTAACTCCAACTCGGAATTTTCACCAATACGCATCTTGCCCCCGCCTTGCAGAGTGATCTCAGCCCGCGATTTAGGAGCAGTACGGATGACATCGCCTTCAAAAACAGGGCGATTGGGCTTTGCCTTTTCCCAGGCTTCGACACCGGTGGCTTGGACCTCAACTTTACCTAGGGGCAAAGAGATCTTGCCAAATTGTTTTCCAGCAGTGTTGATATCACTTACAAAGAATACCAAGATGCTGAAAGTTAGAAGTATAAAAGAGGGAATGATTTTTTTCATTATTTCACCAATATCATTTTTTTTGTTTTCATGTGCAACAGTTTACCTTGATCATTTTTCATGATCGTTTGATACAGGTATAAACCGGAAGGAAGTTGACGGTTAAACTTATCCCGGCCGTTCCAGATCACTTGCTGGTAACCACTTTCAATTTTTGCATTATGCAGTAAAACAGACACTTCTTCGCCCAAGATGTTGAAAACTTTCATGGAAACTACAGCATCTTCAACCAGCTGCATGCGTATGGCTGTGACCGGGTTAAAAGGGTTCGGGACATTCTGATCCACTGCAAATTCTGTAGGTAAGATACCTAGGTCATCGATAATCTTGGACACATTTTCAGATAAACCAATGATCACTTTTAATTGATGGGGCTTTTCATCGCCAATACTTACATAATTATACGTTTCACCAGAACGCAGGTCATGCTGGAGCCTATTTTTCAAATCTATAAGCAGCGCATCATACTCTAATGGAATATTAATAGCATCCATAGCATCCAGGCGGATATGTCCTGACATATTAGACTTAACAGCAATATTCCAGATATAGCTGGCTTGTCCTTCTTTACGGATGTCCTTACTGTAGGAACCTTTATCTTCCCAATCAGCATTGTCAAAAGCCAATTGCACATAATCACCAATGACGGGTGGTTCCCGGGAATCCATGCTGTCCCGCTCATTTCTTGCCTGGGGATGAACACCCAGTTTATTGCCTGAATCATGATAACCATTGATAGATGCTGATAAGTTAAACTGCCAACCGCCGTTTAAAATTTTTGGGGAGGAGCCGGGCTGCTCATGCTGAAAGGATATAATGCTGTTATCACTATATGAGTAAAGCCAGTAGCCCTCACCTCCGGTAAATCCATCAGTTTCAACATAACCGGTTCCATCGTAAGCCCAGAGCGCATAATCAATATCGCCAATAATTTCCACTTGTTCTGGGAATGACATCACAAAATCATAGGGACTACCGATCATGTTCCAGCCCTGATCCAGTCCAACGCCAAAGCCCCCTATCAGCTCTATTACTTGGCCTGACCCGCTAGACAAATACGCATCGTCACGAGTAATGATCCAAAAAGCTTTTCCAGGGTCAAAATCTCCATAGCTCTCTTGATAACCGTAGGCTTCATCGTAAGAAAACACTCGCCATTGAGAGCGGTCTTCCTCGCCCAAATTATCTTCGAGCACACTCACTACATTATTACCATACATCCAGCCTGGAAACGAGATCATGGTATATTCTTGTCTCTCTATATTAGCAAAATGCTTTTCCGTAAAAAATATAGGGGCTATTTCATACCATTCAGACCAAGACACATCACCATTAATGCTCTTGGCAGAAATCTGTACCATCAAACCTTCTGCGGTCACGTCACCGGCCACGATGCTTCCGCTCCAGGTTCCTGTCCCTATTTCTGTTGATGGAACATTTGTACTCCAAAGGGCACCCTCAATGTTTCCGTTATTTTCGTTGCCGCTTAAATCTGTAAGCGTTGAGCCTGATCCTTCATTGAAATTCCAATAGGCATTAGGCGGATCAGCAAATGCATGAGGGGGTTGTCCATCATAAAGAGTAATAATATCATCCGTAAATAATACAGTATTCCAGATTGCTAAATCAGCTATATTACCATGAAATGGATTCGTTCCTTGACCGCCCTGGTCACCGATACGTAGGTCAGATGAAGCTCCGCCGTTGCTAATGGATGATTCATTGCTGAAGTGAGGACCATCCTCTACACCATTCACATAGAAATATATTTCCAGCTGGTCGCCAACATCTTCTACAGTGACAGCCACATGCTGCCACTGATCAAACTCATAGGTAATCGTGGAGTTGATGGCTGACCAGCAATCACCCTGATCCCAATAAACAAGATTTTGCGCCTGATTCACCGAACAATTGCCATCGCCAGTCCATGTTAGCGCAAGCCCGTATCCATACTCTCCTCTCATAAGTATAGTGCTCTCATTATCCAAGATTATTTCTGGGTAAACCCATGCTGCAATAGTTAGCATATTACCCATATCAAGCTCTGTACTATATGGTATTTCAACAAAATCATCTATCCCATCAAAACTGAGGGAGCCGGATGATATATCTGAATCCAAAAAGCCCCCATAAATATGTGACGTATTATTACCACCCTTATAATAAGCATACTCTGCCTCAGCTATGCCTGAAGAAGCACTTAAATCTATTGAAAAATTGACCTCGGTACTGTCAACATAGATATCACCGCTGGTAATCTGAAAATTACTGAATTCAGGATAATCAGTTTCGTCGCCAGTTGAACCATCAAATTCAATGATAAATCGGGCAAGATCATAATCCAAATCATTCCATTCACCATTTTCTAATATATGCGCCCAGTGTTCCAGTTCTTCAGAGTTATTGGGTTCACCCTCCATCCAGTTGGTGTAGGTCACATCTTCACCGGTAACCCATTGCCAGTTTCCTTCTTCAGCTTCATCGGTGAAACCAATCCAATTATCAGAGCCATCGAAATTATTGGTAATGAAATCATTTTCTTCCTGGGATGTAATGGTCACAAGATGGGCTTCAGTATATTGATTTACCCAGTCATTGGCGTTTTGCCATGTGTCTGGATAGTTAGATGACCAATATTTATGGCCTTCGAATTCACCAAGAAAAATAAAATCTTCGATGGCATTGACTATCTGGAAATAATTGCTCTCAACTTCCATGGCATAGTCTGGGTGCGAGAGCTTAATCTGATAGTTCCCCCCACCGGACAGGTCAGAAGGGATATTCCAGTAATAGCTGCCCCCATTGCTGCTGCTTACAAAATCAGTTTCAATATACTGATAAGGATATGCCTCATTGTAAAGTTCAATATGTAACAAATAATCATTCCCATCATATGTTGTGGAGGTCCATTCAATGGTTTCTCCAGTTCCTGCATGCCAGATCTCGCCTCCACTCGGTGAGGTAATTTCGAGAGCTGTGGGGCCGCTGCTGCCGCTGCTGGTCAACTCTAAATCTATATTTGTTAATGTTAGACTGGCAGATACATATAGGCTATCTACCCTAGCAAAAGGTTCACCGCTGTCATACATATTGTTGTCATTGTCATCAAAATAAGCTTCCACTTCATATGGTCCACCCTCTGTGATCTGGGGATCATTAAATTCATAAAAAGTACTAAATGGTGGGTTCTCTCCCCAGTTCTGTTCAAGATGGTCTACATTTGGGAGATGTAGACTCATACGGACTTGAGCATAGGAAAGGGGTTCGTATGCAAGGGCTAATAAACCTTCTGGTACTGTAGTTCCAAATGCAGTAATACTGCCATTCAAATGCAACGCTAAAGAGTGACTATAACCTCCAGCTATTGCAACTACATTTTCAAGATCTTCTACTCCATTTATAACGCCAGATGGACCACCCCAGGCAGTCACAGTTCCATTCGAATGTATTGCATAACTACTCCACCATCCAGCAGAAATGGCAATCACATCAGAAAGCCCATCAGGAACAGTGGCTTGACCATAATCACTTTCAAAATTTTCTGCGCCAGTCCCCCAAGCAGTAACTGTACCATCTGCATGTAAAGCAAGACTGTGGTTGTTTCCCGCAGCAATTCTAATTGCAGGGGAAAGACCATCAGGAACATCATTATTACTATTTCCCCAAGTAACTACTGTACCATCTGCTCGTAAAGCTAGACTATGAAAATCACCTGCAGCTATTGCTGCTACATCAGATAAGCCTGCAGGTACAGTAGATTGATTATAATTATTCCATCCCCATGCAGTAACAGTACCATTAGATAAAAGTGCAAGCCCATGATTAGGGCCTGCAGCAATGGCAATCACATCAGAAAGCTCATCAGGAATATCTGTTTGGCCAAAATCATTGTTTCCCCAAGCTGTAATAGTTCCATCTGTATGTAATGCTAAACTATATATATATCCTCCTGCAACTTCTTTCACATCAGATAAGCCATTTGTAATTGATTGACCATCACTATTATCTCCCCAAGCTGTTACAGATCTATCTGGTAAAATTGCAAGACTATGATTGGCTCCTGCAGCAATATTATTTTGATTGCTATTCAGTAGAGATACAGTACCCGATATACTACCATTGGAACCGCTGTTGCCGTCATTCTCGTACCAGGCGATCTTGTCATCATTCCAAGATGCAGAGAGCACATCCATGTCACCGTCACCGTCCACATCCGTTGCATAAACAGACATGGCACCAATAGCCGATGTGGAGATGGCATGCTCTGTAAATGTGGGCTGGGCCAATGAAAATGAAGTCAATACAAAAAGAATTAAACCAGTATAGAATTGTTTCATCATCGTCCACCTCCCATTATAACCCTAGGGTTGGGTGGTGGCGGCGGTGGTTCACTTAGATCTTCTAAATCTTCTTCTTCCAAAGTAAGGGCATATGCCACACCTCCTGCTATAGCCAGTAGCCCAACCCAGCGCAGCCATTTTTTACCTCCTGAAGACGTCACCTTGGGTTCCTCAGGAGGGATATCGGCTTTTTCTTTTAAGACGGCAGTGGGTTTTTCCAGAGGGATATCAGCTTTTTCTTTTAAGACTTCAGGAGATTTTATCCCAGCCAGATCCCAAGCAACCCGTTCCACTTGTGTAATTAGACCGTCCACTCCTCCTACATAGTCTTTATTGACTACCCGGACTGTTTTCCCAGTTTCTACAGAAAAGAGTTTTGCTGCTATTTTATAGGTTTGGAACTGACGGCGACTCTTGGTAAAGGAACCAGATACCACCTGCTGGACCCCCAGNACATTCCCTATTTTTACCGCACATTCTGCAGTAGTACATCCAGACTGCTGAAAACCCTGTATCCGTAATTTGTCCTTAATCTGGGAACGGTCCGCCAGGACAAAAACCTTGGTGTTGACCATTTCATCGGACAAGCGNTGGGTGAGCGCAATGGATTCCGTGGGTGAAATACCGTGGCCATCAAAATCTAAGACTGCAGTGGTCACTTGAGTATCGCTGGCTACCTGCCCAAAAATGACAGAAATAAATAGATAAAGCAATAAAATAAAATGTTTGATATTCATAATTATCTTGGTTGATAGCCTTTAGGCTTTATGCATAAATACACTGCCAAAATAATCCGAATCCTGTGAGTAAGGCAACAGGGGAAAATAAAAAGGGCTCCCAAATTTGGNAGCCCTTTTCTGAAGGTGCTGAAAGTACCTCGAATTCTATTTAACCATAATCATTTTATTGGTCTTGTTCAAAATCGTCTTACCGGAGATATCTCTAATCCGTGTCGAATAGAAATATACACCACTNGCGACTCTTTTGCCATCATGATTTACACCTCGCCATGTAAAATTGTGATAGCCAGTTGGATAAAGTGTATTATCAGCTATCCGTAGCACTTCTTCACCCAACAAATTATAAATGATGAGGTCTACAGTGGCCATATCTTCAAGTGTGATCAAGATCGACGTCTGCGGGTTAAATGGATTTGGGAAATTCTGGCTGATGCTGAAACGATCCGGATAGAGTTCTACACCGGCATTGTTGGCATTAACAAATTCCCTTGTACCTGCAATAAAACGGATCTCATGTAAAGACTCCGGGCTGCTCACCGCATATCGATAAACCGGNTTCCAGCGCAGATCCTGGGCCACTCCAAGAGTAATATCAATAATATAAACATCGAAATCAGCNGGAATATGATCGATATTTTCAAAGTTCAGATATACATTATGTCTATCATCTTCAGCGGCAACTTCCATATCCCAATATTCACCATCTTCTTTGACTGTGCGAATATCAGTTGTATATAAATCACCATATTGTGACCAACCACGGTTATCCACACGCAGGGAAATACCGCCTGGCAGCATAGGTGGTTCAAAGGCATCCAGAGCATCATATTCATCATAAGCATTAGTCAATACACCAANGGTGTTTAATTTATCAACACCGAGACCATTCCTGGCGCTGATATCAATGAGCCATTCGTTTTCCAGCAGAACANTTTCCGGATTNCTTATTTTCAGACCGCNGCTGCTCTTACTTGGNTTGATATAGAGTTGGTTAGCCGTGGCTGATTTATAAACATATCCTTTCCAAGGCTCTAAACTGTTTGCTNCGACCCAGCCATTGCCACCATCATATGTATAGAAATTAGGATCACCGGNGANAGATGTACTGTCATTAATGAGTACATTTTCCAAAGGAATATTGAAATCAAAGGGGTTCCCCAGCATGACCCATTCACTAGAAGTGAAATTAATCGTAAAATCAACATCTGTGGCCACTGTTCGTGTTTGACCGGTTGTAATATTTAAACCAGCATCCTTTACGATCAGGAAGTAACCTACACCNGGGTCTATATTGCTGATAGTNGCAAATTCATTCCACCCAGAGCCTGAGTATGTAAAGAAACGCCATTTTGTATCATCGTAGACCAACAGATCATCCACCAGGATATCTGTGGGTGTATTGTTGGCTGCCTGACCGGGGAAAGATAAAAGTTGATAACTGGATACAGCAGATCCATTGGGGACACCGGTTGGCCAGCGGTCCGTACTGGATANTCCTGCNCCCGGAATCGTGACAGATATAGAATAATGACCCAGATCCGGTTTATAGGTTTCATTTCCGGCAATATCCCTTGAATAAATATAATATTCCACACCAACTGATGTTACGAAACTGCTGGCAATCTGATATGTATTCAACGTGCTCATATCAACAGGTGCTTGCCATTGCACTTCACCNCCCTTNCGGTAGTNGAGTTNAGCNNNTTCAATACCGGATTCATNATCTGTAAACGTGGCAGTAATGGTTACCGGCGAATTTTCTGAGGCTTCCAGTACTGGATTATGGGCAATTTCCGGTACTAAATAATCCACATAGAATGTTTGTGGGTTGCTGGTAACTGTTTCATTATTGGCACTGTCATATGCAGAAATNGTCCAATTATGAGTACCAACTGCAAATCCTTCTGGATAATTCATTCCTGTAGAATCTGGATGTTGCTGATAGATACTGCCTTCATTAATATCAAGCTCATAATATTGCAATCCGGCAGTTACATCAGAAGACGCTTCCCATTCAAAACGCAGGAATACAGAATTATACCAAGCTGTTATGGGTGCCGTCACATTGAAAACTGCCGGAGGTGTATCATCCCATTTAGCAATGATAGACTGATTAGTGCCTACATCTACATTGCTGGCATTATCTTCCANCCACACTTCATAAGTAGAAAGCGCGTTGGCCGGCAACGTAAGTCCAGTTAGGGTAGAGATATTCTGGCTTTCTACATAATTATCACCGCTGCCATCAATGCTGTAGTGGGCACCTGCTACTCCAGAATGCTCTGACGGGTTTGACCAAGTCAAAGTAAAATCATTTACACTCGTCCATACATTCGGGCTGATGGCCAGATCGGAAACAGCTGCCGGTGCAATAACATCTTCAACACGATAAATAACCGNATCANTTGCTGTGTTGTTATTAAATACAGATTCAACCTCAATATTAAAATCTATTTGAGATAACCATGGTGCTTCATTGTCGGCAGCAACAATGATGGAAGCAAGTCCGTTTGTTGTGCTATTATCTTCTTCACTTGTTGTCCAATCCGCTGTCCCAGAGTAGTTCCAATTCACCACGCTACCATCGGAAACATAATTTTCAAATTGATCCATAACTTGGATTTCCAGTGTATCAATTTGACCTTGGACTACATACATAGTATCAGGAATGTCTGCAATGATGGTTGTAGGTGCGCCAGGAAGAACCGTGATGACTTCTGTGGTGTCATTTAAACTGGCAGTATTATCAACCCACACTCTCACCCTATAGAAAGCACCTGCAGTAACATCTGTCGTTAACACATTGGTTGCTATCCCACTTACATTAGTAGAAGTTGTGTCTTGTAATAAAGTGTTTTCCAGATATCCGTCAGCACCCTCAACAATTGACCAGAAAACAGGAACTCCCTCTAACGCATTGTCAAAAGTATCAATAATAGTAACCTCAAGAGGAACTGTATTTTGATCTGCTTCCGGATTTCGTTCATAAGTATCTGTAATAGTAAGATCGAATGGATCATCAGGAACAATCGTAATTGTATTGCTTACCATGGATGCTGAACCGGATGTGACTTCAATAGTTACAGTGTTGCCTAGCACAGCTGATGGATTAGTATTAATTATATTGGTGGTAATCCCGTCAGTAGTAGATGATGCGCTTAAATTCAGGGAAATTCCAGCTGACGCAGGTTGTATTGCCCAATCTATGTTAGTACCATCAGATACCAAATTGTTATTTTGATCATAGACTGTTATACTAATGTTTAATGATTCATACTGTGTCATTACCGTATCATTTGCCAAATCGAATACAAACAAATCACTGGCTCCTGGAATAACATGAATAACTGCTGTGGTATCATCCAGATCATAAATGGATCTTACATTTCGGTTGGTGTTGTTTTCATTAGATGTATTATTAACAATTCTGACCGGTAGTGAAACCAGACTTGTTTCACTACGGGAATTCAGCAACCCTAATCCGTTTTTACCGGATTGCTGATTGTGGTTTGTGCCTGGAACAGCTACAGCATTTTGATCTCTACCCTGATTACCCATCAATACTGACAGGAGAGCATTATCTGTTACCCAGCCGCGAACCTGATAATCACTGCCCGCAGCTGTTGATGTATTCAACGTTACATTTGCAACCCCACTGGCATCTGTAAAAGTTGAAGCTGCACTTAAACTTTCACCTGTATTGTTACCTGTTACCACTCCCCAATTGACCTCCACACCTGCCAGGGGATTATCAAAAGTATCGATCATGGCAGCCTCAATCTCGATGGAGGCAATATCTGCTGAAAGATCTATCTGGGCTGCGGTGAGTTCGCTGGGCATGGTCAGGTTATAAATATCATCAGGTATAATAGTAACCAATGCACTTTGATGAACACCATTGCCTGAAACTGCTTGGACTCTTACTTGATCCCCCACTGACAAGCTGTTGCCAGTCGGATCGGTAGCAAGTGTTACGCTTACTGAACCAATGTTTGTTGAAGAAGTAGATTCACTTAATGTAAAACCGTCGCCATTGCCCGTTACCACAATAATACTCAAAGTGACAATTTCTCCATCAGATACAAGATTAGTGAATTGGTCATAAATATTTGCACTGAATGACAATTCATCAGATTGAGTCATGTACATATCTGTCTGTTCATTCACCCATACTGAATCTGGTGCACCGGGAAAGATTTTAAAGTATCCACCTTGAGCAGTTGTTGGATCCCCGCTATTTTCATCCACAGTAATTGAATTAATATCACCAGTTGTGGTTGTAGAATAATATGTATTGCTTACACGTCCCCGGAGATCTGCTCCATAGGTGGTATCAATATCAAATGTACCTTGTTGATTCCCAAAAGCATTGCCCCATTGAATTGAAGGGTTGGTCATGTAATGGCCAATCGTATTAAAAATTTGTGCCTCAACTAAAAGACCAGCACCAACAGTTGAGCTAGTGTCAGGGTTAACAGATATAGTATCACCTACAGCAGGATACAAAACTGAAGCAGAATCTGATGCATAGTCTGTCTGGTCATGATAATAACAGCCAGCATCAGCAAATGTGAAATCCGGATCAATGTAAAATTCCGTAGTATCCAAATCTATCGCGCTAGCCGTGGACAGCAACGTAAAATCACCACCGTCATAATCGACAAACTGACCTGTGTTGTTAGTAACTGATCCTACATTATTAATTGTACCACTGCCTGAGGTACCACCTTCTAATATAGAGTAATTCAAAGTAACGGTGCCGTTGTTGACTTCTAAAGACGTACTATTATCATTCCCAGCAATTGTAATATGTGCAAGAGTCGCATCACCATTTATGATCAATGGAATAATCGCAGCTTCCACATCCTGAATCACCATATAGGAATAAATATCTTCAGTTCGTCCGCCGGAGCCAGTATTAACAATGACTCCGCCATACGTAGAATCAGGATCAGAAGATTGAAATGAAATGGGTTCACCGGCTTCACCGCTGGCCGCCATAACACCATCAATTATCAGAGTTACACCGGGCTCAAAATATAAATCCGAACCAGATTCTATAAATAATGTATCATCTTCTGCCAGAGTATAATCTTCTGTGAAAACCACTGGTTCATCTTCGGTGATATCCACATTTTCTGTGGACGTACCGGCCAGCAATTCACGAATCAATGGAAAAGCGCCCATATCTACAACAGTGCTGTCGGCATCATATTCTGTTAGAGGGTTACCTGTATCAATACAAGGGCTGTTAATCTGAAGGTTAAAATCGCCACTGAGCGTATCAACAAAAACTGGATCAGCATTAATGTTCCCAACTCCACTTTGTCCACCCTCTACGTTTGAATATGTGATGGCGGGTAAACCATACATTGAAGTGGTGTTATTCCAGAGAATGGAATTCAATACAAAAACTGACCCGAGACTATTTTCATATACACCAGTCCAATTTCCATAAATAGTCATATTGTACATGTAGACCACAGCTGTATTATTGATGGTAACACCACTATATTCAGAATCTGTTATCAATAGATTATATAAAGTCACAACTGCATCATTATTGACCTGCAGTACATCATTGGTACCATCATTGTTTGTCAAATGGAGATCATATAATGTGGGGGATCCACCTGTGATTTCAAAGAAACCATCTATATTAACATCATTTTCAGGATGATCACCACTGCCAACAATCAGAATATCTTTACCCCAGTTATTCAACGATTCATTGTAAGTCCCTGCTGAAATATGTACTTCATCATCATAGATAGCGTGGTTTAGGGCATGTTGAATCGTTTCGAATGGATTTTCTTCCGTTCCCATAGTTGCTGTCACCGAGTCTGATCCAGAGGTGGATACATAAAAATTTTGTTTGGCATATGTAGTTGCAGCATCAAGGGCATTTTCATAGGCCCCCATATCAGGAATACTATCCGAACGGGCATTGCCCTCAATATCATAGA
>NZNL01000053.1 GCA_002694855.1 Gammaproteobacteria bacterium
AGCGCCAGCATTAGTGCCAGCGCTACTTGTTTTGTATAACATCCAATCATTATTCTTACTCGCTATCTCCTTCACTGGATACTTCCGCAAGCGTTTCAGGAGCCCAGCATAAGGGGCAACCCACATCGTAATCGTTGCGGTCCTTCATATTGGCGCGGCGGATTTCCATTTCTTCTTGGAATTCTTCTTCTGTCATAGTAACCGAATAACCCAGATCGATGAACATATTGGATACGGAGCGACGGCCACCACCAGCCCAGTTCCTAGCATCGGCTAAATTCGGATTTGATGCACTAGTATCCATGTAGCCTGTGGTATGCAAGATGGTGCCTTTAGGTAGCAAGGGTGCCTTATCTTCCTTATAGATATACTGCTTCACCCAGTTGTGGTCATAACCTACGCAGTTCAGAGTGAACTGATTGTGACCCCAAATCGCCTCAAGGCACATGCGTACACCCGGAGCGTGAAGGTGAGGCTCGAAAGCCATGATCTTAGTGTGCTCCTGCAATACAACATAGTTATGCACTTCTTGGTTGGGTTTGTTTGGAACGATATCAACGTCCACACCGTTGCCAGTTCGGGGGCCACGTTTAGTATATTTCGGCTCATAGCCATGGGGGAAAAAGTTGATACCAAACTCCAAATGACCTGTTGTTTCACGACCATTGGAGTGCAGGTGCGCCGCATTAAGGTGCAGTGCTGAATTCGCCTGCAACAACCGACCAGCACTGTCCGGAAAAACATCACCATTACGACCCACTTCGTGAATCGGCCAACCAACACGGCTTTCAGGAAGGATGTAAGTACCATCTTCACTGAGCACCCCACTCGCGTAAGTCATGTGATGCCAGATCCAGCGCGCACCCACTGTTCCACTGCCAATGTCGGTAGGAATATCGTTAAATTCCCGTACCTCGATGGATTTTACATAACGATCTTCGGTGAGCCCGGTGGGAACTATCCCTATATCACCCCACCAATCAGGGGCAATGGCAGGTTTTGTGAAATCTGGTCCGACTAGGACCAAATCCGGGTCGCCCAAAGTCCACGCGTCACCATCACTTAGCACCAGTGCAGGCGGTTCGTTATCAGGATCACCACGCGGTGCTCCGTTTTGCGCCCAGGCTTGGATCATGGCCAGCTCTAAATCAGACAATGAATAATCACTCTCAAAGCCATCGATACCGATGTTTTTCTCTACGTACCAAGGCGGCATGGCTCCCATCCGGTCACGTATTGCAGTTCGATACATGATCACAGGTGCCCATGGACGTACTTCTTCGAAGGACGTAAACGACATCGGCCCACCACCTCCGGGTCGATGACATTGCACGCAGCTTCGCTGCAGAACAGGCGCTATATGGTCAGCGTAAGTTACATCACTAGGCTGGATGTCCCAATCGGCTACGTCATAATAATGGGGTTGGTGATTGGCGACACTGGCATCGTGCGCCTGCCCCAATACGACGCTGGGAACGAACAGCGCAGGAATGAAAAGAAAAGCGAGAAATTTTCTAACTATCATTGCAGGGCTCCTCATGCTGGTTTTCTCTTAAAATTGAAAACTTCTAGTCACTACATAATTGTTGCAGTTTAATTGAAATCAAGAGCTTACAGTGTTTCCGGTAACAATTAGTTGCATTCGGAAAAGCTTTTTTTTTGGACTCCCAACAGCATAGTTTCCCCGCTCCAAATTGTCTACCAATTTGACTAGAAATCCGCCAAGCGCGCAGCTGCAAACACCTCGAATGGGAAATTTTACAGCGCAAAAGCCTGGAGCGTAGTACCAGAGGGAATTAGCACATACTGGCGCCCATCCAGTATATAAGTAACAGCAGCTGCACCCCAGATACGGGATCCTGTCTGGTAATGCCAAAGGTTTTCCCCAGTTTCTGCATTGAATGCCATAAAATTACCTTCGTGGTCGCCAGCAAATACAAGGCCTGAAGCAGTGGTCATGACCCCACCAAATGTGGGAGAGGGATAAGTAAATTCCCATTCCAGTTCCCCAGTGTGGACATCCAGTGCGCGCAATGCTCCATGGCCCTTTTCTGCGTCGATAAATACAGTCCCGCCAAAATTAGATTGTCCCGGCGTGTTGGCTGGTTCCTCAGCCACATAAGTAGCGCAGGTTTCACGGGCCGTGAGGATAAAAAGATCAAGCCCGGGATAGAACGAGGGCGGATAAAAATTGGTTGAACCCCAAGGATCAGGCAGACAACCCTGCGAACCGTCATTGAGCACAATCGGTCTACCATCAGCCCCAATTTCCCGGGCCCAAGTAGTAGCAGTAAAAGGCTCGCCTAATAGNAACTCTCCGGTAACGCGATCCANTACGTAAAAGAATCCGTTACGATTGCCCACCATAACTACCCTCCTGGGTTCGCCTTGCCAATCTATGTTGGCGAGCACGGGGATTTGATTAGCGTCCCAGTCATTAACGTCATGAGGCGTGAACTGATAGTGCCAGCGTAATTCACCGGTGTTAGCGTCTAATNCCACGATAGAATCGGTATATAAATTATCGCCGGGACGATTCTCATCGTAATAATCTGGNTTCGGATTGCCCACCCCCCAATAAATAAGATTCAGATCCGGATCATAACTGCCATTCATCCAAGTGCCACCTCCGCCCGCGGCAAGCACGGCAGGGTCATTAGGCCANGTCTCACTACCNGCCTCTCCAGGTCCGGGTACAGTATTAAATCGCCAAATGCGTTCCCCAGATACCGGGTCAAAGGCATCAATAAAACCGCGAGTTTGATATTCACCACCAGAAATACCGACGATTACTTTGTTATCGAGCACTAATGGCGCCAAGGTCGCGGAATACCCAATCCTATAATCCGCCAGTTCGCGCTCCCATAATACGTCTCCGGTTCGGCGGTCGAAAGACATTAAGTAAGCATCCAAGGTCACCATAAATAATTGATTGCCCAACATGCCGAATCCACGATTCACCGGGGCGCTCGCCCCATAGGTCAAATCATTAGGCAAATTTCGACGATACCGCCAGAATGCCCGACCAGTTCGAGCATCTAAGGCCCACGCAAAGTTATTTGAGCCAGTCACGTACAGAACGCCATTGTCGAGAAGAGGTGTCGTTTCAAATCCACGCCCGCGTGTTGTAGTGCCTGTCTGAAAAGTCCAAACTGGACGCAATTGATCCACATTACTCGGAGTGATCTGAGTCAGCGGGCTATGGCGCCTTCCACTGTAATCACCAGAATAGGTTAGCCAACGAGTAGGGTCATTAAATCCATTCAGTAAATCTTCGAAAGAAGGCCCATCGTTGTCTTGTGCGATAGACTCACTAAACGGCAAAACGCATAACCAGATGGAAAACAATTTAATTAATTTGTTCGTAAACATTTTTGTACTTCTCATTGTTGTAGGAGGGTCAACGGCTCCGGTTTAATTGCAGGTAGCTTATTAAATCATCNACGTCAGTATTGCTTAAGGAGCTTTCCGCAAAAATGGGCATCAGTGATTGTTGCTCGTACCTCAGCTCACGCAAATTCGATTTGGTAAATCCCCGNAGAACCTGATTCCTGTCCATCATCTGGATTGAAAAAGCATCCTCACTCTTTATTGTCCCTTGTACACTTTCATTATCCATTGTGATAAATGAAACTGGTTTGTAAANACGGGNAATATTGACACTGGGGTTCCTGATGGAACTGATAAGCGCACTCAATGAACGACGGGCGGTAATATTGGACAAGTCTGGGCCCAGGCTTCCGCCATTACCGTTTGACCTATGGCAATCGGAACAGTGTCTTGCAAAAAGTTGAGCTCCCCGGCTTGAATCACCTGCGACTTCATTCGAAATACCGACCTCAGCAACACTTCGAAGGAAAGATACAAGCATCCAGATTTCAGTATCAGGGAAGCTATGCGGAGGCATAATGCTGCCAGAAATCCCGTCACGAATAATCTGAAAGACACCCTCTTCCGATAATTGCCTTTGTGACCACATCATTGTTAAGTCTGGGGCGTCTATAGTTGAAATACCTTTGGCATCGGCCCCGTGACAGGTCGCACACTGAGCTCGGAAGATTGAACCACCTGCNCGGGCAGCGCGCGGGTCCGCTTCTAATGGATTTAATGTCTGAGCATAAGCATTAACTACCAATAGCATTAGCAGCAAAAGGGAAATTGCTAATTGGTTATTGTTGATCACAGTGTTTATTGTTCTGTTGGATTTCAAATCCTATTCTCACTTCGAATTATCAGACGGGTGTTGCCAGCTTCGCAGAATACCACCAACTCTTCTATCAGGCGACATCCCACAAACAGGCGACATCCCACAAATTCTGGTTAAGACCAGCTTTTATTGACATTACCCTCTATTAGATTAATCCTATACGCTTAAGCTAATTACACGAATCCTTACACTAACAATATCGGAGGNAGTGATGAGTCGCAATCCGNAGAAAAGATATATAGAAATTATTACCTCTGTTTGCGCNGCAGCAGTGCTTGGCACCATCGTACTGGTATCGCAAACTGATGTTATTTCGGCCCAATCAAGCAATTTTCAGGGTGGCACACCACAGGTAAGCCAAACTCCCGACATGAGTAATATTCGCATTCTGTTTCCTGCCGGTGTGCGTTCTGCATGGCACACCCATACCTGGGGTCAGTTACTGATGATCGAAGAGGGAATTGGCCTGCATCAGATTCGGGGTCGAACTATCGAGGAATTNCACCCAGGTGAACCTTTTTGGACACCGGCGGACATNGAGCATTGGCATGGTGCACATCCGGAAGTAGATGCACACCAACTTACCATTTACGAAGGCGGAGTAGAGTGGCTCGATCCGGTAACCGATGAGCAATACCGAGGCGTTCGCTTTCGCCCAATGGCTCGTTCGTCCAACTGATCAACAGTATCGACTGTAAAGTTCCCTACGGAATCAAGAAAAGCTGGTGGAATTATGAAAGTCCCACTGGCTTTTTTGGTTCTGGAATCTCAAAAATTTGCCCCTGGTAATCAATCACATTGAATAATCTTTTCATTAAAACAAGCAATCTTATACTACGTTAGACGGACCACCTGCGTATCACGNCCTCTTATCATTTCATTAGAAAATCGGAATCGTTATGAGTACTCACGTTTTGCAAACATTAACAATNNTTGGCTGCGCTAGTCTGCTNTTCACNTGCGGGCAAGATCAACCTTCNGCNCCTGNNCTAAGCTTTGAAGAANCTTTACAAGAGCAATTGATCCTAGCTGAGCCNGGCGATCTAATCCTNATTCCNGCAGGAANACACGAGCTTACCCGCAGNCTNTCTCTTAATGTNCCAGGTNTAACTATTAGAGGTGAAGGTATNGATNCATCGATTCTTTCNTTCAAGAATCANATACAAGGAGCCGAAGGACTGCTGGTNAATGCTGATGATTTCGTCATTGAAGATNTCGCTATTGAAGATACAGTTGGNGACGCACTTAAAATTAATGAAAGTAATAACATTACCATCCGAAACGTTCGAACCGAATGGACTGGTGGCGCCCTCACAAGCAATGGCGCCTATGGCATATATCCAGTGCAATCCAGCAATATCCTGATCGAAGGTGCCGTTGCCATCGGCGCATCGGACGCCGGCATTTATGTGGGACAGTCAACTCGTATTATCGTGCGCAATTCTGTCGCGGAATATAACGTTGCTGGCATCGAGATCGAAAATTCAACTTTTGCAGATGTGTACAACAATATCGCCACAAACAACACGGGTGGCATCCTGGTTTTCGATTTGCCGAACCTTCCTGTACAAGGTGGCCGTAATACCCGCGTGTTTAATAACCATATAGCGAATAACAATACCGCNAATTTTGCGCCNGAGGGAAATATCGTCGGGGACGTTCCGGCAGGAACCGGATTAATGATTCTGGCNAACGACAACATCGAGNTATTTGGCAATCAGTTCACCGATAANGACAGTGCGCAAATNATCATAGTCAGCTACTACATCACAGAACGACCGTTTGAAGACCCTAATTANGATCCNTTCCCGGAGTCAATTTTTATTCATGATAATCAGTTCGANGGTGGTGGAGAAACNCCAGACTCNGANCCTTTGATTGCTTTGCAGCAAGCAACCCAAAAAGCAATCCCCNCTGTGGTNTGGGATGGCGCTGCGGTNCCCGGCAAAGCACCACAGCAAATTCTCTGTCTAGCCGACAANGGTGACCTCAGNTTTGTCAATCTGGATGCNGGAAATGGATTTGCCGCACCTTCTTTTAACNNTGCNNCCCACGCCTGCACGCTGCCNGAGCTTCCAGAGATTTCGNTTGGCTCGGCGAAATGACCGCCCCGTTACTCCGTACTTCCNTAATCGGAACAGCATTTNTCATTNTTGTCAGTGCCTGCTCTGAATCAACTCCGCACTATNATGCCGCCGAGAACCCGCTACGGTTGTCTGATTGGAACCTGTTCACTCGCGAGGGAAGCAATTTAGTACCNAACNACGCAAGCATGGTNTTCAGACCCGCNAACCAGTTGTTTTCCGACTACTCTCAAAAATTACGCACNCTNTGGATGCCTGACGATTCTCAGGCCCACCTGGTAGATGAAGAAATTGAGTATCCGGTTGGAACCGTGATTAGCAAAACTTTTTATTATCCAACCGATACAGATGGGCACGTGCTAAAGCAAATTGACCTTGCTGAGCGTCAAATCGACCTTTCTAGAAATAAAATTATAGAAACAAGGCTAATGGTTCGTAGAGATGCAAGTTGGGATGCTTTCCCCTACGTATGGAATGAAGAAGAAACTGAAGCCTTCCTGCGTATAGCTGGAAGCAGCGTACCAATCAATCTAAAAAGTGACACCGGGGACCATGATTTCGTTTATTTCGTTCCCAATGAAAATCAGTGCTCAGGTTGTCATGTAACTTCACATCCCGCCGGCGATATGCATCCTTTGGGAGCGATCGCAACACAGTTAACTGCCGCGTTCGATTATCCTAAGAACAACACGGAACTCCAGATCGATAAATTAGTGGCCCGAGGCTGGCTGACCAAAAAAACCAACGGCTCCTCCCCGGTATCTTGGCGGGATGAAGCTGCAAATTTGGAAGCCCGCGCACTGTCTTACCTGAACATCCAATGCGGGCATTGCCACAACCCGGAGGGTCCAGCTGATACATCTTCACTCATACTCGATGGCTCTCATAAATTCCTTATCAACCTGGGGGTTTGCAAGACCCCTGTAGCGGCTGGTGGTGGATCCGGCGATATGCTTTATAGCATTGTACCGGGAGCACCGGATCGTTCAATTCTACTCTATCGCATGCGCTCCTCTGAGCTCGATGAGATGATGCCGGAACTAGGAAGATCTTTGATACATAGTGAAGGAATCAATTTGATCTCTCGTTGGATAGGCCAATTACCAGGATCCTGTTCTTAATATTTTCCAAATCAAACCAATTTCAGGGGAATCATAAAAGAAGAAGTGATTTTTAGGAAACTCCTTGTTTTCACTCTCGTACCGCCCGCCCTCAGATTCAAGTTGCAGGAACTTTACCAATGGCCCTGGTCAAGTTTGCATTGTAGACTAGACAATAATAATTACGGATAAAAAATGCGGTAACTGCATTGCGCCCCCACTTCCTAAGATCTCGCCTAGCATTTGTCTGCCTGTTGTTCAGCTGTCTACTAACAGCTTGTAGCGAACAAGTGGGAATGCGTCGAACATATGTACTCACTACGGGCACCACAGGCGGCACCTTCTATCCGGTAGGGGTGGCCTTGTCGACACTTGTTTCTGCACAAGAAGAAGCCGGTTTCTCGTTAACTGCTATCAGTTCNGCGGGATCAATGGAAAATATCAAGCTACTCAGGGATAACCAGGCCCAGTTCGGATTAATTCTCGCTATCTTTGCTGCTTGGGCTTATGACGGCGAGGGTCCAATCCGTAATCCGCAACGTAATATCCGCAGTATTAGTGCCATGTGGCCAAATGTGGAGCATTTTGTATTGCGCTCCGACTTAGTAACCAATGGCACCGTGTCAGACCTCGCAAATCTCCAGGGAGAACGCTATTCCATAGGAATGCGAAATTCCGGAGCAGAGCAAACCGGTATCTATATCTTCGATGCCCTGGGTATTGATTATAACGAGGATCTTTCAATCGCCTACATGGGCTATGGCCCCTCAGCCAATGCACTGCAGGACGGCAATATCGTCGGTATGAACGTACCCGCTGGACCACCTGTAACCGCCATAACCCGAGCCTATGCTCTTCTAGGCGACCGTATGACGATTTTGAATTTTTCGGAGGAAGAGATTAATGCCGTTAACGCACAGTTTCCCCTCTGGGATTTGTATCAGATGAACCCTGGCACCTATCCATTGCAGGAAAAACCGATTACTACCGCCTATAGCCCAAACGTATTTGTCGTGCGAGATGATGTGTCAGAAGACATTGTCTATAACGTGACAAAATTGTTATGGGATAACCTGGCTGCACTGCAGGAGATTCACAGTGCTACCAAAGCCATGACACTAGAAGAAGCGCTTAAAGGTATTCCTGTGCCGCTTCACCCGGGCGCGCTCAGATATTATCAGGAACAAGGCGTTTCNATCCCGGAACATTTGTTAGGAAATAANGGTAACCGATAATAACGGTTTTAACTAGANCAACTTGNCNTTCCNGCTATTTATCANTTGGATTACTCAANAACAAAATTGAAGTGTGTAGCCGGGAAAGGTTCATAATCCAGAGTAAAATGCCACCACTCTTCCCTTAGTGGACTAAACCCGTACCTCACCATTGTCCGTTGCAACATCATCCTGTTAGCACGCTGTTCTGGTGTCACTTCGGGACTGGAAGGCCAAGATCTCTTATCGAAAAAATCCCATGTAGTTCCCATATCTAACTCTTCTCCGGATTCCAGTTGGATTAATGTGATGTCCACTGTTGCTCCACGAGAGTGACTTGAACGCTCGGCAATATAGCCTTCCCGAAACAGATTGGCCTTCTCAACTCTTGGGTAATAGAGTTGCTGCATTTTTACGTCTTCAAGATCGCGTCCCCATCTTACGAAATGATCTACCGCTCGTTGGGGTCGATAAGCATCAAATATTTTTAACCCTAGCCCTAACTTACCCAACTCGGCTTGCACTAGGTAAAGCGCTTCCGCAGCATCCTTAACTAGGTAAATCTTTGCTGCCTGGTAACCATCAATCCGACTGCCCACAAAATTATCAGTAGTAAAATAGCGCACTTCCTGCAATACGGAAGGAATGTATTCTTCGATCTCCACAAACTGCTCAGGTATAGATCCATTTATTGAGTCGGCTGCCCAGAGCGGCGACACAAGCAGAGATAGTAGCAGGATTCCGGCATAAGCCGCCTTTGTGCTAGCTACACTTGATTTACATTTCCAAGAAACCATCCAACACCCTGTAATCACGATTAATCTCAATGTTCCACAGTTTAATCAATTCCCGGGTTGAAAACATGGTGCATCTAGCCAATTAAGACTAGAATAATCCCCCTTTTTTGCACTAAGTTATGGATTTCAAACTGGCGGAATCCTCCAATCAATAGCCAGTAAAGAGGAGAAAATTATGCTTCGTTATCTGTTAATGCTTGTTGCTACCAGCATGCTGGTGACTGTCGCGACTGCGGCCAGTGCGCAGCGCGTCTACTACGCAGCCCACCATGATTATCGGGTTGTGACGGTTGCGGAGGGCCTGTTACGGCCCTACTCCATGGCCTGGTTACCGGGTGGTGATATGCTGGTTACGGAAATGCCTGGTCAATTGAGAATTGTTCGAGACGGGCTACTGCTGCCGGAAGCAGTGCCGGGTGTGCCTGAAGTGTTCTATACGGGCCAGGGTGGACTGTTCGAAGTCATACCACATCCCAATTTCAGCGAAAACCGCTGGATTTACCTGAGTTATGCCAAGGAGGAAGGGGATACTTCGGTCACTGCGGTAGTCCGGGGACGGTTAGAAAATGACCGGCTTAGCAATGTAGTGGAAATTTTCTCTCCTCAAGCGGCTGGTTTCGGACACTACGGAGGCAAGATCGTTTTTGATGACGAGGGCTATCTGTTCCTGACTCTTGGTGAACGCCAGGCTCCTGCCAGAGGGGATCTTACAGCTCACCCGGCGCAGGACCTATCCAATCACCATGGGGTCATCGTGCGCCTGAATGATGATGGCAGCGTGCCGGACGATAATCCCTTTGTCGGCCAGGCCGGCGCACTTCCGGAAATCTGGAGTTACGGGCACCGCAGCCCCCAGGGTCTGGTGATACACCCGGAAACCGGTGATCTCTGGGAGAGCGAGCACGGCCCACAGGGCGGAGACGAGCTCAACCTGATCGAACCAGGAAAGAATTATGGCTGGCCAGTTATTGGTCGCGGCACTAACTATGGATCGATCGGCAGCCCCATCCATGGCGCCATTGGTCAGCAGGGCATGGAGCAGCCGGTTCATTTCTGGGTACCGTCAATTGCCGCCTCGGGCCTCATGGTCTATACAGGCGACAAGTTCCCTATGTGGCACGGCAGCATCATTTCCGGAGCCCTAGCTGGTGAGCAACTCGCACGTCTCCACATGAGCGACGATTACCGTGAAGTGATAGTGGAAGAAACCCTGGCCTATGACATGGGCCGGATTCGCGACGTTCGTCAGGGTCCTGATGGTTATATTTATCTTGCTATTTCAGACGGTAATGGCGCTGGAAGGGGTAATTTCCAGCCCACGGAAATCGTGCGACTTGAGCCAATTGACTGACGTGAATGTTTATAGTTAACAATAGAAAGAATGCCTAAGGAGTCTTTATTCTGGAGTAAACCATGTTACCTCGTCCTAGCCGAATATATGACCTTCCCGAAAGATTGGAAAGAATTGTGTATTTGGCCATAGGTAGTAGTGGAACCCAAGGACTGATTAATGAGGATCTATCGTGTTTAAAAAAAAGCCCACCTTGGTGGGCTTTTTCTATACCAATATTGCTATGTTGTAACTCTGCTTAAGTGGTTTTTAAATGAAAACAATAGGAATGCTNGGNGGGATGAGTTGGGAATCCACGGNNACTTATTATCGAGAAATTAATGAAGGTATAAAGCANAATCTNGGNGGCCTGCACTCAGCGAAAATTTGCCTNTATAGCGTCGATTTNGATGAAATNGAGAAATTACANCACNCCGATGACTGGGATNCCGCTGCTATGGTACTTGCTGATGGGGCNCGAAAGATCGAGGCCGGTGGGGCAGACTTTCTTATAATTTGTACCAACACCATGCATCGCGTNGCGTCCGAAATCGAGCAAGCTATTTCTATNCCTTTGCTACACATTGCAGATGCCACAGCGCATAAATTAAAAGATGACAACATTACCCGGGTTGGATTACTTGGGACCNGATTCACAATGGAACACAATTTCTATAAATCGCGTATTACTGAACTATTTGGAATTGAAGTTTTAGTACCTGAGCCGGATGAGAGAACTATGCTTCACGCTATAATCTACGACGAACTTTGCCTCGGTAAAATCGAGAACACCTCCCGCCAGCAATGTCTCGAAATTATTTCAAGATTGTTTGCACGTGGTGCCCAGGCAGTTNTTCTTGGATGTACCGAAATCGCACTACTCATTTCACAGGATCATACGAGCATACCGCTTTATGATACGACTGTAATTCATGCCAAACAGGCCGTAAGCTATGCCTTAAAAGATTAAGGTTNCGATGGATTAAACTGATGCTGGAAACTACTTCAATCACTCTGCCGCTTGCTTCGCTATCATCAATCTATTCGATAGCGCTGCCATGCTTGCTAGCCGCAGTAGGATTATTAGGAACAACAGGAACTTAGTTAATTTAATATGATAACCCGCCGCNGCACCCTTAAGACCCTCGCGCTGGTGCCCCTTGCAACCGGCTTTAGTATCGGGTTGCGTTATCCTTCCCTGGCTCAATCAGAAAATAATCGTCTGCGTATACCCGAACAGACCTTCGGAAACATTGATGACAACATACATCGCTTTCAATTGAATCTACAGCGTGGAACCAGTGTGTTCCTGTCGGATAGGCAAACCGACACATTCGGCATTAATGGCAATTACCTTGGTCCTACNCTACGCTTCAAACGTAACCAAGAGATTGGCCTTTCGGTCACAAATGAATTAGGAGAGCCNACCACCCTGCATTGGCATGGNTTCCATCTGCCCGCAACCGAAGATGGCGGACCTCACCAGTTGATCGAAAATAGTGGCTCCTGGAACTCCCAGTTTAAGGTGACACAGTTTGCCGGAACCTTTTGGTATCACTCCCATGCCCTGCATCGTTCCGGTGAACAAGTATACAAAGGGCTTGCCGGAATGATTATCGTCGAAGATGACGAACAAGGAGCGAACCTACCTGATAATTACGGAATCGATGACATTCCCCTTATTGTACAGGATCGACGTTTTAACGAAGATGGTTCGCTAGATTACATGAGCCGTTACGAAGACTCGGTAATGGGATTACAGGGTGATACAATCTTGGTTAACGGCACCTTGAATGCGCATTTCCAGGCAAGCACGCGTTTAGTTCGATTTCGTATTCTCAATGGCTCCAACGCCCGAACATATCACTTTGCTTTCGATGACAACCGGAATTTCCTGCAAATTGGCAGCGACGGTGGCCTACTGGAATCTCCGGTCAATCTCGATCAATTAGAACTGGCTCCTGCCGAAAGGGCTGAAATTGTCGTTCAATTCAATCCCGGCGAGTCGCTGAAACTTCTAAGCATCGGGCGACCATCTTCCTTCACCGAGTTTCCTGGCGCCATGAGCCGNATGATGCGTTCCCTTAACGCCCAAAATTTCGATATTCTTTCTCTGTCTGCTGACCCGCAGCTCGATGATAACGGAGAAATCCCCAGACAGCTGACATCTNTTTCCCGTCTGCCAGAATCAAATGCTACCAATTCACGTAGCTTTCTCCTATCCATGGGGGCTGGAATGCGCAGTGGCGGCGATAGAGGTCCAGGCACCGGAATGAGGAATGGATTGGGGGGAGGTTATGGGGGTGGAAACTTCACCATCAACGGACGNCGCATNGANGAAAATTTCATTAACGAACGCATCAGACTTAACACCACGGAGATCTGGGAANTGANTAACAACTCACCCATGATGCACCCCTTTCATGTGCATAATGGGCAATTCCAGGTGCTCGATCGTAACGGCAACTCACCTCCGGCTAACGAAATGGGNTGGAAGGATACNGTCAAAGTGNGTTCTGGTGAGACGGTACGCATTATTATGCNCTTTACGGATTTTAGCGACGAAACCAATCCCTATATGTATCACTGCCATATCTTGGAACATGAGGACCGGGGCATGATGGGCCAGTTTCTCGTTGTTTAGATGCAAAAGGTGCTTTTCATAGACAAATTCGGAATCCAGCCTGTATGCTGTGAAAAGAGAATTGGGGAGGTACAAATATGTCAAAATACTTACTCAGCCGGCGACGCTTTTTGCAATCCACCGGCACAGCGGCGATCTGGCTACCTGCAACTGTGAAAGGCTATACAGCCAGCGAAATGCAAGCGCTATACGTTGNTGGGGTTATGCAAGAAAATATCTCGAAGTGGGAACTGGACACACCGGCTCTTTGTGTGGACCTAGATCTCATGGAAACAAATATCGCGACCATGCAATCTACCACCATACGCAACGGTATCGCCTGCCGCCCTCATGCCAAAACCCATAAGACTCCAATCATCGCGCAAATGCAGTTAGATAGCGGTTCTGTCGGCATCTGCACCGCCAAGATTAGTGAAGCAGAAGCGATGTTCCAGCACGGAATAGAAGAAATTCTCATGACAACTACCAACGTGACTCCGACCAAGATCAGGAGAGCCATGACATTAAGACGCTCATGTGACAGTTTTATACAGGCGACCGATTCTCTGGACAACGCTCGCCTGCTTTCTGAAGCCGCAGGGGCCGCAAGTGTAATAGCTGACGTGGTAGTCGACGTAGATCCTGGCGGCCACCGGACAGGGATCACTCCCGGACAACCAGCCTTGCAGTTGGCGCAAGCGATAGACTCCCTGCCAAGTCTCCGCCTGCGGGGTCTGCTTTGCTATGACGGTGGCTCCCAGCATGTAAAAGGATTTGAGCAGCGTAAAACCCAAACGTTGGAACGCCTAACNGCTGCCACTGAAACTTATGATCTTTTTGTCGGAGCTGGNCTCAATACAGATATTTTTAGTGGAGGAGGTACCGGGACTTACAATATTGACCATGAGACTCGCGGGCTAACTGATATACAGGTTGGGAGCTATGTATTCATGGATGCGCAATACATCGACATTGGAGGAGAATCCAACANCGATACTTATACTGACTTTCAACCGTCCCTCACGATTTTAACCACAGTGCTGAACGATCAGTACGAAGGCAGGGCCACAACTGATGCCGGAGCAAAAGCCTGCACCATAAATCGCCCCTGGGCAAAAGTGAAAGGCGAAACAGGCCTGTCTTATACATCCGGTTCTGACGAATTTGGTTCACTGCGCTATGAAGAAAACGCGTCACGCACCTACAAGGTTGGAGATAAACTCGAGCTAATTGTTTCTCACTGCGACCCGGTTGTGAATCTTTATAATCAAATGTATGCCATTCGTAATGACCGAGTCGAGGCCATCTGGCCGATTGCAGCGAGAGGCATGTCGGCCTGAAGTAGCAACCAGACGCCACTTTAATCTCCGACTGATGTGAAGCAAGTTGAGGTTTGTCTAAAGAGGTCTTAAAGTGCATACAGCAGAGATACTTTACGCAAATGCTAAAGAATTTATTACCTGAATAACAAGGAGGAGTGGCACCTTGATTTTCAAAAGCCAGCAGCCTGATATAAACCTTCCTGAAACTGACCTTACGTCGGTTGTGCTTGGTCGGGTTGATGAACTTGGCGACAAGCCGGCACTCATCGAGGGACTCACTGGGCGCACGCTCAGCTATAACCAATTACGCGAGCAAATAAACAAGTTTGCAGCCGGCCTGGATGAACGCGGATTTAAGAAAGGCGACGTAATGGCTATTTTTATTCCTAATATGCCCGAGTATGCAGTAATTTTCCTGGGCGTCGCTGCCGTCGGCGGGATAAATACTACAGTGAATTCACTGTACTCAACTGCTGACCTGGTGCACCAGTTCAATGATTCCGGTGCCAAGCTTCTAATCACTATTCCAGATTTTCTCGACCGGGCACGTCCAGCAGCTAAGAAATGTGGCATTGAAGAAATTATTGTTTTGGGAGAGGCCGAAGGGACGACTCCGATCGCGGCCCTGCTCGACAATGACGGCAATGCTCCCGCGGTTGATATAGATCCGGGAAACGACCTAGTAGCACTACCCTACTCTAGTGGGACAACAGGCCTGTCAAAGGGGGTCATGTTGACCCATGAAAATCTTATTGCAAACATGGTTCTCTCCTGCGAGATGAACACCGTTTTGCCGGAGGATCGTCTTGTGGGCGTGCTTCCGTTCTTTCATATTTATGGGATGGTGTTGATTCTAAACCTAGCGGTATACCTTGGAATTACCTTGGTAACCATGCCTCGTTTCGACCTAGAGCAATTTCTGGAGATTGTACAAAAATACAAGATTACCAGTCTCAATCTGGTGCCCCCACTGGTTCTAGCCTTGGCCAAACATCCTGTAATAGATAACTACGATCTATCCAGCGTACGCATCATCGGTTCAGGTGCTGCTCCCTTGGGACAGGAACTAGAACAAGCCTGCGCTGAACGCCTCAGTTGTGAGATTTACCAAGGCTATGGCCTTACAGAAGTAGCAGGAGCCTGCCACGTGAACAAATCACCGGTACCGTCCGAAAAACGCGGCGCAGTCGGGCTTGTTTTGCCGAATACCTATTCCAAAATTATCGATACCGAAACTGGTGAAGAACTAGGCCTGAACGAACGTGGCGAAGTACTTGTAAAAGGGCCTCATGTCATGGTCGGATATCTCAATAATGAAGAAGCCACGCGAGGTTGTATCGATGATGATGGATGGTTCCATACTGGTGACGTGGGTTACGCCGATGATGACGAGTATTTATATATCGTTGACCGCGTAAAAGAATTGATCAAGTACAAAGCCTACCAAGTGGCTCCGGCTGAACTAGAAGCTCTGCTAGTCAGCCATGCGGCTATCGCTGATGCAGCCGTAATCCCTAGTCCTGACGAAGAAGCGGGTGAGGTACCCAAAGCGTTTGTTGTACTAAAGGAGGATATCTCACCCGAAGATATCATGCTATTCATTGCAGAACAGGTAGCACCTCATAAGAAAATCCGCAGATTGGAGATTGTCGATGAGATTCCCAAGTCCGCTTCGGGAAAGATTCTTAGAAGAGTGTTAGTAGAAAAGGAGCGAGAGAACTTCGCCAAAAGCTAACAGAAGCTGAACCAAAAAATTCGCGGGGATAGTTATCCTAGCTGACAACAAACTGCCGGTTAGAGCGCTCTGCACAGACGCATACAAATTACTTGCAATCTGAATCCTTTATATTTAATGGAAGCAAATAAACACTTCCACTTTTTATTTAAATCAGAGCATGTAGTTACAAGCTGTCATTATTAGAGCCATTACGACTACAAAACTACCTTCGACTAAGGTGGAATATGCACTGTGATTCGCCAACATATTACCTGCCATCAAAAGGCAGGCAGCCATGATCACTATTAAAACTGCTGAAGAGTAGGCACCATTGGTGTGGGCCAAAGCCATTATCCAGGCAAGTATCAGTGTTCCTGCAAACTGCATCACCAGCGCACTCGTGGGCTGTTTAGCAGCGGCGCCATTTTCAATACCGACACCTTCAGCCCATCTATTGCCAAACAGTTTTGGTGAATACCACAAACCTGCCAGCATGTAACAAATTATTGTGCTAACACCGACTGCCAACCAGTTAACCCCAGCCAATAAAATTTCCATGACACCTTCCCGTGTTTAATTCTATGAGCGTTACCTAACAATAAGAACGTCTGTCGGCATAATGCGCATGTCCTTCCCATGGGTCAATCGTTATTGGTGACCTCAGCTCTCTCCACAAACCGGTCGTGTGGCGGACAACCTGAAAACAGCGTAATCTAGCGAACCTATCTACAAATTAAGAGGCCACTATGAAGGAATTCAAATCGCCTATGCTTAGCGCATTGCTAGCCATAAGTTTCTTCCCTGCCTCCTTTGCCCAGGATCAAGAATTCACCGGTTTAAAGGCGGAAGCCGTTACGGCTGTGGATTCCATGACAAAGACGTCCCAGGAAATTNTAGACAGCCTGTTTTCGTTTTCCGAACTCGGTTTCCAGGAATTTGAAACACAGCGTTACCTGGCTGAGATACTTGTGGGAAACGGTTTTGAAGTAGAGCTTGGAATCGCCGGGATTCCATCTTCATGGTGGGCAACCTGGGGNAGCGGAGAACCCGTTATTGCGCTNGGTTCGGATGTAGACGGNATACCCCGTGCCTCACAAATGCCCGGTGTTGCCTATCGTCAACCTATGATCGAAGGCGCNCCTGGACACGGAGANGGCCATAATTCAGGACAGGCAGTNAATATCGTTGCCGCTCTGGCTGTAAAGNAAATCATGGAACGGGAAGGGCTACCTGGCACNATAGTNCTTTGGCCNGGNATTGCCGAAGAACTTCTTGGTACCAAAGCCTGGTANGCGCGGGATGGTCTATTCAAGGAAGTTGACGCGGTCCTCTTCACACATGTCTCAAATAATCTCAGTGTAAGTTGGGGAAATGCGCGTGGCACCGGCCTAGTGTCAGTGGAATACATGTTTGACGGTGTGGCCGCCCACGGAGCCGGGGATCCTTGGCAAGGTCGCAGCGCCCTTGATGCAGTGGAGTTAATGAACGTGGCCTGGAATTTCCGCCGAGAGCACTTGCGCCCATTGCAAAGGTCCCATTACGTAATCAGCAGCGGAGGTGATCAACCCAACGTGGTGCCGTCTTATGCGAGTGTCTGGTATTTCATTCGCGAGATTACAGCAGAAAACATACGCGAAAACTTCAATACCTTGGACCAAATAGCCCAAGGCGCAGCACTTATGACCGACACCGACATGAGTCGTCGCATCGTTGGGGCTGCCTACCCACGACATTTCAATAAACCTATCGCGCTGGCCATGGATGAAAATATCAAGAAAATAGGTTTGCCCACCTGGTCCGAAGACGACCAGCGCTTTGCCAAGGCATTACAGACTCTGATGGGCGCAGAAGAACCACAAGGCCTAGCAACCGATCTTGCAGGTGTCAGTGAACCATTGGAAAANCCCGTTTCAGGNGGNTCGGATGATATCGGTGATGTATCCTGGAATGTACCTACTGTGACTTTGCGNTNCCCCTCTAATGTGCGAGGTCTNCAAGGCCATCACTGGTCNAGCGCNATGGCCATGGCAACTCCNATTGCACACAAGGGNGCAGTNGCCGGAGCAAAGGTNATTGCTACTACTATGCTGGATCTGTTCCAGAACGAGACGCTGGTGAATGAAGCTCAGATGTACTTCGATGANGTCCAAACCGCTGAGGAACAGTACGAAGCCTTTATAGGCNCCGATGACCCTCCTGCGATTGAGAAGAACAGGGACACGATGGCCCAGTATAGGCCGTTATTGGAAGAGTTGTATTACGATCCAACGCGGTTCAATACCTACCTGGAACAACTAGGTATTGACTATCCGCAATTGGAGACCGACGTAATCCAACGCGACAATTAGTCCAGAACACTTGACCCTATAGGATTGTCGATGCGAAAAAGTTTCGGTATTGCAATTCTACTCATGGTTATGTTCCCAGTTCTTAGCCAAGACAATTTGGCACCTCAAGATATTGACGACGTAATAGATTCCAAGACGCGCATCGAATCAATCCGCCAATCTGAAGGGCGCGCACTCAACGTGATCGCGCCAACTATTGCACCAGAAGAGATCGACCGCGTGGTACTGAATCGTCTTATGCAACAAATAGCCCGTGACCCAGATACTGTTCGTGCCCAACTGGAAGTNAGCGATGAACAANTACAGGACATTTTTATCACAATCTCNAACGCACGTAATTTCGTTAACAACAGCGAAATGGCAAATGTTCGAGCTATGTGTCGTGCCTTTAATGACTCTGAACTGCAAGGGGATGCAAGAATTCAGAAAGCNCTAGATGCATACAAGGNGCGGGCAAGATTTACCACGAATTTTATAGCNAGATACTACCGAATAGTTCTGGCGNATGTCGAAGTTGGCTTATCAGATGTCTCGTTNACCCTTTTTAACGAGTATATGGNAGACCGNCGNCGACGCATGGCCAACGCGGGAACGGTTACCTGGGGAGTAGTCGTTGAAAACATTTCCAGTGGCACTGAATCGGTCGAATTCCACTGCCGCCGTCAAAATTAAACTTGGAGATCAATATGAACTATAGTTGTTTCGATGTGAGTATCGCGAACGATGTCGCGCACATTGTTTTGAACCGTCCGGACAAACGCAACAGCATGATTCATGAATTCTGGGATGAGCTGCCAACCATAGTCCAGAGCATCGATCAAAATTCAACTGCAAGAGTTATTGTTTTGTCATCAACAGGCCCCCACTTTACGTCCGGTCTTGATACTTCGATATTCGGCAGCAGTGTTGAAAGTAGTGATAATCCAGAANATGTGGAGAAATCGAAGCGCCAACGCAGCGCAAAACTTTATGACACCATCAAGCATATGCAAAAAAGCTTTACCTGCCTTGAACAATGCCGAATACCAGTCATCGCTGCGATACAGGGCGGAGCTATTGGCGGTGGTGTCGATCTAGTAACAGCTTGCGACTTACGTTATATGACCGAAGACGGGTTTTTAAGTATTTATGAAATCAACATTGGTATGACCGCCGATGTCGGTACTTTTCCACGTATAACCCATTTGCTACCAGAAGGCATAGTTAAGGAACTCGCCTATACNGGTAGNCGTATTTCCGCGCAGGAAGCCAAACAACATGGCCTAGTTAACGAAATCTATACAGATCATGAGGCCATGCTAGAAGCCACCATGGGTATAGCTCNGCAGATTGCTACCAAGGCACCCCTGGCAGTCTACGGCAGTAAAAAAATCATCAACTATTCTCGTGACCACTCTACTGCCGATAGTCTTGATTACATAAGTCTCTGGAATGCGAGCATGCTGCAACCCGATGAGATCAGTGAGGCTTTCGCAGCTGCTCAGGAAGAGCGAGAAGGNGATTTCGTGNATTTACCCGCGGCGCGACNAAAAATGGGAACNGGAATTAACGAATAAATTAGATTCNATTTGCGACCAGCAAANCCNGAGANNNTAATTNGCCTAAGCTAATTTAATCGTTTCAACCTGCACACTCCAGCTAGACTTTTCTGCCCAGCCCTCTTACCCTTGAATTTAAAACAATACCAGGTAACCACTGATGCAAGATTCCAGNCCTTTGTTCGTTAATTCCTTTTTAACAGGAACATGTGCACTACTAGTTGCCCTCATAACACCTTGCGGGTTGGCCCAGCAACCAGACTTAAGTACCGTCANAGTGACCCGCGTCCTAGACAAACCTATCATAGGGCCAGATATTCACCCAAGTATAGGGGTAAACATTCAGGGTCCCTCGCTTATTAGGGTGCCGGGCTGGGTAGAAAACCCACTGGGCAAATACTACCTCTATTTTGCTGATCACAAAGGTTCGTATATTCGACTCGCCTATGCCAGCAATCTCGCCGGCCCCTGGCAGATACATGAGCCTGGAAGCTTACGCATTGAAGATTCCTACTTTACACCCACTCGCCCTGAGATTCCCGAAGCAGATTTGGCAGAGATGGTTGAACGNAGACGTGCCAGTGGGTCTCGCGCCTCACACGATCTTGCTTTTGAGCTTACACAGCCCCACATAGCCTCTCCCGACGTGCATGTNGATGAAGATAGTCAGCAGATCATAATGTACTACCACGGTCTGGAAGGGCCCGGATTTCAGCANTCAAGGGTAGCTAATTCCAGTGATGGGATTAATTTCGTCGCCGGAAGTGAAAACATCGGGCGCACCTACATGCGTGCCTTCAAGCACGAACATAAGACCTATGCGCTAGCCATGCCCGGACAGTTTTATCGATCGGAAGACGGCTTTACCAATTTCGAGGAAGGGCCGCGCCTGTTCGTTCCTAATATGCGCCACTCTGCGGTTATCGTACGTGATAATTACCTTTACGTATTCTGGACCCGGGTCGGGGATGCTCCAGAAAGCATCATGNTGAGCACTATCGACCTACGTCCGGACTGGACCAAATGGAAAGAATCGGAGGAAACAATCGTGCTCNGGCCGGAACGTGACTGGGAAGGAGCCAATGCTCCGGTTGAACCGTCAGTACGAAGTACAGCATATGGTTATGTAAATCAGTTACGAGACCCTACACTCTATGTCGAAGATGGTGTGGTATATATGCTCTATGCGGTTGCCGGTGAAAGTGGTATCGCTCTCGCTCGAGTGGACTTCTAACCCCCNGCAACAACACGCATTTTGGGAGTCAGCAATGATTGCTTGGAAACCGACCATCGGAATACTTACCATTCTTTCAACAAGCGCTGCTATCATCTTCGCNGGCAGCCAAGGCAGCACAGCCGTCTCTACAATACCTCTGTTCTTCATTTGTGCGAGCGTTGGGTTTATCCTCCATTGGATAGTTTTTATTCCCAGCTATTTGCTGCAGACCGAGCATTACTTCGACCTGACTGGATCACTCTCTTATATCTTCGCAATAATTCTAGCGGTGTATCTGCACCCTCTGCTTGATCTTCGCGGCCTAATTATCTGCACATTAATTTCGATCTGGGCTTTACGTCTAGGTAGCTTTCTTTTTATACGAGTAAAACGNGCAGGGCAGGATCGACGCTTTACTGAAAGCAAGACGCGCTTTTGGGGTTTTCTATACATCTGGACACTCGGCGGTGTCTGGGTTTTTATCACGATGGCGGCAGGACTAGCAGCCATCACTTCTATGACGCAGCGCCCNTTGGGGATCTTTNCNGTTNCAGGTTTACTTCTCTGGCTTTCCGGATTCATGATCGAAGTCGTGGCAGATCGTCAGAAAATAAAATTTCGACAGCTCCCCGAAAATTCGAACCACTTCATAACAACCGGCTTGTGGNCCTATTCACGACACCCNAATTACTTTGGCGAGATTGTACTGTGGCTGGGTATTACTGTTATTGCATTGCCTACATTTGTTGGTTGGCAATATGTAACCCTCATCTCACCCATTTTTGTTGCAGTATTGCTCATCAAGGTCAGTGGAGTACGTTTATTGGAAAAAGATGGTAAAGACCGGTGGGGAACTGATCCCAACTACCAACACTACGTTAAAAATACTCCGGCGCTCGTACCATTTATAGGTAGGCCCTAGATACTTTTAGTGCTCGCCAAGAAATCATATGATGAATAAACATAAAGTATACGTTCCGGCAATCTCGCCACCGGATTTTCAATGAGATCAACAACANGGGATTCACAGGGTGCAATTAATGAATAAGGTAGCTAGCGTTGTTTTCAGCTTCATTAGTTTAATATTACTGATTACTCCAAATAGTTTACTAGGCCAGAACACTTCTGCGCCCGCCTGCCGAGGATTGACCAATTTAANCTTGACGGATACTACTATCTCTTCCGCCGAGGTAGTAACAGCAAATTCGTTCTCAGTCCCAAACTCCAATAATGTGATGTCTTTACCGGGTTTCTGTCGTGTTATTGGCGTAACCACGCCAGCTGTAAATTTCGAAGTTTGGCTACCAATGGAAAACTGGAATGGTAAATATAATGGTGTGGGTAACGGTGGCATGGCGGGCAATATCAGCTACGGCGCTATGGCTGGTGCGCTNCTTCGGGGATATGCCACNGCCAGCACCGATACTGGACATACCGTCGGACCGATTCCTTTCGACGCTTCTTGGGCTTCTGGCCGACCCGATTTAATTGAAGATTTTGGTCATCGCGCTCTCCATGTTACTACCATGAACGGCAAGGCGATTACCGAGTCTTTTTACAGCAATGCTCCAACACATTCCTATTACACAGGCTGCTCCAAGGGTGGACAAATGGGTCTGATGGAAGCNCAACGTTATCCGTATGATTTTGATGGCATTGTTGCCGGCAATCCGGCTAACGACTGGACCCGTTTTTATGCCGGTGCTCACCTGTGGTACTCATTCGCCATGTTGGCCGACGAAGAAGCCTGGATTCCCCGCAGCAAGCTGCCTGCTCTAGGCAATGCCGTAAATGCTGCCTGTGATACTCTCGATGGGATCGAAGATGGTATTCTACAAAACCCTCTTGCTTGTAACTTCGAACCCGTGACATTGACCTGCCAAACCGGCATCGACAATGATTCCTGTTTGACACCCAAACAAGTTACCGCTGTTGAGAATATCTGGGCAGGGGTCACCAACTCAGCGGGAGAGCTAATCTACCCCGGGCTAGTTCCCGGAGGNGAAGCTGCTCCCGGTGGTTGGGGTACGTGGGTTACAGGAGCTGAGCCCTACTCCTCCTTTCACTGGCGTGGTGGCGAAGGATTTTTTCGCTGGTTTGTATTCGATGATAAAGACTGGGATTTCCGTAACTTCGATTACGATCGTGACCTGGAATATGCGTTAGAGAAAGTTGGACCAGCTATCGATGCCGATAGCCCAGATCTCCGTGCACTGCGTGATAACGGTGGGAAATTAATTGTTTATCACGGCTGGAGTGATCCTGACATTTCACCTGTAGCATCCATCAATTACTTCGAGGCCGTTGTGGATTTCACTGCCGATGACATGCGCGCGCCGAACTATGAGACCGCGCTCAACAGTACCCAGAATTTTTTCCGTCTATTTATGGTGCCAGGTATGGGTCATTGCAATGGAGGCCCAGGGCCAGACCGTTTCGATGCGCTCTCTGCACTTGAGAATTGGGTGGAAAACGGCATTGCCCCTGAATCAATTACAGCGTCAAAAANAGTCGAAGGGGAAGTGACCCGGTCACGGCCCTTATGTGTTTACCCCGAGGTAGCAACATACAGTGGCCGAGGCAGTACCGACCATGAGGGTAATTTTTATTGCGCGGTTCCAGAGAATTAACCAGCACAAAGACGCTGCTTTATTTCCCATACTGAAAATATTCCTTGGGGTTTTATCGAAAAACCAAGCTATTTTCAACCCAGCTTCAGGTTGCGGCGGACACTTTCCAACTCAATTGCGTTTGTCGCCCATTGTCTCTGACAGCCTGCCTTTCGCAGCTCCTTTTTCGCGTTCTCGTTGTGAAGTGACATCAATTCTCGGTTACCAGCTTGCAGCAAGCCGTTGATTCTATTACCTTAGCGCTCCCTACGGAGGAGATGCCGATGTCGTGGCGAAACGAAATCGAAGAGATAAGACGGCGGGAAGAGCTAGCCAAGAAAATGGGTGGCGAAGAACGTATCCAGCGNCAACATGACAATGGCCGCCTAACCGTGCGTGAACGCATCGATGCNCTCGTTGATCCAGGCTCGTTTCATGAAATAGGCGCNTTGGCCGGCCGCGCTAACTACGATGNCCAGANTGAACTTNAAGACTTCACGCCCTCTAACTTTGTGCTGGGCACCGCNGATATTGATGGTCGCCGTGTCGTTATCGGTGGAGATGACTTTACTGTGCGCGGTGGGGCCGCGGATGCAAAAATCGGGGACAAATCTGGCTACGGCGAGAAATATGCTCTGGAGATGCGGCTGCCCCTTATCCGTTTGGTCGATGGAAGCGGTGGAGGGGGTAGTGTGAAAACCCTTGAAATGGTTGGCCATTCCTATGTGCCTGCTTTGCATGGCTTCGAAACCACCATGAAGCTAATGGGAGTCGTNCCAGTCATNTGCGCCTGCATGGGATCAGTCGCCGGACTTGGAGCCGTAAGAGTAACCATTTCCCATTTCTCTTTNATGATCAAGGGTACCAGCCAGTTATTCGTNGCCGGGCCACCGGTAGTTGAGCGAGGTTTTGGTAANCCGGTTGGNAAAAACGAATTGGGTGGTTCACAGATTCACGCCCACGGGAGTGGCGCCGTGGACAATGAAGTGGAATCGGAGCCGGAAGCCTTCAAAACAATTAAGCTGTTTCTATCTTACCTCCCGCAAAATGTCTGGCAAGCGCCCACAAGAACCGAACGTACGGATCGTGTGGANCGACGAGAGGAATCTCTACTGACAGTGATACCGCGAGATAGGCGCCAAATGTACCAGNTTAGGGAAATTATTAATGCGATAGTCGACGTTGATTCTTTTTTTGAAATAAACGCCGGTTATGGTGAATCTCTAGTGGTGGGACTCGCTCGACTAGACGGTTTTTCTATAGGCGTCATAGCAAATGATACTTGCCATCATGGCGGAGCAGTTAATGCTACTGCGTCCGAAAAAATGATGCGCTTTGTTGATCTATGCGATACTTTTCANATACCAGTAGTCAATCTAGTNGATAACCCCGGCTTTCTGATCGGAGTGCAGGCNGAGGAAGAAGGTACTGTGCGCCTAGGCAGTCGCGCACTGATGGCNATCTATCAATCNACTGTTCCTTGGGTATCGGTAATTATCCGTCGCTGCTATGGCGTAGCNGGTGCTGGACATGGCAAGACTGATGGATTAAACCTACGTTATGCATGGCCGTCGGCNGACTGGGGGTCACTGCCNATCGAGGGCGGCGTNCAAGCTGCTTATCGGAGGGACATCGAAGCGGCAGAAGATGCCGATGCTCGGCGTCAAGAACTAGAAGACATGTTAGAGCAGTACCGCTCCCCTTTGCGNACCGCTGAGGCCTTCGGAGTGGAAGAAGTTATCGATCCACGCGATACAAGACCCCTGTTATGCGATTGGGTAGAATTGGCATACGAGATAATACCTACCCAACTTGGGCCGAAGGCGCGTAGTCCCCGAGCCTGAACATCAGCTACGCAGCAACTGAAAGAATAGCAGCTGCTTGCAGAGCCTTGTTTATGGCTTCTTCCTGATTAGATTGCAATAGTTGCCAGGCAGACTCGTGTCTTGCGAATGGGTCAATCACTCCACTTTCTTCACCGTTCAACGCTTCAATAATGGCTATACCACAAAACGGCACATAACCAGCAGAATAACCGCCTTCGTGGCAAACCAGAAGTCGTCCCTTACAAAGGCGAATGGCAACCTCCAAAAGCTGCTGAGTCATGGAGCGATAATGGCTGGACAACAACATCATGTGCCCTAGCGGATCCCAGGTGCTAGCGTCCAAGCCGGAAGCCACCAATATCATATCCGGTTTAAAACTTTCGAGTGCTGGTAACACGATCCGCTCCATGGCTGCGTGGTATGCTCCTCCCCCGCATCCCGGAGGTAATGGAATATTGATATTGAATCCTTCTCCGGCTCCCTCACCNATATCTTCGATGGCACCCCTGTTGTATGGATAAAGTGAATCTTCNTGAATCGAGATCGTAAGNACATTAGGATTATCGTAGAAAACAGACTCAGTACCATTTCCATGGTGCACATCCCAGTCGACCACCGCCACGCGGGAAATATCATCACGCGAAAGAATATCTTTTACAGTGATTGCCACGTTGGAGAAAATGCAGAAACCCCTACCGCGATCCGCTTCCGCATGATGCCCACAAGGCCGTACGAGCGCATAGGCATTGGTCACAAGCCCATCCAGGATAGTGTGTGCTGCAGTAATGCAGCCACCGGCTGCCAACAGGGCAATCTCATAACTACCGGGTCCAAAGGGAGCGGATTCCCCGGCGTTACCTCCTTTATCTGCACTCATTGATCTGATCCGCTCAATGTAGTCAGCGGTATGTACGCGCTGGACCTGCTCGACAGTCGCTGCAATCGGATGGATTGGTTCGAGTTTAGGCGTCAAACCATAAGCATCCATCAGATTTTTGAGTCGGCGCTTGGTTTCCGGATTCTCGAAGTGCACCCACGGTTGAAACTCTCCGTTCGGGGGTAGCACACCCAGAGCATTGCCGGTGTCGTGCCACATGTACTTCTCATGCCAAACGAATCCTGTCTTTTTCATTTTGTAGATCTTAACGCCGAGTTGAGCTAACGGCTATCAAGATAAATTTTCTCCATGCGATTGATCGCTTCTTTTCGGGGATGTATACCGGAAACCACTTCCGAATCGAGTATCTGTACCACGTCCGTACTAGGGTCATAGGCTGGCCATTCCGGGAGACCTGACCCGTTNGGATTACCAGTACGGGCGAAGTTTACCCAATAATCGGCCATCGTTTCCGATAAGGTACGATCAGCNNNGTCCCAACCAATCCCCACAACATTGAGATTATCGAACACGTAAGAAAGTTCTCCGGAATGGTAAGCCCCGAATGCACGCTGGCCTCCGTCATTGTTCAAATCTGGTTGATCTGGAACGTAAAGCCTAAAAACAGGAGGATTGCGNGAAAAATAATAAACATAAGCATTGTCTCCTCGACCGTCTACCAAGCGACCCCAGATGCGTGCCGACAATATAAAACCATTATCACCGGCTATTACCTTGCGTGCACCCAACGGGGATTTGGCAATCTCGTGGGCATACGCAGCCTTAATCATAGTTGCATCATCACCGAATACCCCCTCGAGGTAGTCATCCAGCTCTTTTTCGGTGATTTCAGGACTCAAGTGCTGCAGACCAAAGTATTCATCCGCTAGGCCTCCGACCATGACCGGTATATGATTTTGACGACCGGATTCAAGCATGTCGTACGGCCGGTTCGGAATCACATAACCATCGATAACAGGTCCCCCTCCAGAGCCAACGNTTGAAATGAGTTGCTGTGGGCTGATATTGCGCATCGCTTTCAATCTAGCATCACTACTTCCCGAAATACCAAGAGCGCGCACGAAAGTTTCGCCGCGCCAGTGGCCTTCTTCAGCCAAGGTGTTTTCCATTTTGATACAACCCGGTGACTGGCCGATCACTCCATGTACTAATCCCTCTGCCAAGGGAGAAGACATAATCAAACAAACATCGGTACCACCGGCAGACTGACCGAAAATAGTGACGCGATCCAGATCGCCCCCGAAAGCAGAAATNTTACGTTGCACCCAGCGCAAAACTTCGATCTGGTCNAGGATTCCGTAGTTGCCAGAGGAGTTATTTTCTGATTCAGTAGTAAGTGCAGGATGGGCTAGGAAGCCAAGAGGGCCCAAGCGGTAGTTGGCAGTAACAATCACGGCACCACGGGCAGCTAGGTTGGAACCATCGAAAATCTGTGCCCCNCCATGGCCAGCGGTATTGCTTCCGCCATGAAACCATACCATGACCGGCAGAGCGTCATCTGTGTCCGCAGCCCCAGTAAAAACATTTAGGTAGAGGCAGTCTTCAGAACGACGCAGATCGCCGCGTGCGTAAAGCGATTCATTTGAATTGCGCGCCTGCCAGCACGCCGGGCCAACTCGGTCCGCCTGTCTGANTCCAACGAAGGGGATAGCTGGTGCAGGAGGTTTCCAACGCAGGTCTCTTACTGGNGGCGCCGCATATGCGAGCCCTTGGAATACAGTAACCCCCTCGGCATATTCAGATGAGTAACCCTGATACGAGCCGCTATCGGTAGCGACCTGCATCTCACTGGCGGCACTCGCCAATTGAAGGGATCCGATAAACAACAAGACAGTTGCAAGTATTAAAGAACGATTTTTTGCAATCTTCATAGCAAGTCCCCTGGAAAGTTCAGCTTAGCCCAGCTAACCCAAGTGTCACGGCTATTGGGCTGGCTCGATCCTCAGTAGCGCACCGTTTTCTTCATCGATTAGTATGTACAGGTAACCATCTGGNCCTTGCGCCACACCCGTCACTCTTGAATTAAGCTGACGAAGAAGTCCTTCTCTTCTAATTTCATCACCGCGACTGTTAAATACTACACGCTCTAGATGCCCGGTCCCGGGAATTCTTCCCTCCATCATCGAACCAACAAACATGTTGCCCTGCCATGCTGGTATTTTGTCACCGGTATAAAATGCCAGCCCGGACGGTGCAATTGAGGGCCACCAAATCACTTCTGGATCCTCGTATTTTTCACCCCAAGGACGCTCAGATACTCTGTCTCCTCTATATTGTCTGCTGTAAGAGACAATTGGCCAACCATAGTTTAGACCGGGCTGTATGATGTTAGCTTCATCTCCACCCTGAGGACCGTTTTCTGTCGCCCATAGCTGGTCCGTAGTGGGGTGGAAAGCTAACCCAATTTGATTTCTGTGCCCAACGGTATAAACCTCAGGGAGATACTCACCACTCGTAACAAAAGGGTTATCGGAAGGGACGGAGCCATCATCATTTAACCGTAATAGCTTGCCATAATGTATGGTCGGGTCCTGTGCATAATCGCCGATACCGGCATACATATAGGCGCCACCGATCGACATCATCAACTTATTATCGGGNGCGAACAGCAGCTGAGAAGCTGCGATACCACGATCNAGACCCTCGGCCTCAAAAATTTCCTCAACTTCAGTAAGTTCATCCTCGACGATGCGCGCTCGCACCAACGCCACGGTTTGTTCAGAATCACCATCTACCATGATAGCTTTGGTATAAGTCATGTACACGATGCGATCATCATCAGGATGTAATTCCACAGCCATCAAACCTTGACGCCAACTTTCTGAATAGACTTGAGGAACTCCTCTGATACTCTCCTCAAGCAATGACCCGTTGCGGATTACTCTAAGATTACCCGTAAAGCGCTCTGTTACTAAAATGTCTCCATTATCCCTAAATGCCATGTCGAAAGGATTGGCCAATCCAACAGCTATTGGCACCACTCTTATGGGCGCCTCGAAAGTGTTGACAACAAAAGGTTGATTAATGGTGACCGGTGGAAAAACATCAGAACGGGGCTGAGCCCANGCAATCCCCTTAAAACCTAACGACAACAGCAGGCAAATTAATAGAGTCCCTTTTTTATTCATAATCGCTCCCTAATTTAGTGGTTGTGACCAGGGCCAAACTCCNCGGCAACCGCATCATAGTGGATTCTTATCAAATCCCGACCAAAGTCTCCCGTAAAATCTCGCCAAACCAGATGGATATGATTAGCATTGTTTTGGGTATTATCATATTCGATAAGAAAGCTTGGTCCTTGGACCCTATAGTAATGTGCGTCTCCGCGCTCTGTGCCCCCAATCCAGGCAAACTTGATATAATCAAGGCCTTCTTCTCTAATTATATTCAGCCTCTCTTCTGCTATCGGTTCAGGCTGCGTGGAAGCCAATTCCTCGATTAAAGAAACCAATATCCTCTTTTGTTGTGAATTAAGATCAGCATAGTTGATACCAGAATTTTCAAGAGGACCAACCTCTTGTTCGGCTGCGGTAAAAATGTCACCTGGCGCCTCTTCACCCAAGATTGCTTGTGAAGATTGGGGAGCACTCAAAGATTTTACAAGATCACGAGCAATATCTTCCTCGGCAGACAGTACCCGTGTACCAATTTGATCACCGGCTCTGACCTCTGCCGGATTACTTCCAAAAAATTGTGGGGAACTCGCGATCCCTAACCCGCGTACAAAGGTCCAATTGTAAGCCAAATGATGCCCTTCATAACGCAGAGCCCAGTTGCTATCAAACCCAGGCGTACCGAACACAGTTATGAAGTATAATTCGGGATCTCGATCGAAACGCCCGTTGACTTCAATTTCCGCTAAAATAGATTCAAGACCTCGCACTGCCTCGGCTTTTTGATACCCTTTGGCACTAAAAAAAACTTGCAGCAATTCTTCCGAGGCTTTCCGTTGATCTGCATTCATGGAACGTAGCGGAACACCTTTCCTAGGGTGCATCCCCGTAGGCACAAAATGCCAGTTAAAGCGATCTTCATCATCGAAATCATATGTGCCGGTATTACGTTGCATGTCATTAAGGCTCTGCAGGAAATTATTAGCAGCGCTCACCATGTCATGGGTTAAATCGATGCGAGCCTGTTGAGCTGCAGTTACCTGAGCCAGCAGGGCAGCAACGGTGATAAGAAATACTCGAGTTAATCGGTGAAAAAATCGATTGAGCATGGGGAAGTCCTCCTTTATTGATCGCTGTTATTCTCGAGGAATTTAACAGCATAAACCCGCAGTTGCAGCGCGTCCACCGCTTTAATATAAGCAAGATAAATTGTCAGGGCCTTAGATTTTTGAGATAAATAGACCTATTGTTAATTGAGCTGGCGAGGAAGACATAATGAAAGCGGTAAGAGTCAAAGAGTACGGCGGCCCCGAAGTCATGTCCTACGAGAACATGGATATGCCAGAGTTGGGCGAGCACGACGCCTTGATCAAAATAGAAGCTTCCGGTATCAACTATATAGATACCTATCAACGCTCCGGCCTTTACCAGGTACCACTTCCGGCAACGCTGGGTCTGGAAGCTGCTGGTACCGTGGAAAAAGTAGGAAGCGGCCTCAGTCAGTTCAAGGTTGGAGATCGTGTCGCGTACACCAGCGTCCCTGGCGCCTATGCCGAGTATGCAGCTGTCCCGGAAGCCAAACTGGTAGGTCTGCCAGACTCCGTTTCCTTTAACGAAGGAGCTGCAGCCATGTTGCAGGGTTGCACAGCGCATTATTTGTGTAAATCTACCTTCCCGGTCAAAGACGGTGATCACTGTTTGATTCACGCGGCTGCCGGTGGTGTTGGACTGTTACTGATTCAGATGGTTAAAAATGCCGGTGGTTTTGTTATCGGAACCTGCTCTACCAAAGAAAAAGCGGCACTGGCCAGGGCCGCGGGTGCCGACGAAGTCATTCTCTATAGCGAACAGGATTTTGAGGAGGAAGTAAAACAAATCACCCACGGCAAAGGTGTTGATGTCGTCTATGACTCTGTCGGTAAATCCACATTCGAAAAAAGTATCAACTGTCTGTCACGACTCGGCTATATGGTACTTTACGGTAATGCCAGTGGTCCGGTCACCGAGTTCAATCCCGCTACACTAGGTNCAAAGGGGTCGCTATTCCTAACCCGTCCCACCCTGTTCGATTACACTGCGGACAGACGGAGTCTGGAATGGCGGAGCGGGGACGTTTTTAAGTGGATAGGCGATGGCAGCCTAAAGCTCCGTATTGAGCATTTCTTTTCCCTCGCTGAGGTACAAGAAGCTCACCGGGCTCTGGAAGGGCGCGAGACTACCGGAAAAGTCATTCTCACTCCCTAAATCAATATAAGTTTATAGGACCAACTTTCGACGATGAAATCACCTTTTTTACAAATAGCCGCTCTACTCCTTCCCACCATTGCTTGCGGGCAGAACAGTACAACGGGAGAATGGATCCAATTATTTAATGGTGAAAACCTCGATAACTGGCAGGTTAAATTCACTGGCCAGGAATTAGGCGCGAATTATCGCGAAACTTTTCGTGTCGAAAACAGCTTGCTCACGGTTTCTTATGAAAACTGGAACAATTTTAACGGTGAGTTTGGTCATCTGTTTTACGATCAAGTGTTCTCTCATTATCTGTTGCGGGTGGAATACCGTTTTATCGGTGAGCAGGTCAGCAATGGGCCAGGCTGGGCGTACCGCAACAACGGATTAATGCTCCATAGCCAGAATCCAGCTAGCATGAGCTTGGATCAAGAGTTTCCCGTGTCTATCGAAGTACAGTTATTAGGCGGAAACGGGAAGGACTTGCGTACTACAGCCAATATATGTACTCCNGGTACCAACATGGTCATGAATGGCGAACTGATCACCCGCCATTGCACCAATTCCAATTCCGGTACCTTTCATGGCGATCAGTGGGTAACNGTCGAAATGGAAATTCATGGCAGCAATAGCTTGATTCATCGGATCAATGGCCAAGAAGTCTTTTCGTTGCAGGAAATTCAATTGGATGCAATAGATCTTGATGCCCAGGCCCTCCTCGAAAAAGGAGCACCTGTCACACTTAAAGAAGGTTACGTGGCCCTGCAAGCGGAAAGCCACCCAACTCAATTTCGTAAGATAGAGCTGTTACCGCTGAAAGCCGACTAAAGACTGAACCACACTATTAATGTGACAAAAGTTGTTGGAAGTAGTCCTGCTGCCGGTCGTTTAACTTATCAAGGGCGCTGGGTTATTCTTCAAGCTGGTACTGTATCGATAGGAAGTAACGAAAAATAATGACCAGTAGAAGAAGTGTATTACAAGCTGCGACCATTCTTCCATTCCTCTCGGGATGTACAAGCCCCCTGCGGGGAAATAACAGGAATTACAGCCCTTCTGGGCTTCCCCTACGACGAGTCAAAGTATCCGATGAGCGCGTAATACGTACCATTGCGGGGTTACGCCCCTTTCGTCGTTCCGGTTTTGTTGTTAAAGCAGAACGTATGAATAACACAATAGTTATTCATAATTACGGCCATGGCGGCGGCGGTATTACACTCTCCTGGGGCACTGCCCACCTGGCGATGGAACTGGCTTTACAGACCCAGCATAGGCGTTGTGCAGTTCTGGGAGCTGGAGCTGTTGGATTAGCCACCGCACGACTCATGCAGGACCGTGGCTGGGAAGTCACTATATACTCCAAAGATCTGACACCAAATACCACGTCCAACGTGGCAGGTGGCCAATGGTCCCCAACTTCAGTCTATGATGAAGGGTATATCACTCCGGCGTTCGAGGCACAGTTCGAGGTAGCGATGCGCCATGCTTACCGTTATTACCAGAACCTAGTAAGCCCTACATATGGCGTACGNTGGATTAGCAATTACNTGATCCAGAGCGAGCCACCGGATTCTGGAGTGCAGGATTTTACTGAAAAGTATGTCGATATGTATCCACAACATATGGATCTNACGCAGGACCAGCATCCATTCGATGCAGACTACGTCCGTCACTACAATACGATGCTCATTGAGCCTGCTATTTACCTACCGCAGATAATGCGGGATTTTTACAATGCCGGCGGNAAAGTGCAGATACGCGAATTCATTGACCGTGCCGATGTGCTGACCTTGGATGAACCGGTCATTATTAATTGTACTGGTCTTGGTTCCCGGGCGCTCTTTAGTGATGACGAGTTGATACCGATAAAAGGTCAGTTGACTTTTGTAATACCCCAGGAAGAAGTAAACTACATCGTAATAGGTAACGGTGGACTGTATATGTTTCCACGGAAAGATGGGATTTTGCTCGGCGGAACCTTCGAGCGCAACGAATGGTCACTCACCCCGGACCCNGTTGAAACTCGTCGCATACTGGATGGGCACAGAGGCTTTTTTGAAAAAATGGATGACCCATGGGCCTAAACAAAGTGTTTCGTAGCAAATTTCTACTTTACTTACTAATAGGGGTTATTCCTGTTTGTTTATATGGACAGGAAGACGAAAATGCCGATCCCGATCAGGAGTCGCAAGAAACCGTTTCCCAGCGTCCTATCGAAGAAATTCAGGTGACCGGTGAACGANCTTTACTGACCATGCGCAACGAAATCATTCGGGAAGAAGAAAACTTGTATCGAATCTTCAACGAGCTCAATAGCCACGATCGCTTCGATATCACCTGCAAGGAAGAGCGTCGCGTTTTTTCCCATATACGAGCTCGCAATTGTCTTCCCAAATTTTTTACTGATCTACGCATGGATACCACTCGTTTCGCNGTANGCGAATTGCGCCAGGCCTTTAGCGATGATGGGGTTGATCCTGCTTTATTTGAGCTGGGTCTGAGCAGAATAGAAAGCGACAGGGAGCTCCGTGAAAAGTCTGCGGGAGACTACCAGGCACTCAGTGAGGAGATGCTGCGTATAGCGTCGGAAAACCCCGATTATCTTAACATTCTAATGAAAGTCGCCGACCTGAAGGCTAATTATGAAGCGGCACGAAAAGANCGCTTCGAATCAGACAATTGAGTACAAAATCNGCATTTCGGAATAATGGGCNTTTTAGACAGAAACTACGAACGTTAGCAATTTGTAAAATACAAGTTTTTGCTGACCACACANTCACTTACCCAACTGTTTAGCCATATAGACAAATCAATCGATTAGCATTAGTCTTTGAAACTCTAAGAATAAAAAATAGGAATACATATGAAGTCCCTGGCCAAACANCTTGAAAGCCTCGCGCTGGGCTCATTTGTTCTAGTTACTGCTNGCTTTTCAAACGCCCAAGACAAAGGCCTAACTTTCTACGCTGATGCGCTACCGGTTTTGCAGAAAAACTGCGTGGCGTGCCATCAAGAAAATGGCCCGAGAGTTGGCGGTATAAGCGCCCCCATGGCGCTAGATGACTATGAACAGGCAAAGATCTGGGCTCCCCTAATCAAGAACGCTCTCATTACTGGTTATATGCCACCATGGGGTGCGCATGAACGTCACCGTGGGGAGTTCAAGGACGAGCGCTACATCGATAAGAAAGAGATAGACCTGCTCATAGCCTGGGTCGAAAGTGGCGCTCAGAAAGGGAATCCTGCCGATGCCCCTAGTACCGATGCCTTGGTTGCCAATGGCGCCGGCACCACCTTACCTGAGTCAGGCTGGTGGATCGGTGATCCTGACTTGGTAGTGCAGTTCGAAGAGCAGGTTTATGTGCCCGACCAAGTAGAAGACTGGCAGCCAACTATCCAGATGCCGGTACCGGAAGGAGCCCATGAAAATCCGAAGTGGATTTCGAGAACCGAACTGAACCCAGGCGGTCCCTGGGTACACCACATAGTTTCAAGNCACATGGGTGTAGGCGTTCCGGGACGTGGCCCTTTCTCTTACCCAGCAGGCTGGGGTGTACTTCTGCCAGAAGACCCTTTCATTACAGTGAACATCCACTACCACAAAACACCGGGTGAAGGTACTGCCGTCGAAGACCTAACACGTGCCGGTTTCCTGTTTTATGAAGAAGGTGAAGTTATCGACCACGTAGTAGAAACCAATCTGCTACCCCATAGAGGTTGGACAATCCCGGCCGGTCATCCCAACTACGAGGTTAATAATACCTTCGAGATTGAGGAAGATATCTACCTGCTGTCGATGGGCCCACACATGCACTACCGCGGCAAAGCCATGCGCTATGAATTAGAGTATCCCGATAGTGAAAGGGAAACACTGCTGTGGGTTCCTGACTATGACTTTAACTGGCAATTCCTCTATGAGTANAAGGAACCCAAGTTAATCCCGGCCGGATCTACCCTGCATATGAGTTGGTGGTTCGACAATTCGGAAGGTAACCGCTTTAACCCGGATCCGACAGCCTCGGTGCAATATGGACTAGCAACTACTGACGAAATGGCAAATGCTCGTATCTATTATGCCCCAACNACCCCTCGTGGCATTGTTGTTGGTGAGCCCTTGCCTGAAGACGTATTGACCAGAGCTCGCAGGGACGACTCACTACGAAGAGAACGTAGCAATGTGTTCGATCCAAGTGCTGACGACTTTTCCTGGCTTGAAGAGGATAGCAAGTAGTACACAATCTTATATTGCGCACAGAAGCAGAGGAGAATTCCATGAAAGTCTCAAAGATTAAAATCTCAACCTTGGGCATTCTCCTTGCTGCATCCCTGCTGAGCATCGGTTCGCTATCCGCTCAGGGCTACGTCGTTCCCCGCACCACAGATGGGCAGCCCGACCTGCAAGGTTTGTGGACCAACGACACCATTACGCCAATGGAACGTCCGGCTTCTCTTGAAGGCCGAGAATTCTTGACTCCTGAGGAAATAGCGCAAATGGAAGCTAACGTGGCTCAGCGGCGGGAGTTCGCTGACAACAATATTGTCGTTGAGCAAGGTGGCAGCCTCGGGAGTTATAATCAAGTTTGGCTCGATTCGGGTGACACAGTACTCTCAACAGGGCAAACCTCGTTGATTGTCGATCCTTCTAACGGACGTGCTCCCATTCGGGAGTCTGCTGCTGCAGTGCGGGATTACTATTTTGCTCACATAGAAGATGACTATGTTTANCACACAGTTTGGGATCGTTGCCTGACGCGCGGTGTGCCGGGGTCCATGCTACCGGCGGGTTACAACAATGCCTATCGATTCATACAGACGCCAGATACCTTCACAATTGTGCATGAAATGATACATGACGTGCGTGTGATTCACCTGAACAAAGAAGAACACATCGATGACAAGGTGAAACTTTACATGGGTGACTCTGTTGCCCGTTGGGAAGGCGNTACACTTGTGGTTGAAACAACCAACTACAATGACCGCGGCATGATTGCCAGCAGCAGCGCAGGTGGTAGATTGAAGGGTGTACCTATAACTGAAAACTTGCATGTNGTTGAACGATTCACACGAGTGNACGAAGGCACCATCATTTGGTCGGCCACGATTACTGATCCCGAAATCTATACTCAGCCATTCACTATTTCCATGCCTCTTACTCGGGATAATGAGTACGTGATGTACGAGTATGCTTGCCATGAAGGCAACTATGCGGTCCCGAATACCCTAAGTGCCGGCCGTGCCAAGGACAGGCAACAAGCTTCCAACTAAAGTCGAANAACACTTTCAATAAATCCGTACAAGTTACAGCTTAANGTGCATCTCAAGACAANTTTCTAGTTCATACTCGCATGCCAAGGCTCGCCTGACTGCAGCTCAGAGTTATCAAGACTAATTCCAGTTACGACTGGACCCGCATGTAGCTTCATCCAACTGCGATCGGTTTCCAAGTTTTGTGGCGAGCNGCCACCTCGTCTATAGAGTGCTTGCAGACCCCCGATTTGTCGACAAGCTTGGCCTCGCAGATATCGCAGCGTACGCATTCTTTGAAGTCGATATCCGGTCCGCGTATCGCTCCGGTTGGGCAGGCGTGTTCACATACCTTGCAAACCTGGCACTGTTCCACCCGCTTGATACGCCACGGNGAAAGCAATGCTACCAGACCAAGTGCCGCGCCGAGGGAACAAACGTAGCGACAATAAAAGCGGCTGACAAACACCGAGGCTAGTAAAAATATTAATAGTATGAGCCACAGGACCAGCGATTGGCTGATGTAAAAAATAGTACCGAACGGCTCAAAATACTGGAAGAGACTTAGCTCACTATAAGCCAGTGCCATTACCACCAAAAACACAAGCACTCCATACTTGATATATATGGCCTTATCGTGAATCNCCTGAGGCAGTTCCCTTTGAAAGTGACGAGGCAAGAAGTGAGCGATAAAGTCCTGTAACGCNCCAAAGGGGCATAAGGAAGAACAAAATATTCTGCCCCAAAAAAGAGTTGTAACCAAGGTGAAAACGATAATCAGNAGCAAAGGTAGATCATTGAGGAACAAGGAAGGGCCCAGCTTGATTCCGTTAGTGATATGTGACACTGAAACGAACCCGCCATCTAACCATCCGAGGTAGACTAGCGTACANCCCAGTGCTACCCAACGAATGGTCGCGTTCTTGCGNAAGAATGCTGTCATTACCAGCGCGAACAATACCAGCAGAGCTGCAACTTCATCCCATGGTGCATCGCTTATCAAGCTGGCATATAGCCCTTCGTTTTCAAATTCTGTTAGATCCTTATCGATGGCAGGCAGCAATTCCGGGGGAATGGTCTGACCTAGAGCTAGAGCTAAAGGGATGGGCGGCACCTGATACTGAGCGCTCGCAATCGTACCGAATTCACCAATAGTACCACCGGTGTTATACAGCACCGTGAAAGGCTCATTAAGGTCGATAGCTGGGTCTAGCAACATAGCCCCAGCGAAGCGCACTTTGTCGGCAATCTTGCCTTGGTCAGCACTACCAACATAAACAAACCGGCGCCGTTCAATCGGGTAGGTTTCATCCCCTTGCTGGACGGCTAGCCTTTCTTGCCTAAAGGGTCGTGACGAATCCCCGTCAATGCCTACTAGCAGCATGTTGCCATTCTGAACCCGATTACTCGCTTCACGTTCGGCGCGGGAGTAATCGTTACTTCCAACCAGTAATTCACCTAGCCCATCGTGACCGATAAATGCAAGGGTGAGTTTTAAAACAGTCTGGTCTGGTTGCTCAATATTCATCTCTACCACCAGGCCGCTTTCAATCATCTCTTCCCAGCTCTTTGCTTCCAGTACGCGAAGCCCCAGAGCATCGGAACTTGTGAGCGAAACGAAATCAGAGTCACTCAGGTAGGTTTGCGCGACACGTCGGGCAGCGTTACGCACACCGCGCGCGACCGCCCAACTGGAAATCGTGGCGCGAGAGATGCCGTCTATATCCCGCCCAACACGAAATCCATCGACAATATTCTTAACCTTGAACTGATCGGGGAAGTACTCGCTGTTTATAAAGTCACCTCGAATACTTTTATATGACTCGCGATAATAAAGAACTTTGATATCGACAATGGTACCCTTTAAATCCATGCCCACCAGCACATCAATGGGTCCGCTGTAACCGATCTCTTCTGGCGGCCAGTCAGGAGTTTCGAACAGGTAGCCAATCACCTCTGGCTCTATATTTTCAGGGTTATCGCTGTAAGCCTTATAAACCGGTGGAGATCCTTCTTTGGCTGAAAAGCTGTCAGCCTCACGAAAAACTTCATGCAGCATTGCTTCGTCGACTTCCAACGGCGGTTGGGCAACAGCTAACGGAGACGAACCAAATATTATGCTGATGAAGCAGGCTGTAACCGCAGGTCGCTTGACGATAAGGCTAGTGCACCTATGCACAAGCATGCTCTTAAACAACATTCTTATTCTTCTGTAAACCTAAGGTGGCCCGTATGCTACACAATTTTGCCGGTCGAGTAATACGATTGCTTACTGACTTCTGAAACAAAATGTGTCTTTAGCTGCTTGTAAGGCCCAACTACTCCGCCAAACTCGATATTGCCTGGCCAGTAGACTCACACACAGAGAGTGTTTATGCTCGTCTTGCCGCTTTTTCAATAACGAGATTAAAGACGACAAAATGAAAACCAACTACAACCTTTGCCTTGTCGGAGCTCTTCTAGGTAGTCAAATTGCTTTCTCACAGATTATCGAATTTGATCCTGTAACTGATGAAATGTTGGCCAATCCTCCCCCTGGAGAATGGTTAAGCTGGCGCGGGAATCAGAATAGCTGGGGTTACAGCCCTCTCGATCAGATAAACTCCAACAATGTTAACCAACTACAGCTAGTCTGGTCCTGGGCAATCGACGATACCGGTGCCGGGCAAGCCGCACCCCTCATTCATAATGGGGTGATGTTTATCCCAGGCCCCCGTGGTGTCGTTCAGGCGCTGGATGCGGCCAATGGTGATCTGGTCTGGGAATACCGGCCTGGCATTACCGCTTCCATTGATGATACTGACCGGTCTTCAAGCATAGAGGAACTCGGAGATGCTGCCATGCCGGCCACCGGCTATGCTGGTGTGGGCAGGGGAGTGCAAAAAAATATCGCGATCTTTGATGAGCTGATATATATGGCTACGGAAAATGCCAGTATTGTTGCCATCGATGCCCGCACTGGTTTATTGGTTTGGGAAACCCAAACCGCGGATCCCGCTCTAGGTTATTACTACACTGCCGGACCCATCATCGCCAATGGGGTACTGGTAACAGGCATTACCGGCTGTGACCGCTATAAGGATGATGTGTGTTTTATTACCGGTCACGATCCGCTAAGCGGCGAGGAATTGTGGCGATTTGCAACGGTGGCGGCACCTGGGACTCCCGGTGGAGATACCTGGGGTGATTTAGCTCTGCGCTTCCGCGCTGGTGCTGATTCATGGCAGGCAGGCAGCTACGACCCAGAAAAAAATTTGGTCTACTACGGCACAGCCCAGGCCAAGCCCTGGGCTCGGGCTGTGCGCGGAACAGATGGCGATGCGTTGTATACAAATTCCACCCTGGCACTCAATCCGAATACTGGTGAACTGAATTGGTACTACCAACATCTACCGGGTGAAACCCATGACATGGATGAAGTATTCGAGACAGTGCTGATCGATGTGGATGGCCGCGAATCTATTTTCAAGATGGGCAAACTAGCGATTCTTTGGCAGCTAGACCGGGAGACGGGTGAGTTAATTAAAGCCACGGACATGGGTTATCAAACCATTCTCAATGTAAACCCTACCAGCGGCAACATAANCTATCGTGACGGGATGATTCCGCGCATCGGCCAGCAGATCGATATGTGTCCAAGCACTTCCGGCTTCAAGAGCTGGCGNGCCATGGCTTATTCGCCCCAAACTAAAGCACTTTATATACCAATCACCCTGAATTGCGAACTTGCCACCTTTGGCCCCACGGAGCAAGTATTAGGAGGTGGCGGCACCGGTCCGGTGCGCCGCACCAACTACCCCCATCCGGATTCTGGCGGAAATCTGGGTGAGTTACTGGTATTNGATGTTCCCAGCGCTGAGGTCAANTGGCGTTATCGACAACGGGCACCGATTAACACCGCTGCCTTAACCACCGCCGGTAACCTGGTATTTGTCGGTGACTGGAATCGGTACATGTATGCCTTCGATGCCGAGACGGGTGAAAAACTCTGGCAAACCAGGGTGACTACTTCAGCCCAGGGTTTCCCCATTTCTTATATGGTAGATGACAGGCAATATGTTGCTCTGCCGGTCGGTGTTGGCGGTGCTAGTTGGTCAGGGATGCTGCCCAGAGAACTGACTCCGGAATTAAGCCGTCCCAGAAACGGTAATTCCATTTATGTATTTGCACTGCCAGAATGATAGAAATTAACGTGAATAAAACTGCTCGATTGTGCCTCTTGTTAAAATTGTTTCTCCTGCAATCAATAGGGTACGCGCAATCTTTTAGCTCCATCGGGGACGGCATTTACACCGTTGCCCAAGCAGAACGGGGCGCTGAACAATACGCTGCTCGTTGTGCTTCCTGCCACTCTGNCGATCTGCGTGGTAACAGCAATTCTCCGAGCCTTCGCGGGATGGCCTTCATGTTTATCTGGGAAGGAAAGTCGGTCGGGGAGTTATACACCAAGATGAGCGCGGAAATGCCTACTGATCAGCCGGGTGGTCTGCTCTCTAACAATTATGCAGATATCCTTGCCTTCATTCTGCGAACTAACGAATTTCCGAGCGGAAACCAGGAGCTGTCTCCTAACGAAATAGACCTCAATCAAATCATCATTTCTTCGAATTAACCTTTGAATTTTTTTTACTTAAGTACGTCGGGCCAGNTCTCTCCAGACACGTTAAACGGACCCAGTTGATCTCCAAAAGAATTANNTCCTCCGGCACAATCAGTACCTCTTTTGCCTGTGCCTTTTTTACCATTTATTTGGCAGCTTATTCGGTTCACCGCAACTATTGATACTTTNGTCTCAACGAGTTAGTCTGCGTCGAATGAGCGAGTGTNCGATATAGGGGAATAAGCATAGCTNATNANATTTAATTGTTTGATTTGCNCCTTAGAGNTGTAAAACCAAGACTCAATTTACCCCTGCTTCACTCAACAAAAGCTCCTGTTGCATAGTTCTGCAACCAGAAAAAAAATAAGAAGACCTATTTAATAAACACTGTAGGAGAAGAACCGCAATGAACAAAAGAAATGGCGCATATAAGCGTCGAATCAGCTACACAGCGGTAATGTGTGCTATCTACGCACCCTCGCTAGTAATTGCTCAAGAAGACGGGCCTGGACGCGGGATCGAAGAAGTAATTGTAACCGCCGAGCGAAGAGAAGCCTCGATACAAGATACTTCTATTTCTATTACAGCCCTGACTGCAGAAAACCTGGAAGATTTTGGTATTAGAAATCAGGAAGACTTGCAGAACTTTATTCCTGCTACAACCATCCAGCCTTACGATGCAACTGTTAGGGGAGTAGGTCGTAACTTTCGTGCATTAGGTGGAGATCCAGGTATTGCCACCTACATGAACGGCATCTACTCTGAAGACCTGCTGACTGCAACTGCTGCCACGTTCTGGGACGTTGAGCGAGTAGAAGTATTACGTGGGCCTCAGGGAACGTTATACGGCCGAAATGCCGTTGGTGGCGCTATAAATATCCTTTACAACGAACCCACCCAGGAATTTGATTATTCCTTAAAATCTATCATCGGAAATTTCGGCACTGATGAATGGTATGGCATGATGAATATCCCTGTGACTGATCAATTTTCAGCCAGGGTTAACTTTAGCGTTCGAAATCGTGATGGCGTTATCGAAGAATTAGGTTCCGGAGCCGACCTTGACGGTCTCGGCACAGAAAATAGCGCCATACAGTTTAAATGGACCCCGTCGGATAACCTGGAATTTAACGTAAGGCAAAATTTCATGGTGATTGATCGTCCCTTTGGTGGTGCCAATGGAGGTGGTTTAGTCACACTCAACGAAGACGGACAACCAAGCCGCAACACAACTTCACTGGTTCCAGGCATGCGCTTTATTGATACCAGCAATACCGCACAGGCGAATTACGACAGCAACACCTGGTACGACCAGAGTCAACCCATTCATACTTATAAAGATCCTGTGACCGGTGCAATGCGACAAGCACAGCGGGTAAGGCCAGGTATCAATTTCGGTGATTTCAATGGTGCACGGAACGCCGCCGCTTCCATTGATGGATTTAATTCCACCTCTGCTGCAAGCGCACAAAGATATAACGACTGCGTTTTCGGGGGTGACATAGAGGGAGGCGACCTGTGTGCG
>NZNL01000001.1 GCA_002694855.1 Gammaproteobacteria bacterium
AGCGGTAAACCTGTAGTTGTCAATTTTTTGGGCGAGGATGAAGCTCGCGAGCAAGATGGTATTCTTTTCACCGAGACAATCGAAGATACAGCTGAAGCTGTGCTTTCGCTGATCCATGAAAATTCCGGTCCGTTTCTTGCAACCAATTCAGACACATTGATCAAAATGGCCAATAATGAGCGTGAACAGCTAGCGGATGGTCAAAAATATATACGAGGACTTTTCGCGGGCGGCAGCTTATGTGATGAGGCTATAGATGTTTTAAGAAAATATTTCCAGGGGGTTTATTCTAACGTTTCCGTGTCCAAGAAATGGGCACTTAATAATGGTCGAATTAGTAAAAAACACAGTTGCATTGATATGGGTGAGGAAGAGTTTACGCAGTCTCGGCCTCATCCCATGATTGACCCATCACTTCGCCAGGACCGCATACTTATGGAAGCAACTGATCCCAGCGTAGCCGTTATTCTTCTTGATATTGTAATTGGTTATGGTGCTCATGATAATCCAACTGCCAGTCTGGCTAAAATAATTCGGCAGGCAAAAGCAGAAGCAGCTGCAAACAAACGTTATTTATCTGTAGTTACTCATGTTTGTGGATCTGAAAAAGATCCTCAGGGACTCAGGAGACAGGAAGAATCCCTTTGCAATGCTGGGGCTTTGGTATTGCCTACCAATGCACAAGCGGCTAAAATTGCAGCGGCTATTGTTGGCGCCGAGTTAAATTAAGGAATTATAGATGCCGATCTACGAGTATAAGTGTAATGATTGCGGAAAAATCTCTTCTATTTTGTTCCGCTCATTTAGCAGTGTTGAAAATGAATCGGCTGAATGCGAACATTGCGGCAGTTCTTCTTTGAAAAGACTTATATCTCAATTAGGAAGGGTTCAAAGTAAAGGCGAAACTGGCGGTGAGCTCCGCGTCGTAGACCCGCGCAAAACTGTTGAAAGTATGAGTCGTCAATACGATAATGCAGGATTAGATCCAGGGAAAGGGTTTGAGGAAGTAGCAAAGCAGGCGGCTGCAGGAAAAAGCCCTGAAACCCTTAAGGAGGTTATCAAGGAAGCACGAAAGAATGAACCAAAAAAAGAATCCTCTTCCAAGAAAGGAAAAGGTAAGAAGTAAGAAAGGGTACTTAATTATTACCTCATCATTTCATATGAAAAAACAACGTCAGTAATCCTTTGTGAATGTCGATAATAGACAACGACTTCTTCGGATTGCTTTTTTCACCTATTCGACAAGGCCACGCGGCGGTGTAGTTCATACTTTAGAATTGGCAGAGCATATTCAAGATCTGGGACATGATGTTCACGTCTTTGCCCTAGGTAAAGATGAAAAAGGGTTTTTTCGTCCTACATCACTTCCCAGTACTTTCATCCCTTGTATAATGGGTGAGAGAGATGAATCTTTGGATGATCGCATTCAGCGCTATATTGATACGTATTACCAATTTCTTGTTAATCATCTGGAAACTTCTTTTGATATCTACCATACTCAGGACTGTGTCTCCGCTAACGCGTTGTGGCATGCATCTGAAAAGGGATTATTTCCTTTTTTTATTAGAACAATCCACCATGTAGATGATTTTGTAAGTCCACGTCTAATCCAGTGCCAAAAAGATTCGATTTACCGCCCAGAGCACCGTCTCGTTGTAAGTAAATACTGGAAAGTCCGACTTATGTCAGAATTCGGAGTGGATAGTCATATTATACACAATGGTGTGGATATTAGCAGGTTTCGTCCCCCAACCGATGCGCAGCGAAAGGGTGCGCGGAAAAAACTTGATGTAAGCGGCAAGACTGTTTTCTTAAGCATTGGTGGAATTGAACCTAGGAAAAATAGTATACGTCTTGTGACGGCTTTTGATTCAGCAAGACGTCAGTTATTGGCACAAGGGTTGGATCCCATTCTGCTAATTGCTGGAGGAGAAACCTTGTTCGATTATACACCGTACAGAACAGAATTTTTTGGGTGGTTACATGATTCAGAACTGGAAATAGGGAAAGACATATTGTTACTTGAGACCGTGGAAGATGAACAAATTCCTGAACTATACCATGCAGCTGATGGATTGTTATTTCCTTCAGTGAAAGAAGGATGGGGGCTCGTTGTTCTGGAGGCAATGGCGTCTGGTTTACCTGTTCTTACATCGGATATACCAGTATTTAAAGAATACCTCCAGCATGAGGAAAATGCTATTATGGTCAGTGCAGAAGATGAGTCATCCATCGCAGCGGGTATTGAGAAGTTAGCGATAGATTTAAAACTGAAACAGCGCTTAGCTTCTTCTGGGCCGAAAACGGCCGAATTGTACAGTTGGGAAAGCACCGCTAAAGCACATCTAGAATATTATTATGAGTTACTCTCAGCAAAATCGAAACCCTTGTTTCAGCATGAGTTTAGATGTGAATAATTGTCATTCAAATCTGCTTCCAGACAATTTTGTACCTGAGTCTTACCGTCAGGTCAGTGTTCAACCCTATAATGGTGAAATGACGGAAGATGACATAAGGAAACATCTGGTGGGGAAAGATGCATACCGGCGAACAGAATATATCATCTTAGAACAGAGTGAAACTTGTGCAATTGCCATGATTAGCCGACCAGATGATGAATCATTGTTCAGTCCTATCAAAGATATATCACTAGTGGCCCTCCCAACAACATGTGTTTTGGCAGAAGATCATACAGTAGACACGGCAAACGACACTGTCTTAGCTGCGAAGGCCAAGGAGTTAGGCTTGGGCAAAGAATCAACTCTCATCGTGCGGGGTCAAGATGATCATGTCAACTTTATACACCATCCCGATCCTGTTCGAATACGGGTGGTTGAAGTTATTCCACCCGAACCTCCCAAATTGTTACGCATGGTTCAGCATGTATTAACCTATGCGGACTTACCAGCTATCAAAATTGATGCACAACAAATCGACCTTCGTGATTTAGCCGGAAAAGCCGAAAACGCCGAAGTATTTCTTGTACCGTGTCGTTCATCAGGTTTGGATTTTGAAGTTCCTACTTATTTTCTTGATGAACATCCTGATCAGCATAATTGGACATTGTTGGGATGTGAACGAAGCCGTGAAATCCATGAACATTTCTACGGAGATAGACCTGCCTGCGTTGAAATGTGCCCCCGCAGTCTTACAAGTGATAATGGTGCGCTTCAAGTCATCAAATGCTGTCTTCTGGAAAAACACATTGAAATGGATGGGCATAGGGCCGTTGTTCCCTGGGGAGCAAATCTTCGTCAGGTTGAGCATGCTCTGGAAACGTTGTTGACTCTTGATAAATGAAAAATCTAACGGGAAAGTTAAGGCAATGACCTACTTAATGCCGAACATAGCACCAGATCGAATTAAGGTAAAGCCACGTCCTTATGGCATTACAATGATGCTCGACCGGTGTCAAGGTCTGAAAGCGACAGAAGATCTGATTTATATGGCGGGCGAATATTTGGACCAGATCAAACTCTCTTTTGGTACAGCTGTAATGTTGAGTGAAGCCTTTCTGAGAGATAAGATTGATTTAGTTGTAGATAATCAGATTGATATTTATCCAGGTGGTACCCTAATGGAAATTGCCTTCCAACAAAGAAATGATACGCAATATATAGATTGGGTAAAAAACTGCGGTTTTACCACTATTGAAATTTCTGATGGGATCTACAAAGTGAATCGACAGAAACGAGATGACTCTATCAAGAGATCAAGGGGTTATGGACTGAAAGTAATGACAGAAGTAGGGAAAAAAAATCCTGAGATTGAGATACCAATCTCACAACTATGCGATGACATTAATGCCGATTTGGAAAGTGGTGCAGATAAGGTCATTATCGAGGGTCGAGAATCAGGAATAAATATCGGTATTTATGACAAGAACGGAATTATACTGGAGGATAAAGTTGAGGCTATCCTGGAGGGAGTTGGTCATCGCCAGAATGATATTATATGGGAAGCACCGCGTCAACACCAGCAAGCTTCTCTCATCATACGTTGTGGATCGAATGTAAATCTTGGGAATATTCTGCCCCGGGATGTTCTTGGCCTGGAGGCACTGCGCCGAGGACTACGCTACGAAACTTTGTCCCACTTTGCACCAGAACTTAAAGCGGAGAATGAGTAGAGACGGAAGTCAAATTGGTGTGGCAAGTTGCTTTGCAGAAGGCCCTGCCCCTGAGCTCGTTGATTCTGCTTTTTCCATGGAAGTGAACGATGGAGCATTGCTTTATTCCGGGATGAGCCTTGCTGATCTTGCTCATGCTGTCATGCTTATTGAAATTGGTATTGTACCGCAAGAATCGAGAGTAGAATTGTTGAATGCTCTTATTGAAATGCATAATCTGTCAGCAGAAGAAATTGATTTTGATAATGCTCTGGTTGATGTCTATACGAATCGGGATCATATGTTGCATCAGAGAACTCCAGACACGGCAGGCTGGCTCCAGGCAGGACGACCTCGGCGAGAAGTTTCCACTTTAGCCTATCTCATTGTAACGCGCGCTGAATTGCTTGAAGTCGTGAAGGCTGTTTCAGTACTTATGGATACATTGCTTGATTTTTCTGAAGAACATCAGTCCACTTTGCTACCAGATTATACTTATTTACAGAGAGCACATCCAACTACACTGGCTCATTACGTGCTGACTTTTGTTCAGCCTATGGGTCGTGATCTGGATCGCTTGCAATCCGCTTATAACCGCACGAACAAAAGCCCTGCAGGTGCGGGTAGCACAAATGGTTCACGTTTGCCAATAGACAGGGATCGCTTAGCTGAGTTGCTTGGTTTCAATGGTTTGGTACTGCATACACGAGATGCCATGTGGCAGTCTGACGGACCAATAGAATTGATGTCTGCAGCTCTTGCAGTATTATGCAATGTAGATCACTTGACGGAAGACCTGCAGATCTGGGCTACGTCTGAATTTAATTTTGTGGAGTTATCAGACAGCCATTCCCGGTCCAGTGTTATTATGCCTCAGAAGAAGAACCCATACAGCCTTACATTTGTACGCGGAGTGGCAAGAGAGATGATTGGCCGTTTGGCTGGTACAGCCGCTTTGCAATCAACCCCGTCAGGGCAAGTTGATAATCGGATTTTCACGTACAGCATGGTACCGAAAGGCTTGATGCAGACCAAACTGGCTTTAAAGTTATTGTCAGCAACTGTTTCTGGGCTAACGGTAAATAAAGATGAAATGAGCCTGGCTACTGTGAAAAGTCTAGGTGGATCCACTGATCTCGCTGAGGAGATCATGACTAAATATGGTATTGATGCAAAAACGGCTCATTCTATTGTTGGACGCGCGGTGAGATCTGCAACACAGATGGGTAAAGAACTGGAGGCTGACCTGCTAAATAGTGCCGCGAAGGATATTATAAATCGTTCTCTCAACATGTCCGATGATATTATCGAGAAGATTATGGATCCGAAAGCCATTGTAGCCACGAGGACTGGCCCAGGAGGATCATCCTCAAAATCAGTTCAAGAGATGATTACTACTTTTCGCGATCTTGTGTATGAATGTAATCAGTGGGGCATATCAGAAGAATCTCGACTTAAAGAAGCAGAAAAAAAATTGTTTGAAAAGGTAACAGCGTTATGCCAGTGCACATGATCGATTCCAAGATATACGGTAACGCGTGGGGAACGGATGAGATGCGTACCATGTTTGATGAGATTCCCCGTACGCAGGCTTGGTTAGAAATTATCAGTTCTCTGGCGGAAGCACAGGCAGAAGTGGGTCTTATTCCGTCTAAAGCTGTACCAGAAATCATAAGGATTTGCGATGTGAAGAAGTTGGATATGGATTCCCTCCGAAAAGAATATGATCAGTCCGGACATTCCATGCATGGTCTGATCCAGGAATTGAAGAAACTGTGTAAGGGCACTGCCGGAGAATGGATTTATTATGGAGCCACAGTACAAGACATCACAGATACTTGGATGTCAATGGTACTTACAAAAGTTTGGAGAATAGTATTCAGAGATTTACGCAGAATTGAGCATGATCTGTTAGTTTTAGCTCAGAAAAATCGTGATACACCGATGCTTGGGCGAACACACGGTCAGCCAGGTCTGCCGATAACTTTTGGGTTCAAGGTCTCAATATGGATCCGGGAAATTCGCCGCCATATGGAGCGGTTAAAGGACCTGCACAAAAGAATGGGAGAGGGGCAATTGGCAGGCGGAGTAGGGTCACTGTCCGCTTTTGGAGAAAAAGGACTCAAGTTGCAATCGATCTTTTTTGAAAAGGTAGGTTTACGCCCACCGGATATCGCCTGGATTTCAGTGCGTGACAATCAAGCAGAATTCATACAACTTCTCTCTATGATTTCTTCCACTTTGGACAAGATCGGACACGAAGTGTATACACTGCAGCGGCATGAAATCGGGGAAGTGAGTGAGTCATTTGTAAAAGGTACTGTAGGTAGTATCACAATGCCGCATAAACGAAATCCGGAATTGTCGGAGCATCTAGGTACTTTGGCACGTTTGATTCGCCACAACGCAAACTGTCTTAATGAAAACTTGGTACATGAGCACGAACGAGATGGTCGTGCCTGGAAATCAGAGTGGGGTTTGATCGGAACCATTTGTGTCATGATGGGCGCCTTGCTTCGTTTCGGCTGTGCGTTGTGTTCAACTCTTCAGGTAAATAGTGAAAAAATGATGGCCAATCTGGAAGCAACAAGAGGACATATTTTGTCAGAGGGGATCATGCTTGCTCTGGCACGGAAAATAGGCAAGCAATCAGCTCATGACCTTGTGTATCAAGTTACCGTGCCGGCCTTCGAAGAGAACCGTTCACTTAAGTCCTGCTTAGTGGACAATGGTAAGGTCATGGAACACCTATCACTTGATGAGATCGATTTCCTACTTGACTATAAACACCAACTAGGCCTTTGTCCTCAATTCGTAGATCGAACAGTAGAATTAACCCATACATCACGGGAAAGCGACCAGCCGTATTTGGAAAGATATTTCTCCGAATGAATCCGGACTTGGCCTCACTTCCTCGACTTGAACTGGCCAAATTGCCCACACCTCTGGAGCCTGTTAGGCGTTTGAGCCATGCTTTGGGCGGTCTTGATCTTTGGTTCAAACGAGATGATCTGACAGGTTTTGGATTAGGCGGAAATAAAGTACGTTCCCTCGAATACCTCGCCGCCGATGCGATAGGACAGGAGTCCGATATGCTGGTCACCGGTGGCAGCCCTGAATCTAACCATGTCAGAACGACTATGGCTGTGGCGGCATACTTGGGCCTAAAAGGAGTTGCTGTTTTGCCTAGCATGCAACCTGCCGAAACACAGGGAAACTTTCTCCTGGATAAATTGCTTAATGCCAAACTTGTTTTCACAGGTGATCCTGACCGTAAGTATCTTGATAAGCATATTAGTCACGAAGTTGAACGCTTACGTGCCTTAGGTGGAAAGCCATATATGATTAGACGGGGTGGCGTCTCACCTCTTGGATGTGCTGGTTATGTTGCGGCCGCTGTGGAAATCTGCTCTCAGTTGAAGGAATTGAACATAGACCCGGACATTTTATTATGTGCCACGGGATGCGGTGTTACGCAAGCTGGATTACTGGTGGGTTTCAAATGGATGGAATTAAACTGTAAAGTGTATGGTATCACCGTCAGCCGCACACGTAATGAATGCATAGCTTACATTGAGCAATTAACCAAAGAAACGGCAGAAATTCTAGGATTGGACCTTACAATCACCAGCGATGATATTCTAGTAATTGACGAATATATTGGTGATGGATACAGTATACCTAGTCCTGAGGGTATTGAATCTATTCGTCTTGTTGCTCGAACCGAAGGCATTTTTCTGGATCCGATTTATACCGGGAAAGCAATAGCTGGCTTAACTGACTTAGTTAAAAAAGGAAATATCAGTTCAGATAAAACAGTCATATTCCTCCATACTGGAGGCTCCCCTAGTATTTTTTCCTATGCATCAGCAATAACAGCTTCTAACGACTCGGCTAATTCTTTATTTATAAAACTGCCAGGAGTTAAGTAAATTTGCGGACATTAACTATTTCTCTTGAGTAAGGTCTGATGCCCATATATGAATATCTATGTACCCCTTGCAGTAAACGGGTAAATCTGTTTTTCCGTAGTTATGATGAAGCTAACAGAAATACCGCTGTCTGCCCTGACTGTGACAGTAGTGACTTGAAACGCCTGATTTCTGTCTCAGCCATATCATGCGGGAAAAATAGTACCTCTGAACAGCAAAAATCATCCAAGGGTTTATCAGCCAATGATCCTCAGTCATTAGCACAGACCATGCGTTCTACGATGAGAAAGTCGGGACAGGATTACGGTAGCGAGTATAATGAGGTTGTTCATCGTTTGGAAAAAGGAGAAAATCCCAATTCCATTGAAAGGTCCTTGCGCAAGCGTTCAGGCGAAGACAAGCACATGTGTCCCGATGGGCACGTACATTAAACCATACTA
>NZNL01000002.1 GCA_002694855.1 Gammaproteobacteria bacterium
AGATTGACTTACTGCAGGCAGAAGCGATTGCCGATCTCATCGATGCCAACTCCAAACAAGCAGTCCAATCTGCCATGCGCACTTTGAGGGGCCAATTTTCAGAGTTAGTGCACCACCTGGTAACAATGCTAACGACTATTCGCGTCAGCGTAGAGGCGGCCATAGATTTTTCAGACGAAGATATAGATTTGATGGCCGACGCAAAGGTTGAGGAATCAATAGAAGAAACACTTAACCAGATCTCTGAGGTATATGCCCAGGCCCAGCAGGGCGCTTTACTCAAAGACGGGCTGCAGGTTGTTATTACCGGGATACCAAATGCTGGAAAATCCAGTCTGTTGAATGCCCTGTCTGGTATTGATAGCGCTATCGTTACTGATATCCCCGGCACTACCCGGGATCTATTAAAAGAAGAAATCTCCATTGATGGAATGCCAATTCATATTATTGACACAGCGGGTCTCAGAACCAGCGATAACATTGTTGAAATAGAGGGGGTAAAACGCACGCATGGCGCTATTGAAACAGCAGACCAGATTTTATTAGTCTTTGACTGCACTGCCCCTGAACAAGATGTGGATAAGGTGTTACAACCACTCAATCTTGCAGAGAAGAGCGCAGATTCAATTGAATCAATTCTTACTCGTTGTACGCTGATTTATAACAAAATTGACTTGCTGGACAACGCACCAAGTAAAGATACTATCCTGTATAAAAACAAAGAGCTTTCCAAAATCCATCTTTCAGCTAAACAGGGCACAGGAATCGGCATGCTTCGCGATCATCTGAAAACCTGTGCTGGATTCAGGCCAACTGAGGAAACAGCATTTGTAGCACGAGAGCGACATCTGGCAGAGCTTAAAAAGGCCGAAAAACTTATAAAAACCAGTCTTCTACAGCTTAGTAAGGGCTCACATCTTGAATTGGTCGCTGAGGATTTAAGGTTGGCTCAGAACCATTTAAGCACCATTACTGGGGAATTCACTAGTGACGACTTACTCGGTGAGATCTTCTCAAGTTTTTGTATTGGAAAGTAAGGTTATCAACAGGATCCTACATACATTGACATTATGTTGACAAGTAAGCAAATATACTTGATATGTAGTGGATAAAATTTGCGATCCTATTCCCGAAGTGAGAGACCATCTAGTTATGCACATTTAATTCAGACCTTATGGTTAGGCTACTAAGTGGTTTCCTCTGTAGTTATCATTAATGCAAGCGCTTGTCTTCAATGTATTTATCAGGCTTTTCAACAGATAACAGTGTCCCCTATAACAACAACATATATACCTTCTTATATATAATCTTATATATATTTATATATTAATATAATGTGTATAAGAGAAGAATCACAAAGAAATTCGCTTAGCGGCTTTGGTAGTCTATATACTTCAAAGCCCTGATTAGAGACTTAACATTTCCCATGCTTAGCAAGACTCAATATGACGTCATCGTTATTGGTGGAGGACATGCCGGTACAGAAGCTGCCCTCGCAGCTGCGCGTCTAGGCGCAAGCACTCTATTGGTGACTCACAGCATAGAGACTTTAGGGCAGATGTCATGTAATCCAGCTGTTGGGGGTATTGGAAAAAGCCACTTAGTAAAAGAAGTTGACGCTCTTGGTGGAGCGATGGCGCAGGCGGTAGATCAAGCTGGTATCCATTTCCGTATTTTAAACGCGAGCAAAGGGCCCGCTGTTCGCGCTACTAGAGCACAAGCCGACCGCGCGCTTTACAAGGCAGCCGTCCGCCGGATTCTTGAAACCCAGAACAACTTGACGTTGTTTCAGCAAGGCGTGGATGACCTAATTATCGAATCGGATGTAATTAAAGGCGTTGTGACCCAGATGGGTCTGAAAATTCGTTCAAAGAAAGTTGTACTTACCACAGGAACTTTCCTAGGAGGAAAAATCCATATCGGTATGGAAAACAAACCTGGTGGGCGGGCTGGTGATCAGCCTTCTATAGCGCTCGCAGAGCGACTTAGAGAGTTACCGTTTAAAGTTGATCGGCTTAAAACCGGCACCCCCCCTCGTATAGATGGGAAGACCGTAGATTTTTCGGTTATGCTGCCGCAGGAAGGGGACACCCCTGTGCCTGTTATGTCCTACCTGGGTCAGGAATCTGATCATCCCAAACAAGTGAATTGCTACATCACCTCAACCAATGAAGCCTGCCATGAAATCATTCGCAGTGGGCTGGATCGCTCTCCGATGTATACCGGCATTATTGAAGGAACTGGACCTAGATACTGTCCGTCTATCGAAGATAAAGTAATGCGTTTTAGCGAAAAAACATCTCACCAGATATTTGTGGAGCCAGAAGGATTGGACACAAATGAGTTGTATCCGAATGGCATCTCTACTTCGTTGCCGTATGACGTGCAAGTGGACATGGTTCACCAGATCAAGGGGTTTGAGAATGCTCACATTACCCGTCCAGGGTATGCCATCGAATATGATTATTTCGACCCTCGGGACTTGAAGTATTCTCTGGAAACTAAATTTGTCGAAGGGCTCTATTTTGCGGGGCAGATAAATGGCACAACCGGTTATGAGGAAGCGGCTGCACAGGGGTTACTGGCTGGATTGAACGCAGGATTAGCCACACGCGGCGAAGAGTCCTGGTGTCCACGCCGTGACCAGGCGTATATAGGAGTATTGGTTGATGACCTGATAACACTGGGCACCAACGAACCCTATCGCATGTTTACCAGCAGAGCGGAGTACCGCTTAACATTGCGAGAAGACAATGCTGATTTGCGCCTTACACCCAAAGGTCGAACCCTTGGGCTCGTTAATGACGGGCGCTGGCAATTCTTCTCTGAGAAGCAGGAACGTATTGAGCGTGAGCTCGCGCGCTTGCGCAACACCTGGGTGCTACCAAAAAGCAAAGAAGCAACACAAGTAAACCCCTTATTAGAAAAACCAATTTCCCGGGAGTATAGCTTGGCTGACTTGCTAGCCAGGCCAGGAGTTGAGATTCAACCTTTGTTAGAAGCAGTGTTATCGGGAAAAGCACCTGCACCAGCTAATTCGCTTGAGCAGCAAGCCCAAAAACAGACAGAGATTCAGGTTAAATACCAAGGCTATATTGATCGGCAATCTACAGAAATTGAACGTCTAAAAAAACAAGAGAATACAGGTCTTCCGCCAGAATTTGATTACGAGAAAATGCAGGGTTTGTCAAACGAACTGAAAGAAAAGCTCATAGAAGCGAGACCCGAAAACATTGGGCGAGCATCTCGAATCCCCGGAATGACGCCGGCAGCGATTTCTCTGCTGTTGATTTACCTGAAGAAATACCAAGCCCCGACGCGTAAAGCAGGATAATACGCAAAATGAAGAAATTTACTCAAATTCAAGAACGCGCTGAACAGCGCAAAGGAGGCGCGACTGCGCTGGAAAAACTTCTACCGCAAGTTGCCACCAAGAAGAAACTTGCCGCCAGGAGCGATGATCGCTACCTGGCCATGATGACAAAATGTATTAACCAGGCGGGCTTCAGCTGGAAAGTTATTGAGAACAAGTGGCCTGAATTCGAAGAAGCATTTTTCGGTTTTGACCCATTTAAACTAGAGCTGCTGCCACCGGAACAATGGGAAGCCTATACCAGCGACCGGCGAGTAGTTCGCAATTGGCAGAAGATCAAGGCCTTGCAGGAGAATGTGTTTTTTATTCAGGAAACTGCCCGTGAATTTGGAAGTTTTGGCAATTTTCTCGGGCGCTGGCCAGAGTCGGATCAGATCGGCTTGATGGCCCATTTAAAGCAACATGGTTCTCGTCTTGGCGGGCAGAGTTCAATGTGGTTTTTGCGAAGAGCCGGAAAAGATTGTTTCGTGTTGACCCGTGATGTGGTGCTGACACTAAAAAGTGTTGGTCTGGATATCGCGGAGCAACCTTCGAGTAAACGCGATCTGAAGAAAGCGCAAGACCAGTTCAATGTCTGGCATGAGGAGACCGGCTTACCCTATAGCCATTTGAGCAGGATCGTCGCCTGTAGTGTTGGTGAGAATTACCTCTGAAACCACACCCTATATTTATAGACTCTCAAGTAGCGTCGGAAAACCCTTATGTATGATTCCCCTGATCGAGAGTTGAGAAAGGGTCTGCGATCAATGGGGGTTTGCGGAGAAGAGAGTCTGGTATTTAGTTTGGCCCAGTATCTAAAGTTGCTTGAGAAGTGGAATCAGAAGGTTAACCTGGTCGCTAGTACTGACATAGGCTCTATGGTAGGCCGTCATGTTCTGGACAGCCTCTCCATCCATCCTTACCTGAGCGGAAATACTATTGTGGATGCCGGGTCTGGTGCCGGGCTTCCTGGAATCCCCTTGGCTATTTTAAATACAGACAAAGAATTTATCTTGGTGGACAGCAATGGCAAGAAAACACGGTTTCTATTTCAGGTAAAGACCGAGCTTGGGTTGTCGAATGTAACCATCGAAAATTGTCGGGTTGAGCACTATGAAAGCAGCCGGCAAATTGATATGGTCATTAGCCGAGCTTTTTCTTCCTTGGAAGAGCTAGCAGTGAAAACCAGACACCTGATATCTTCTGGAAGTAACAAACCGTGTAAACTGTTGGCCATGAAAGGACGTTATCCGAAAGAAGAGATCACAGCGTTGCCTGATGATGTTACCGTTTCCCGGATAGAAAAAATCATAGTCCCCGGTGAAAATTCACACAGGCACATTGTTGAGTTGATATGTAAATAAAATAAGGCCAGAGATTCAAGATAAGAGTTTCGATACGGATTTAAACGGATAATACGGTGAGCAAAGTTTTAGCTATTGCCAATCAGAAAGGTGGGGTCGGGAAAACCACTACCTCGGTTAATCTTGCCGCTTCACTGAAGATAACACGGAAAAATGTATTGCTCATCGACCTTGACCCGCAGGGAAATGCAACTATGGGGTCCGGGATTGACAAGAATGCACTGGAGAAATCGGTCTACGACCTACTTGTTCAGGAAGCGGGGTTTGATGAAGTCGTCGTCAGGCCCGAAGAAGCCGGTTATGACTTGCTGCCTGCTAATGGGGATCTTGTTGCTGCTGAGGTCGATCTGATTATAGGCGAAAACCGTGAGACACGGTTGAGGCAGATTGTTGTAGCGATTAAACAACGGTACGATTTTGTTGTTATTGATTGTCCCCCATCATTAAACATGCTAACCATCAATGCCCTTGCGGCAGCCGATGGTGTAGTAATCCCTATGCAGTGTGAATACTATGCGCTGGAGGGATTATCGGCGTTAATGGATACCATAAGCACCATAAAGGATAGACTGAACCCGGAGCTGAAAATAGAAGGAATTTTGCGCACGATGTATGACCCGCGCAACAAATTAACTACAGAAGTAAACGGGCAGCTTTTTAATTATTTCGGCGATGCAGTATACCGCACTGTGGTACCCAGGAACGTCCGGCTGGCTGAAGCGCCCAGTTACGGCAAGCCCGCAATAAAATACGACAAACGATCAAGGGGGGCCATCGCCTACCTTGCTCTTGCTGGCGAAATGCTGCGCAGGCACGATGAAGCTGCGGCAGGTATCTCTTGATCGGGACGTCGGGTTGCATAACAACCCGTAATAACTCGAAACTGGTGAAAAGCAACGATGGTAGATAACAAGAAGCTCGGGAAGGGCCTAGATGCGCTATTGTCCCCCGGCAGCTCGGAGACTATGGCTGGTCTGCTGGGCAAAACTGATAAAAGTCGTGCTCCGGCAGCGACTTCTGATAAAGATGGCGATCTTAAAAACATACCAATAGACTTAATCCAGCGGGGCAAATATCAGCCACGTACTAATATGCACGAGGAAGCCTTAGAGGAGCTAGCCGCGTCTATAAGGAAGCAGGGCGTCATGCAGCCTATCGTTATTCGCCCAATCTCCAGCGAAAAATACGAAATCATCGCGGGTGAACGCCGCTGGCGAGCCAGCCAGTTAGCTGGGTTAGATAAGATACCGGCTATAATTAAGCCCGTTGGAGATGAGGCTGCTATTGCCATGGCCCTGATTGAGAATATCCAGCGGGAAAATCTTAATCCTATCGAGGAAGCCATGGCGCTAAAGCGACTGCAGGACGAGTTTGAACTGACGCAGCAAGAAGTCGCAGATGCTGTCGGCAAGTCCAGAGTGACTGTAACTAACCTGATTCGTCTTATCGGGCTGCATACGGATGCGCGTCGCATGTTAGAGCGGGGCGATCTGGAGATGGGGCATGCCAGGGCGCTTCTGGCTTTGCCCGATGTCGAGCAACCGAAGACAGCTCGCACTGTTGTGGGCCGAGGGCTGTCCGTTCGGCAGACTGAATCGCTGGTCAGGCGCCTACTTTCAGGCGAGATTTCCGGCAAAGCATCCAAGGCTGTTGATCCAGACATCAAGAATCTAGAGGAAACGTTGGCGGGCAAGCTTGGCGCCAAAGTGCTGCTCCAACACACCGCCAAGGGTAAAGGTAGGCTAGTTGTAAAATACAATTCTTTGGATGAATTGGATGGTATTTTATCTCACATAAAGTAGCAGGGGTCCGCCGCAAAAATTGTAGCTTTAGCGCAGTTGATTAGGGCCCGCAAAATCCCTATAATGCGCGTGCTTTGGTGATCACTGCTGCAAAATTAAGGTGTTTTTTACAGATGTTTTGGGTGTCGGGCTCAATAAAAAGCCAATCAAAAAAGTCAGGTTTGTGACTAATCTAAAAGCCCCACCAGTCTATAAAGTAATCGTCGCACAGTTGGTTGCCACGTCGTTTATAGCCCTAATTTTTCTGTTTCTTTCAGGTAGCGTCGTGGCCTACTCGGTGCTGTTGGGAGGCCTGATCAGCGTTTTTTCAAACAGCTACTTCGCCATGCAGGCGTTCAAATACAGGGGCGCTCGCAATGCGGACAAAGTTGTTAGGAGCTTCATAAGAGGGGAACTCGGCAAGATCGCAATCACGCTGGTGCTCTTTGCGCTAAGTTTTACATTAATTACTAATTTAAATGAGCTCGCGTTGATACTTGGGTTTATAGCAACCCATTTCGTTGGCGTGATGAAGTCAGGCCTGATTAGCTACAGCCCTATGGGCAATAAAACATAAGGCGAACAAGACGCCCTCATGTTCGAGGGGAAATTTGAGGAAATGGATAGAATTTTTTATGGCAGAGTTAGCTGACGCAGCCCACTTAGCCGCCGAGCATGCTGGCGAGCTTACAGCACAGGAATACATCACTCACCATTTGTCTTTTCTGACCTTGGGCCGCACACACGACGGTCACTGGGGATTCGCCCATACACCCGAGGAGGCTGCCGATATGGGTTTCTGGGCAGTAAATGTTGACACCCTGGGCTGGTCGATATTCCTCGGGACTTTCTTCCTGTGGTTTTTTCACTCGGTCGGCAAGAAGGCCTCAGTCGATAATCCCGGCGGCATCCAGAATTTTGTTGAGTGGATAGTAGAATTCGTCGACTCTCGTGTTTCCGAGGTCTTCCACTACAAGAACGAGCTGATAGGACCCTTGGCCCTGACCCTGCTTTTTTGGATCCTGTTGATGAATACCATGGATTTGGTGCCGGTTGACTGGATTACCAAGGCTTTTGAAATATCCGCTGCCGCAGTGTTCAACTTCGAAAACGCCCCTTTCAAGATTGTGCCTACTACCGACCCTAATATAACCATGGGCTTATCGTTCACCGTCTTTCTGATGATCCTCTACTACAGTATAAAGAATAAAGGGCTGGGAGGGTTTCTCCGTGAGCTAGCCTTTCATCCTTTTGGGAAATGGATGCTTCCATTTAACCTGGTTGTCGAAATACCAACGCTTTTCGCCAAGCCTATCTCTCTTGGCTTGCGACTGTTCGGCAACCTCTATGCCGGTGAACTGCTTTTCCTTTTGATTGCATTGCTGGGGCTTTGGCAGTTGCCCGCATATCTTGTTTGGGCGGTATTCCATCTGCTGATAATACCACTGCAGGCATTTGTATTCATGATGTTAACCAT